>NZ_JBHXRG010000001.1:544774-843372 GCF_042716995.1 Nocardia sp. NPDC058640
CCCAGGTCCCCCCCCGGGCCTTCTTATAAATTTGTTTTATAATTAATATTAAACTTCGCCGTGTTAACTAACACACCACTCCCCCCCCTGGGGGGGGGCCCCCCCCCGGCTTGCCCCCCCCCCCCCCGGCCGAACGCCCAGCTTACGCCGAGATCAGCGTGTCGTTGGCGGCGGCGACCAGCTCGTGCACGGTCGCGCCGAGTTGGGTCAGCGCCTGCGCGTCCCGCGCCGGATGGGTCTGCCCGAAGCGTTCGCCGATGGTGGCGAGTGTGAGGATGCGGGTCTCGCTCATGGCGACTCCTGGTGTACTCAGTGGGATGTTCCAAGTTTCATCCGATACTAACCGGACCTCGGTCCGGTTTCTTCCCGCGGAGGACGTGTGAGCGGCGTGAGCCCCAGCACAGCCAGGTCCGACGAGCCGACCCTGCTCGGCATCGGGTCACCACCGCCCGGCATCGGGTCACCCCTGCCCGGTAGCGCCGAACCGGTCGAACGCGCCGACGCCGCCCGCAACCGCGCCCTGTTGCTGGACGCGGCCCAGCAGTTGGTGCGCGAGCACGGCGTGGACAGCCTCACCATGGACGCGCTGGCCAAGCGTGCGGGCGTCGGCAAGGGGACGGTGTTCCGGCGATTCGGCAACCGCACCGGGCTGATGCTGGCCCTGCTCGATCACTCCGAGCAGAAGTTCCAGGCGGCGTTCATGTTCGGACCCGCCCCGCTGGGGCCGGGGGCGAGTCCGGTCGACCGGCTGATCGCGTTCGGACGCACCAGGCTGCTCGACATCGAGGTCGAAGGGGATCTGCACCGTGCCGCGGAGGCCGATGGGCGGTTCGGTGCCGGACCGTATGCCCTGCACAAGGCGCACGTCGCGCTGCTGCTGAACGCGGCCCGGGTAGACGGTGAGATACCCATAATCGCCGACTCGCTGCTGTCCACCTTGTCGGCGGCGTTGGTGATCCACCAGGTCGACGTCCTCGGCTACTCGCGCGAACAGATCGGCGACAACTGGGAATGGCTCGTTCGCCGGGTGGTTTCGCCTGTGTCGCAAGTACAGTGAGCGGTATGGGGACACTGCGTGAACAGATCATTGCCGAATTGGGTGTGCGGCCCGAGATCGAACCCAAGCAGGAGGTGCGACAGCGCGTCGACTTCCTGAAGGACTACCTGGCCACCACCCCGGCCAAGGGGTTCGCCCTCGGGATCAGCGGCGGGCAGGACAGCGCGCTGGCCGGGCGGCTGTGTCAGCTGGCCGTCGAGGAATTACGTGCCGACGGTGTCGACGCGAAGTTCCTCGCGGTGCGGTTGCCCTACGGCGTGCAGGCCGACGAGCACGACGCACAGGTCGCCCTGAACTTCATCGACCCCGATCGCACGGTCGTGGTGAACATTCGCGCCAGCGCGGACGCGGTCGGTCTCGAGGTCGCCGGTGCGCTGGACCAGGAGCGGTTGCGTGACTTCGTGCGCGGCAACATCAAGGCACGCGAGCGGATGGTCGCCCAGTACGCCCTCGCAGGTCAGGAAGGCCTGCTCGTGGTCGGCACCGATCACGCGGCCGAAGCGGTCACCGGCTTCTTCACCAAGTTCGGCGACGGCGGCGTCGACCTGACCCCCCTCACCGGCCTCACCAAGCGCCAAGGTGCCGCCCTACTCCAAGAGCTGGGCGCCCCCGCGAGCATCTGGTCGAAGGTCCCCACCGCCGACCTCGAAGACGACCGCCCCGCCCTACCCGACGAGGAAGCCCTCGGCCTGCGCTACGCCGACCTCGACGACTACCTCGAAGGCAAAGACGTCACCCCCGAGGTGGCAGCCCGCGTGGAATCGATCTTCACCAACACCCGCCACAAGCGCACCGTCCCGGTAACCCCCCTCGACACCTGGTGGCGCTAAGCCGAGATCGCCTCGGTCAGTCCGACGACGAACCCGACCAGACCAGCGAGCAACGTCAGCGCGGTCAAGCAACCGCCGACGAGGTTGCCGCGCTGCGTGCGCACCCGCTTGGCCTCGGCGTCCAGACCGACTTCCTTCGCCGAGGGCAAGAAGAACAACACGAGCGCCCCCAAGCACCCCGCGGCAAGAATCCACGCAAACGGGTTGAACCCGCGCTGATAGGCCAGCAGGCCCATCACCACCATGACCACGACCATCCCCAGCGACACGGCAAACACACTTTCTCGAAACGCACGCCGAGCCCCGGCACGTCGGCGAGCGTAGCGAGGTCCACGACATCGCGCGAGTCGGCTGACCAGACCTCCACTCACCAGAACGGCTGGCGTGCAACGGGTCTCGATGGAATGCCGCTACCTCAGGTGCAGTGGTCGAACAGCTTTCAACGCGACTGTCCAGGGCTCAAATCCTCAGGAGGGTCGCCGAGAACCCGGTTGAGGTCCGCCGCGAGTCGCGACATCTGTTCGCCCGCTTCCACCACCACCGTCGTGGATGCCGTCCAGTTGCCGTCCGCATGCCGCCACGGCCTGACAGTCCACGTCAGACCCACATAGCCCCGAGAACCGAAGACTGCCTCGACCCGGAGGTCGTGGTTCATACCCTCCCAGACAAGGGCACCTTCCCAGCCGGCGAAGTTGTCGGCCAGGTCATCGAAGAATGAGACCAGATTGCCCTCGCCCATGACGGACAGAGTCACGTTGTGCACAGCCGCCGACAGCCCAGGAGCCCCGATCTGGACACAGGCACAGATTCCGCCCTCGCCCCAGGGGTCGGCTCGTTTCCGTAGCCGAACCCATGTTCCGTCCAAGGCAGCGCCCAACAGGACCTCCATGTCCTGGTCTGCCTCGTGGAAACAGTCGTAGTTCATCCCACTGCCCTCTGATTGTGGCGGTCTCGATCGAGGAGACGCCGACTATCGGCCGATCAACAAATGTCTGCGCTGTTGCCGGAAGCCGTGGCGCGCAACAGGTCTCGGACGAGGTCGTAGTCCGGGTCTTTGCGGAAGCGGAGGCAGCCTTTGCCCATGTCATGGGCGGCGAGGCGGGTGGTGAAGGCTTCGCGGATATTGGGGTTGAGTAGGTAGAGGGAGATGTAGTGCTTTTGGCTGGCGAAGGCTACTTCGGGGGTGCCGTTGCGTTCGTAGGCCGGCATTCCGTGGGACATGGCCTCGGTGAAGCCGGGGAGTTCTGTGCGGCACAGGTCGCGCAGCCTGGTCAGGGGCTCGCGGCGGTTTTCCGGGAGTTCGGCCAGGTAGGTCGCGACGTCGGGGGCTTTGCTCTGGACCACGACTAGCCGCCGGCGAAGGGGGGCAGGACGTCTACTCGGTCTCGGAGCATGGCGGTGGGGTCGCGGGTGAGTTCGTCGCCGATGAGGAAGGCGCAGACTGCTACGAGGCCGTCTACGTCGGAGCCGTAGGTGGCGGCGAGGGTGGTGCGTAGGTCGGCGATGGTGGAACCTGCTGGGAGGTCCAGGGATTCGGTGTTCTTACCGACCGCGTCGGCGATGGCGGCGAAATAGCGGACCTCAACCACCGATGGCTCCCATCGTGCGTTCCGGGGGGACGAAGTCGGCGGCGTCGATGCCGTGACCGGCCCATTTCTGCCACATCGCGCCGCGCCACAGTTGCGCGACCTCGTCGTCGTCGGCGCCGGAACGCAGTGCGGTGCGCACGTCGAATTCCTGGTCGCTGAACAGGCACGAGCGCAGCATTCCGTCGGCGGTCAGGCGGGTGCGGTCGCAGGTGTCGCAGAATTTGCGGGTGACCGAGGCGATGATGCCGACGGTCGCGGGGCCGCCGTCGACCAGCCATTTCTCGGCCGGGGCGGACGGGTCAACGCGGGCGGTGGGCGTGAGGGTGAAGCGTTCGCCGAGCACGTCGAGCAGGTCGGCGGCGGTGACCATGTGGTCGCGGGCCCACTCGTGGTCGGCGTCGAGGGGCATTTCCTCGATGAAGCGCAGTTCGGCCTGTTCGGCCAGGCACCAGGCGAGCAGGTCGGCCGCGCCTTCGAGGTTCTGGCGCATCAGCACGGCGTTGACCTTCACCGGCGCCATGCCCGCGTCGCGCGCGGCTCGGATGCCGTTGAGCACCGATTCCAGGCGGTCGCGGCGGGTCAGACGGGTGAAATCTTCCCGGTCGACGGTGTCGAGGGAAACATTGACCCTGGTCAGGCCGGCGGCGGCGAGCTTGTGGATGCGGTGTTCGAGACCGACGCCGTTGGTGGTCATGGCCAGCGGCGTTTCGGGTACCGCTTCGTGACAGCCCGCGATGATCTGTTCCAGTTCGCGGCGCATGAGCGGTTCGCCGCCGGTGAACCGCACTTCCTTCACACCCAACTCGCGCACTGCCAGGGACACCAGGCGCACGATCTCGTCGGCGGTGAGCAGTTCGTCGCGCGGGATCGGCGGCAGGCCCTCTTCGGGCATGCAGTACGTGCAGCGCAGCGAGCATTTCTCGGTGATCGACACGCGCAGGTCACGGGCGGTCCGGCCGAAGCGGTCGACGAGGTACGGCGTGTCGGGTCTGCCGTCCAGGGACGGCCGCTCCGAGCGCACAGCGGGAATCCCCATCTGGACCAGCGTCATCTGTCCAGTATGACCCGTGAGGTCGGATGAATTCCGGGAGCCGGGCCGATTGGTCATGAACTCGTCAGCTCACCGCGCGCGACCCGCCACCGTGAGCGACGCGAACCGCGCCGGGAGTACCAGCGCACGTGCGCCAAAGTCCGAGGAATGCGGGCCGTTCGCGCCTACTAGGCTGACTGTATGACTCCCCGGCCCACTACCGCGTCGGCACGCAGCGTCGACGAGTACCGCGACACCGTCGCCGCGCTACTGGCCCACCTGTCCGCCCGGCCCGACGAGCAGGTGCCGGTTCCCGACGCGCTCGGCAGAACCCTGTCCGCCGATGTGGTGTCGCCGATCGACCTGCCGGTGTTCCGGAACTCCGCGATGGACGGGTACGCGGTGCGCGCCGCGGATGTGGCCGTCACGCCGGTGACGTTGCCGGTCGCCGGCGTGGTCGCGGCGGGCAAGCCGGGCACCGACGCGTTGCCGACCGGTGCGGCGTTGAAGGTGATGACCGGTGCGCCGATGCCGCCCGGTGCCGATTGTGTGGTGCCGGTCGAGGACGTGCGGGCCGCGGACGGTCAGATCGTGGTCGAACGTGGCCGTGGGCGTGGCGAATTCGTGCGCGAGGCCGGGACCGATGTGCGAACCGGTGAGCTGGTGGCGCGGGCGGGCACGGTGCTCGCGCCCCGGCACATCGCGGCGTTGGCGGCTGTCGGGCTGCCGACGGTGCCGGTGCTGACTCGATTACGTGCGGTGTGCATCACCACCGGTGACGAACTCCAGCCCGCGGGCAGTGTTTTGCGGCCGGGCCAGATCTACAACTCGAACGGCATCGCACTGGCTGCCGCGTTGCGCGCGGACGGTGTGGAGGTGGTCGAGGTCGCGCACAGCACCGACGACCCGGCGCTGTTCACGTCGGTGCTGCACGCCGCCACCGCTGTCGCCGACCTGGTTTTCACCTCCGGCGGGGTGTCGAAGGGCGATTTCGAGGTCGTGAAGGATGTGCTCGGCCCGTTGGGCGGGACATTCGGGTCCGTCGCGGTGCAGCCGGGCGGGCCGCAGGGATACACCGTGGTCGACGGGGTGCCCGTGCTCAGCTTTCCGGGTAATCCGGTGAGCACGATGGTGTCGTACGCCGTGTTCGCGCGACCCGCGGTGCGCGCGCTGGGCGGTCTGCCGGAGGTGGTGAGCCGCGAGGTGACACTGCTGACGCCGGTGCGCTCCCCCGCAGGTCGTCGCCAGTATCTGCGCGGCCTGCTGACCGAGGACGGAGTCGAGGTGATCTCGGGTCCCGGCTCGCATCTCATCGCCGGAATGGCCTGGGCCGACGTGCTGGTCGACGTGCCTGCCGAGGTCACCTCGCTGGCCGCCGGTGTGCCTGTGCGAATCTTGTCGTTATGAGCGAGTTGTCCCACGTCGACCGTGAGGGTCGCGCGCGCATGGTCGATGTCAGCGCGAAAGCCGAGACCACCCGGATCGCCGTCGCCGCAGGCGAATTGCACACCACGGCCGAAGTTGTCGCGCTGGTGCGCGCCGAGGGGATGCCCAAGGCGGACGTGCTGTCCACGGCACGGTTGGCCGGAATCGCCGGTGCGAAGAAGACTTCCGAGTTGATTCCGCTGTGTCATCAGCTGGCGTTGTCGTCGGTGAAGGTGGAGTTCGGATTCACCGAAACGTCGATCACGGTCGAGGCGACGGCGAAGACCAAGGGGCCCACCGGGGTCGAGATGGAAGCTCTCACGGCGGTCGCGGTTGCCGGGTTGACGTTGCACGACATGGTGAAGGCGGTGGATCCCGGTGCGGTGATGAACGGGATTCGGCTGATCACCAAAGAGGGTGGGAAGCACGGGCATTGGGTGCGGCCGGAAGCTCGGGCCGCTGATGTCGCCGCGGGCTCAGATGAAATTCCTGCGCCGAATTCGACTGAGGCGCAGTCTGTTTCACGCACAGCCGTCGTAGTCGTCGCGTCGACCGGCACCGCGGCGGGAACTCGCACCGACACGACCGGTCCCGTCCTCGCCGAATGGCTTACCGCCCAAGGCTTCTCGGTGCGCGGCCCGCTCGTCTACGCTGACGCCGGAATCGCCGCCGGGCTGGCCGATGCCCTGAGCGAGCAGCCCGCTCTCGTTGTCACCACCGGCGGCACCGGCGCCTCCCCCACCGATGCCACCCCCGAGGCCACCCTCGCCGTGCTCGACCGTGAACTGCCCGGTGTCGCCGAAGCCATCCGGCAGCGCGGCACCGCGAAGTTCCCGCTGGCCGCCCTGAGCCGTGGCGTCGCCGGGCTGGCCGGTCGCACGGTCGTGGTGAATCTGCCCGGTTCACCCGGTGGGGTGAAGGACGGAATCGCCGTGCTGGAACCACTGTTGGATCATCTGCTCGCACAAGTAGCCGGAGGCGGCAACCATGAGTGACGTTCGCCTGGCAACGATCAGCGACCAGGACCTCGACCCGCAGGCGGTCGAAAACGCTGTAGACGGACCGGAATTCGGCGCGGTCGTGGTGTTCACCGGCAAGGTGCGCAACCACGACGGCGGGCAGGCAGTGGCCTCGCTGGAGTACTCCGCCCACCCGCAAGCCCAGCGTTTCCTCCACGCGATCTGCGCGGAAGTCGCTGAAAAGAGCGGACTTCCGGTCGCGGCCACGCACCGCGTCGGCTCGCTCACCATCGGCGGACTGGCGATCGTGGTGGCAGTCGCCGCACCGCACCGGGCCGAGGCATTCACCGTGTGCGCCGAACTCGTGGACCGAATCAAGCACGAAGTGCCGATCTGGAAGCGTCAACTGTTCGCAGACGGCCTCTCCGAGTGGGTCAACGCCTGCGGTTAGACCTCGCTCGGTGTGTAACGCCACACGCCCAGCAGCGCTTGCTCGTCCATCTGGGTCTCGCCCTCGAAGATGGTGTCGTGCAGGCGTTTCAGTGCGGCGTCGGCATCGAGACCCGCCCCGATGAGCACCAGGTTCGAGACGCGTTGTTCGCCGCGCGACCAGGTGCTCGAGGTGAAGACTATGTGTCGGCCGACCAGGTGGAGTTCGAACTTGCGGCGTTCGCCCGCTACGGCGAATTCGACACATCCCTTGGCGCGGAACAGACCTGGGGGTGGGTCTTCCAGGAAGCTCACCAGCGCACGGGGATTCAGTGGACGGTCGCTGGTGAACGACAGTGAGACGTAGTCGTCGTGGAGATGGTGGTGGTCGGGGTCGTCGTGATCGTGGTCGTCCAGGAGGCTGTCGAAGCTCAACTGCTGGGCCACTTTTGGTTGTTCCGGAGCTCGGTCGTCGAACAGTAGGCCTGGATCGATGCGGCCGTGGGTGGTCGCGTAGACCGGCACCTGGCCGACCCATTCGGTGATCTGTTCGCGCAACGCGGCGAGTGCCTCGGGCTCGACGCGGTCGGCCTTGTTCACCAGCACCAGATCCGCCATGCCCAGATGCGTCACCAGCTCTGGGTGCTGGGCGCTGGTGGTGGTGAACTGTTCGGCGTCGACCACCTCGACCAGGCCGCCGTAGGCGATGCGGGGGTTCGGGTTGGCGATCACCATGCGGATGAGGTTGCGCGGTTCGGCCAGGCCGCTTGCTTCGACCACGATCACGTCCACCGCACTGCGGGGTTGGGCCAGTTGGCCGAACAGGTCGTCGAGTTCGGACACGTCCACCGCGCAGCACACGCAGCCGTTGCCCAGCGACACCATCGCGTCGACCTGCCCGGCCACCAGCATCGCGTCGATGTTCACCGCGCCGAAGTCGTTGACGACCACCCCGATCCGGGTGCCGCGATTGTTGCGCAACAGGTAGTTGAGCAGGGTCGTCTTCCCCGAGCCGAGAAACCCCGCCACGATCACCACAGGAATCACCCGGACCATGCTGCCACCTTCGCGCACGACCGAAGTCGACCAGGCCACCGACCCGCACGCCGAACGCACACTGCCCACTCCCGAATCAGGAGTGGGCAGTGTGGTCGGACAGCACCGTCAGCTAGGGCCGAAAACCATCCCTACCAGCGTGTACACCAGGTTGATCAGCTGACCGGGAATGGTCGATTCGTCCATGCCCAACGCCTCAGCGAGTGGCATCAGCAACGCCATCACGGCAGTGACCGGGGCGCCGAGAGTGCTCAGATCGAGCCCGGGATCCTCGGAAGGCGACTGGGTTTTCGGAGTGGTTCCGCGCTTCTTCGGAGTGGGCGCGGACGGTTCGGACGGGGTCTGCGGGGCCGCCGCACGGGGCGGATCGCCGGGGGCGGCGGTGCGCACGGGGGCGACCGGAACCGGATCGGCGATCGGGGCACGCGCGGGGATCTGCGCGGGCACCACGGGCGCGTTGGGCGGGGTCGCTTCCTCGGACGGCGAGTTCCCGTTCGGCGGAGGCGGGGTCTGCTCGTCGATCGGTGGCGTCGTAGAACCTTCCGTGGGCACGGACGGATCCTCGGCAGGCGGCGCACTGGGCTCCTCGGCGGCGCCGTTCTGATTCCCACCCGGAGCCTGCGTCGATTCCCCCGCGGGCGCCCGCTTCGGCGCCTGCGTGGTCGTCGCCACCGGCACCCGAGCAGGCGCACCGGCCAACGCCGGAATCGGCTTGTTCAGCAGGAACCCGACAACACCGGTCGCGATGGCCACCGCGTGCTCGAGCTGCCCTTCGCGCGATTCCAGCCGGGACGCGTCATCGACATTGGCACCGTTGCCCATCTCCACGAACACCATCGGCACCTGCGTCAGCGCCGGACCGGCGACATCCGCGCGGGTCTGCAGACCTGCCTTGACACCCGCGTAGTTGGCGGGCGAGAAACCCGCGGCGAGATACGCGTCGCGCACGGCACTGGACGCGAGTCGACCACCACCGGACTGCGCCTTGTCGGCGATCGCGTCAGGGATCGGCAGTTCCGGCACGATCATGTGAAATCCGTGCTGGTCGGGGCCCGCGCTGTCGGCGTGAATGCTCACCGCCACGTCGGCACCGGACTGGTTGGCGGCGCGGGCGCGATCGTCGACGCAACCACCCCACCCGGTGTCGTCGGCGCGGCTGAGCACCACCTGCGCACCCAGTGCCTGCAGCGAGGCCTTCACCAGCTGGCTGACATCCCAGTTGATGGTGTGCTCGGGGATGCCGTTGAGCGAGGTCATCCCGGTGGTCTGGCAGTCCTTGGTGCCGCCGCGACCGTTGTCGACCTGGCGGCTGAGGTCTTCGGTGTGCGCGGTCCCCTGGTGACCGGGGTCGAGGAAGATCGTTTTGCCTGCGAGCTGCGTGCCGGCCGCCGGCTCCGGCGCGGCGTTGGCGGTCATGGGGACCAACCCCGACAGCGACACCACCACCGCGGCGGACACGGTCGAGCAGATTCCGGCCTTGATGATGTTTGGTTGCATGTTCGGTCGGCGCTCCGGGGACGGAGCACCCCTCCCTTCCCATTGGTAACACCTGGTAACACCAAACCCAGTAGTTCACTCTTGCAACGTTGATAACCACAGGGCAAGCACAGTTACCGAAATGTAACTGGATGGAAGTATCCGAAACCGCTGATCGGATGACCGAATGGGCGATCAGGGCCCGGATCAGGCAACTTCTGGCAAATCTCGAAGTAACCGCGGCGAGTCATCCACCCGGCCGGATAACGACAGCCTTAAGCGTCTGTTCAGGATCCTGCTGGGCCCGTACCGGACAGTAGGTACAGCGAGGCCCGGCGGGCCTGCTCCAGGAGGGGGGAGCAGGGACGCCGGGCCCCGTCCATTTCTCGGGCCCGCCCATTTTTCCGGCGAAACCGGGCACGATCAGTGCGTGGACATCCATGCATATCCGACCGACGCGCAGACCCCGGTCGACCGAGCCGAGGCCATCCGCGTCGCGGCGCGACATCTGCCTGCCGAATTGCCGGGACACGACCGGGAGATTGTCGAATTCGACAGTGGTTTCACTGTTTTCGAGGTTGCGCCGTTGCACGCGCCGGCGGATCGACCGGTGCCGATCGGCGGTTCGGTGTATGTGATCGATAAGGCGACCGGCGCGGTGTCGTTCTGGCCGACCTACCCCAGTGGCGTGGTCGCCGAGAAGTACGCCGCGGACCGGGTGATCGTGGCGGAAAATTGGCCTGATCAGGAGTGATCGAGTAGCGCGCGCACTCGACGCAGGTCGTTGTCGGTAGCCGGGCGTTGCACGATCAGCAGCAGGTCGGGGTCCTCGACCAGGCGCAGTTGGAACAGCTCGAGGTCGATCTCACCGACCGCTGGGTGCGTGAGATGCACTGTGGTCGGCCGGAATTCGGCGATTTCGTAGTCGGCCCACCAGCTGCGGAACTCGGCACTGTGCACCGACAGCGCGGCGACCAGGCCTGCCAGGCGGGCATCGTCGGGTCGACTGCCGACGATGCCGCGCAGTTGTCCCAGAATGGCGCGGGCGGCGCGTTCCCAGTCGCGCATCGCCGCACGGTTGGTGGTGTCGGTCAGCATCCACCACAGCAGGTTTCGTTGTCCGGGCGGCAGTTGCGCCGGGTCGGTGCGCACGAACGCGTAGGCGCGATTCCATACGACGAAGTCCAACCGCGCGTCGTGGATTACTGCCGGCGAGGGCGACAGCGCGTCGACCAGTCGTTGCAGCCGGTCGGTGCCGCTCGCGGGCATGGCCACGGGTTTGGGTTCGGCGAGGTCGGCCAGTCTGCGCAGGTGCCGGTGTTGGGGTTCGTCGAGGCGCAAAGCCCTTGCGAGAGCGTTGATTACCTGTGAACTCGTGCTGATCTTGCGACCCTGTTCGAGCCAGGTGTACCAGGTCAGGCTCACGCCGGCCAATTCGGCAACCTCCTCGCGGCGCAGGCCGGGGGTGCGGCGGCGGCCGGGTTCGAGGTCGCCGGGCAGGCCGACGTCGGCGGGGCGAAGCCTGGCGCGGTGCGCGCGCAGGAAGGCGGCCAGTTCCGCGCGGCGATTCTCGCTCATGATGCTCCGTTCGTCTGTCACGAACAGCAATGTTCTGGGTAGCAGTATCGGTGCCAGGACCAGCGCGGCGCATCGCTTTACCGTCGTATTTACGAGGTGATCACGAAAGGTCATCCACGACAAGGGAGTACGACGATGAGTAACAACAACGGACCCGTTCTGGTCATCGGCGCGACAGGTCAGCAGGGGCGGGCGACAACCCGAGCATTGCTCGAAAAGGGCCAGCAGGTAAGGGCTTTCGTGCGCGACCCGGAGTCCACAGCCGCGAAAGCGCTGCAGGCGCAGGGCGCAGAGCTGGTGGTCGGCGATCTCGACGACGAGGCCGGTGTCAAGGACGCCATGGACGGCAGCCGCAGCGTGTTCCTGATGCTGACCATGATGGAGGGCGTCAATATCACCGAGGCCGGCATCGCCGCCGAACAGCGCCGCGGCGAAACGGTGATCGACCTGGCCCGCGACAGCGGCATCGAGCACCTGGTCTACAGCTCTTTGCGTGGGGCAGGCCAGAACTCGGGCGTGGAGTACTACGCGGCCAAGGAACATCTCGAGGCCTATCTCACCGCGCAGCGGGTCCCCGCCACCATCCTGCGGCCGGTGTTCTTCATGGACAATTTCGCGTCGTTCAACCGCCCGGTGCTCGATGACTCGGGCACGCTGGTGCTGAATTTGGCTGTGCGCGAGGATATTCCGCTGTCGCTGATCTCGGTGCGCGATATCGGCGCGTTCGCCGCGCTGGCCCTGACGCACCCCGAGGAGTACCTGGGCCGCACCGTGTCCATCGCCGGCGACCGACTCACCCCGCCGCAGATCGCGCGGACATTCGGTCTCGCGGCCGGGCGGCCCGCGCGCAGTTTCCAGGTGCCGATCGAGGCGGTGCGCGCCTTCGACGCGCAGGTCGCCAAGATGTTCACCTTCTTCAACGAGCGCCCCGACGAGGCACTGGACCTCACCGCCCTGCGCGTCCAGCACCCCGGCCTGCAGGATCTGCCGACGTGGCTGGCCACCTCCGGCTGGCGCCCCTGACGCCTTCGCTCCCTATGCTGGAGCACGACACTGCCACCACCGGTGACCAGCGCCGATCACGACCGACCAAGAACGAATTGCATACATAGCGATGTATGCATACGATTGCGGTAATCGTACGGAGAGGGGCACGCACATGGGTGCAGGGCACGGGCACGACCACGGGGTTTCGGCCGACAGCGATCGGCGCTGGCTGGCCGGGGCGCTGGCGGTGATCGTCACGTTCTTGATCGGTGAGGTGATCGTCGGCATCATCGCCGATTCGCTGGCATTGCTGTCCGATGCCGCGCACATGACCACCGATGCCGCTTCGATCGCGCTGGCGCTGTGGGCGATCCGGCTCGCGGCGCGGCCCGCCGCCGGGCGGATGACGTTCGGCTGGAAACGCGCGGAGATCCTGTCCGCGCAGGCCAACGGCCTGACGTTGCTGCTGCTGGCGCTGTGGCTGGGATACGAGGCGATTCGCAGACTGTTCGAGCCGCCGGAGGTGCACGGGTGGCTGGTGCTGATCACCGCGCTGGTCGGCGTCGTGGTGAACGTGCTCGCCACCTGGATGATCAGCCGCGCGGATCGCACCAGCCTCAACGTCGAGGGCGCGTACCAGCACATCCTCAACGACCTGTTCGCGTTCATCGCCACCGCCGTCGCGGGTCTGATCATCATCCTGACCGGCTGGGTGCAGGCCGACGTCGTGGCCACGCTGATCGTGGTCGCGTTGATGATCAAGGCGGGCATCGGGCTGATCAAAGCCTCGAGCCGGATCTTCCTCGAGGCCGCCCCCGAGCACCTTGACCCCGCGCAGATCGGCCGCGATATGGCCGCGCGCGACGGCGTCACCGAGGTGCACGACCTGCACATCTGGGAGATCACGTCGGGCTCCCCCGCGCTGTCGGCGCACGTGCTGGTCGAACCCTCCTACGACTGCCACGCGGTCCGGGAGGACATCGCGCACATGCTCGACCACGACCACCACATCGAGCACGTCACCCTGCAGGTCGACCACGCCAGCCCGAAACTGCTCGACATCGGCAAGCGCGACTCACACCCCTGCGGGGACGGCCACAGCCCGAAACACGTCGCGAAGCACGAGCCGCACACCCACTGACGACGGAAGGCCCCACACCATCAGGTGCGGGGCCCTCGCATCGGTCACGCACTGACGCGGACCAGGTCGTTTCATCGACCTATGGGGCTGGATCAGCCGCCGAAGGAGCCGGTCCACAGAGTGTCGACCAGGCCGTGCAGTGCGGCGCCGAGGGTGTCGAAGAGGCCGTTCAGAGCGGCACTACCGGTGTCGATGATAACGGGGATCATAGTAAGTCCTCTGTTTCTCGCTTCAGGTCCAGCCGGGGCTGGCTTACGAAGGGCATATCGACGCCCAATCGCGGCGAGTTACTGTTTTCGCAGTTTAGTGACGCTGATAACAGTTCGGACACAATGCTATCCCCACCTGGGGTTCTCACGCGATACCCAATTCCACTTAAATAAAACTGAGAACTTCGTTGAATTCTGATTAACACATCTGATAAGGCCCCGTTTCCATTGCCCTAGGAAATAGGGGCACCGCTACAGACTGTCACACACAATGGCGAAATCTCGCTAGCAGGTATTCACATAGGGGTGGCCGGGCAGGGCCTTCGCCCATTCCTCACGGGTGATCGGGGTGGTGCCGCTGGCGCAGATCCGGTCGGCCTCGGCGGCGGCATCGGTGCGCCACCGGCGCAGGGTGCCGTCGGCGGCGGATTCGGTGAGCAGGGTGCCGCCCGCGGCGAAGGCCAGCATGATCGGCTGACGGTGGCGATGGCCGCGCCCGATGGTGGCGTACACGGTGGGGTGGGTGGGGTCGGTGTAGTCCCACAGCGCGATGGTGCCGCTGACGATGTCGTCGATGGCCAGGCGCGTGCCCGTGGGGTCGAACGCGACCGAACCCGCCGAACCGTTGCCTCCGGCGGGAACCGCGAGTTGCCGAAGATCGGGCGTGCCGATCTCGTAGACGAAGGCGCCGGTCAGCGTGCCGACGGCGAGCGTGTTGCGCGAACTCAGCGCCAGCGACATGGTTTGACCGGGGGTGTGCAGGCCCGACAGTTGCGCGATCGGTGCCGCCGACGGCGCGGTGGAGAACACGCTCACGTTGCCGGTGCGGTGGCTGCCGACAGCGAGCAGGCCGCCGTCGGGGCTGTAGGCCAGGGAGGTCGGGTAGCCGCGCCCGAAGCGGATACTCGTGCGCATCGTGGGTGTTGTCGCGACATCCCAGATTTCGACGGTTTCGGTCATGCTGCGGCCGATGGCGAGGGCGCCGTCGGGGCTGAAGGTGACGGCACGGATGTCGACGCCGCTGGCACTGATCGCGTTGCCGAGCGGCCGTGGATTCGCCGTGAGGTCCCATACCTGGATGATGGTTTCGGTTCTGGTGACGGCGCGGGTTCCGTCCGGGGAGATCGCGACGACGTCGAGCAGGCCGGCGGGGTCGCCGTCCAACTGGGTCCGATCCGGGGCCCACGGCGCCCTGGCCAGCATCCGCAGCTGCGGGAACAGAGTGTGGGGCAGCGCGGGCTGGTCGAGCGGGAGACGGAACAGGGTCAGCGAACTGGTCGACACAACCGGTCCCGGAAGTTCGAACACGTGCACCGAGTGGTCGAAACTTGTTGTCACCAATGACTTTCCGCCGCGCAGGAACCGTGCCCTGGCGACCATGTCGATCGGGAAGGTGACCAGTTCCTCGCCGGTGTTCAGGTCGCGGATGCGTGCCTTGGTGTCGCCGCCGACGATCGCGGCGGATCGACCGTCGGTGGTCAGCGATACGTCGATGTGTTCGTTGGCGCCGCGCGTGACGGCAGGCAGCGGGTCGAAGGTGGTGGGGCCTACTTTCCAGCGCGCGACTTCGCCTGGATTGAGCCCGACCGCCAATACCGTGCCGTCGCTGGTGAATTCGACCGATCTGGCCTCCGCGCCGCCGGGCCGTTCGACGCGACGGTCGAATACCGGGCGCTGATCACGGTGCAGCGTCGCGGTGTTCCAGGCGCGCACCGTCGTGGTCCAGGTGCCGCCGAACAGCGACGGCACCGCCGCGACCAGGGTGCGATCGCTGAGTGCGACCTCCGCGCGCTGTCCCGATATCGACAGCGACGGCAACGCGACCGGGTGGGCGGGGTCGTCGCCGAGGCGCCAAGTGGAAATCGTCGCGCTCTGGGTGCCGATGGCGACGAACTCGAGATCGGGACTCAGCGCGACCGAGGTGGGCAACCGGCCGCCCAACGACAGCGGCGCCACCTGATGTGGTGCACCGGGGTCGGCGATGTTCCACAGCGCCGACCCGAAATCGCCTGCCACGGCCAGTAATTCGCTGTTCGCGCTGATCGCGATCCCTCTGATGTGACCGCTGCCGGTGGCGAACCGCGGCCACCGGTGCACACCCGTATCGGTGGATCGCACCAGTTCCACGCTGCCGTCAGCTTCGCCGATCGCGATCATCTCGCCCTGCGCGGTGGTGGCGATGCGGGGTGCGTCGGGGTCGAAAACCACGCCGCGGCCATGGACTACGCCAGGGCTGATTCGGATCGGTGCGTTGGTCGCGGTGTTCTCCAACAGTGCCGATCGCGCCTCTTCGGTCGGGGCGGTGCGATAGGCGGCCAGGGCGATCTGTTGCGACAGTGCGGGATTGAGACTGCCGCCGCCGCGGGCGACACCGGCGAACAGTCGCGAGTTCGATTCCGCTCGCGCAGCGGCATTTTCGATGCGGAGTTGGACGAGGTTGGTTACCGAGACCACCGCGAGCAGCACGGCGAGCCCGGCCGCGACGGAGACCATCCACAGCGCGAGGTTGGCCCGGGTTCGAGTTCTGGCGATCGCCTCGGCCACCGTGCGGGCGGCGGAGATTCGGTCGGCGTAGTTCTGTGGGGCCTCGTCGGCGGCTTCCTGATATGCCTCCGACGCGACCACTACGCGCAACGAGGACCGCTGTGCCGCAGTCAGTTTGCCCGAGTAGCCGCCGACAGCCGTCAGGTTGGCACCGGAAAGTCCCGCTGTCACAGCACATTCGGGGTCGAGGCGCCGTGGTCGAAGCTTGCGCAGCACGGGGTGTCGCGGCGCCAGGTCGTCGAGGGCGACCGCGATCGCCGCACCCATGGACGCGCCGCTGATGTCGTTGGCCGGTGTGCTGCCGTGCGTGGTGACCGACCACAGCACGCACGCGTCGGTGCCCGCCAATCTGCTGATCCGCCAGGCTCTTTCGATGCTGTCGGTGAACTCACGATCGGCTTGTAGGAAGCCCATGCGGGCCGGGTCAGGATGCAGGCCGCTGGGTCCACCGCGGACCTGGTCCAGGCGCAGTACGCCCACTTCCCCACTACCGCCGAAGCTGGCGAACAGCACGCTGATGCGGCTGCTGCGCACCACCGGGAGGCGGCGTCCGGCCAGTTCCAGCGCGGCCATGATGGCGTAACCACGGGCCGCGTGACCGCCTTGACCGAGCAGGTGGCGCACGATATCGCCCAGCGGGGCGTTTTCGCTGGTGATCGCGATGCCGGCGGGCAGCAGTTGGGTGCCCACTGACGTCAGGCCGGCGCGTTCGGCGTGGTCGAGGAAGACCTCGCACGCCTGCGCGGTGGGGACCGACCCGGTCAGCGCCTGCGCCAGCACAGCCATCGCGCGCGCGGCGGACAGGTCCGCGGTGATCCGGCGGCCCTGGGCGTCGGGGTCTTCGGCTTCTTCCTCGAGCGGATCGTCGTCCGCCGTGAGGTTCTTCCAGCGAGCTAGCGACTGCCGGGCCAGGACCCCGGTCTCTCGCCGGTGTTCGAGCAGGCGGTGCGTGGCATCGGGCCCGGTGGCGACGGCGGCTCGACACAGCGCCAGCCACCGTTGCGACGCACCGGTCAACTCGATCAGCACGGCGTCATCGGTCAGCACGGCGCCACCAGTCAGCACGGCGTCCTCCGCGGGCACCGCGTTGCCAGTCGATTCGCCCATCACATCTTCCCCGATCACCACCGGGCATCACCCGACCCTTCCGGGCATGCCCCGATAGGGTTGAATTCCAACACATCACCGATCGCCCGGGGGAGCCCGTTGTCCAGACGCCATACCGCCGCACGCAGCCTGATCGCGACGGCACTGCTGTCCGCGATCGCCCTCTCGACGGGCTGTTCCACCGCCGACTCCGCGCCCGAGCCGACAAAGGTTGTGGCACAACAGATTTCCGCCCCACCGCCGTTGGCCGGCGCCGAGGAGATCGGCGCGCTGATGGCGCGACTGCTCGACACAACGGTGTCCAACGCCGAGAAACTCGAGTACATCCAGGGCCTGGCCGCCGACCCGGAACTGCCCAATCGGGTCGCCGACGCCCCGCGCCAGGGTGGCGCCACCATCGCGATCACCATCACCGGCACCCGTGCCGCCGCACCCGGCATGCTCGCCGACGGCATCGTCACGATCAACAACATCCCGCCGCAGCCGGTGATCGTGAACTTCGTTGCCGAGGACGGGAAGTGGAAGGTCGAGAAGGCCTGGTACTGCCAGATCGCGTTCTCGTTCATGGTCTCGTCCCCGGCCTGCCCCAGCTAGTTCACGCGCCACTCTTCCCGTGGACCGGGCACACCATGCCGTTGCCCCCGCACCCGGAACAGGTGCTGGTCACGCCCCCGCTGCCGTTGCAGCGACGGCAGGTGAGCAGGGGTTTGTCGCACCACGACTGCCTACATTTCACGATGGCCTCCTTGTGCCGTTTCGGTCCCGGAAGGGATCTGCCGACAATGACGCGCTGCCAGACGGTTCCGGTTCGCCAGTTGTGCGAGTGTGCGAAGTGACGAACCACTAGGGCCGACAACCGCATCTAGGTAGGAGCCCATCGACCGCAGCAGGAGGCTCGCGATGCGACACGGTCTCATGTCGGCCCTACCCGCGCGGGTAGGATCGACGGCGTCCATAGCGCGAGCCATGGTTTGCCCATCGACGGTCGAGTGGGGGTACCTGTTGAGTTCCGATCCCTTGGACCAGTGGCTGGGTGCCCCGTGGGGTCAGGTGCCGCAACACCTGCGCCCGGCGGTGGTCGTCCACATCTTCGGCGCCGATCTGGTGACCATGTCCAGCTACGCGGCGGCCAAGGCGCGGTATGTGCTGGATCGACTCGATCCGGATATGCGCTGCGATTTCGAAGACATCGCGCAGGACACGATGGTCGAGCTCACCGCGACGCTGCCCACTGAACACATCCGGCACTGGAAAGCGTTGGTGCTCAAGAAACTTCAGTGGCAGGTGCTGCAGGCTCGGCGCAGTCGCACGGCGGAGAAGCGCCATCCCGGCCATCGGGTCGACTACGAATCGGCCGTGCTGGTGTTAGAGGACCCCACCTGCGGTGACGCGGAGAACCGGCTCGCCGACCGGGCCATCCTGCGCGACGCGTTGGCCTCGATCGCGCACGAGGAGACCGCGGCGGTGCTGCGCGCGACGTTCGTGATCGCGCCCGACGGGAGCTACACCGATGTGCAGACCACGGGCGAAGTGGCCCGTGACCTGCAGTTCAGCCAGGAGAAGGTGAAGCGATTACGCGCGGCCGGTGCGAAATTGCTCCGTGCTGCCGTGCTCGCTCAGCTCGACGGCCGCGACGAGGAGGGATCGTGATGGCGCCGGATCGTCTTGGCCTGCCCGTGGACGTGGAGGTGCTGATCGCGTTCGCCGAGGCCGACTCGCCGGTCGATGCCGAAGCAGCCCGCGTGGGCGCGCGGATCGCGGAAAGACTGTTGCGCGGCACGGTGACCGACCTCGGTGCGCGTCGCCGGGTGATGCGGGTGCCCGGCTGGACCGTGCAACCGTTGGCCGCGTCGTCGGAAGGCGAAACCGCCACCCGCGCGGTGCAGCAGCGCACCGACTCGGAGTTGGGGATCGAGTTCACCCGAACCCCCGCCGGTGCACAGCAGACGCGAATCTCGGTGCGCTCGTTCGGGACTCACGCGGTGGCGGGCGACATCGTGCGGGTCGCGGCGGGTGCGGGCACCGAACTGCTCGTGGTGCTGTACACCGAGGACGACGGCGCGCTCACGGGCCAGATCGTGAGCCGGGCACTGTCGATGTCGGAGGATCTCGAGATCTCGCTGCTGCCGAGCGCAACGCTGGGCAGCACTCACGCGTGCGCGGTCACCGAGGCGGTGCGGTGTTCGCTCACCGCGGGGCGCAATGCCTGGCGTCGGGTCGCGAAGAGTCGGCCGGTCGGTGATCCGGTGCGCGATGCGATCGTCGCCGGTTTGAGTTGAACAGAATCCGGCTGCCGGAAGTGTTTGTTCGGCAGCCGGATTCGGCAGTGCCCGGAGAGGGCGCGGCGCGGACCGCAGTGGAACCCCCCTGCGGCTCCACTGGGTGCGCGGCGCGGCCGTCACTGCCCCGGGCAGAGGTACTCGAGCGGCGCGGGGCCGTGGAGAACCTCTTCCCACTACTGATGCCGTTGCGGGGTCGAGCGGTTCGCGCGAACCGGTGCGGGGGCGCGACGCATCTGTATCGTGACGGTGGCGAATGCGGCCGGTGGTTGGGGGACACGGGGATGGCACCTTCGGGGGACGATGCGGTTCGGCTCACTGTCGCTGCGGCGATGGTGTTCCAGGTGAGCGCGCACGCTCGTGCGGGATTGCGCACGGCCGCACAGTGTTTCGAAGAGCAGGCACGGTTGTTGCTCGCCGATGGTGAGTCCACGCATCGCGCGAGGGTGGCTGCCGCGGGTGCGCGGGTCGAGTCGGCCGACGCGGACGAGCTCGCGGCGGCGGTCACCCATCGCGACAACGAGATTCTCGAAGCGGATCGGCGGCGGCAGTCGTTGATCGCGGCCATCGCCCGGCACCGGCTCGACGAGGACACCCGTGCCCGCCACCATCGCGCGACGATCGACCGGTTCGAGCGGTCCGCGCAGCAGATGTTGATCGAGGCGGGGCGCCGCGATCTGTGCGCGTACCGGCCGACGGTGGACTCCGCCGGCGGGGTGACCGTCGACGAGTTGGTGGCCGCGTTGGAGTTGGCGGTGCACGACTTGCGGCGGCGCGTCGACGCCTATCTCAGGGCGGCCCACTGATCGGTTGGCCCACGAGCATCCGCACAACCAGTCGCAGGAACGCGAAATGCGTGCGCAGGGCGCGCGGCGAACGGGCCACCGACGCGACGGTGCACGTGCCGGTGGGTGCGGGCAGTCCCGCGAATCTGTCCGTGAGCCAGTCGAGAACCGCTGGGACGATGAGGAATTCGAGCGGCAGGTGCGAACCTCGGCGCACCCGCAGATACCGCACCGTCGCACCGGCACGCTGGTAGCGCTGCACGTGCGCGTCGATGTCGGCCACGGCGATCACCTCGTCGTGCACGCCCTGGATGACCAGCAGCGGGGCGGCGGGTGCGCGGGTGCCCGGCTCGATATCGGCGAGGATGCGCCGCAGGACGGGTTCGGCGAGCAACTCCCCCATTCCGGCGGGCAGATGCGCGGCGATGTCACGGCGGGCGAAGCGCAGCAGCAGCGCGAAGGTGCTGCGCTGTTCAGCTTCGCGGAGCATGTCGCGGTATCGCGGGTCGAGGCGATCGTCGAGCATCGCCCCGAGTTCGGGGTAGGCCTGCCGTAATCCGGCCACGAACGCCGCCGGGAAGCCGGCGAACCAGCCGCCGTTGAGGCGCACGAACGCGGCAGCGGGGTCACCCACCGGTGAACCCATCGCCGCGCCAACGATATTCAGCTCCGGTGCGTAGTCGGCAGCCAGCTCAGCAGCCCACGCCGTCGCCAACCCACCGCCCGAATATCCCCACAGGGCAACAGCAGTGCCCACCTCCGTGAACTGTTGCGCGGCCCGAATCCCGTCCAGCGCACGGTATCCGGGCTCCCGAGCCGCACCGAACCGACCACCGAGTCCCTCGTGATCGGGCACCGACACCGCCCACCCCCGCGCCAACGCCATGGCGATGATCGGCAGTTCCAACGGCGCGATGGAGCCGAGGGTCTGCGCACCCCGGCGCAGGGCATACGACGGAAAACACTGCGGTGCAACAGCATCGATCGCGCACTGAAACGACACCAGCGGCCGGGACCGCGCACTGGAACCCCACGGCAACAGCACCGTGGTCACCGCGACTTCCGGCACACCGTCGAGATCGCAAGTGCGGTAAAGCAATTGCCAGGCCGAGATCCGCTGCCGCACCACCCCGAACAACGCCACCTCCACCGGCCGCGACCGCACCACCGCGCCCGGCGCGAGCAGGTCGATGCCGGGCGGGGTGGCGTAGAACGGGTCGTGCGGCGGCAGCAGCGGTGCGTCGCTCCAGACGACGTCGGGGACTACAACGGTCACAAGCTGCCGCCGCCACCGAAGAACCACGGGTTGAACGTGCACGCCAACGCGTGGTTGCCGGTCGAGTCCAGCGCTCGCAGCGCGATCGAGGCGGCGCGCGGCGAGTACATCATCGTCAGATGATCGGAAACGTCTTGCTCGCAACCGTTTTGGAGGGTGACGTTGCCGACCGTCGCGTCCGGGCCCGCCCGCAGGAAGCCCAGCTCGAGGGGGTTCATCACCTCGTCGTACCGGGAGCCGACCACGGTGTAATCCACGCCGGGCACGGTGTCACCGTTGGCGTTGAGCGTGGCGTAGAACGGCGAGCCGACGGCCTGTTCGACATTGGACGCGCCGATGATCGGCCGGTAGAAGCCGAGAATATCGATGCCGGCGTTGTTGATCATGCGGCCGAGGGTGGCGATGCCCAGCAGCGAGGTGCCGTGGTGGGTGCCGCCGAAACTGACCACCTTGCCGACCTTGCCCTGGCCGCCTTCGAACTTCAGATAGTGGTTGGCGATCGTGCCGCCCTGGGAATGTCCGACGAGGTCGACCTGGTCCGCGCCGGTCGCCGCCCGCACCCGCTCGATGAACGCGGCGACCTGACGCGAGGAGTCGGCCATCGGACCCACCCCGTAGCGCCCCGGCAGCACCGCGCCGAGTCCGCCGGCCTCGAGCAGCCCGGATTTGCCGAAGTTCAGGGTGAACACGCAGTGCCCGGCGGCGGCCAGCCGCGGCGACAGGTAGGAGAAGGTGTCGTAGGCGTTGAGCCAGGTGCCGTGCAGCAGGATCACCGGGCGCGGGTTCTGTGCGGTGGGCTTGCAATCCCAGCGGTTGGCGCCGGGCGGCGCGGCATCGGGATTGAGCAGGCCGTAGGCGAAAGCGGCTAGGTACGAAGACATTTCGGGGCCCTCGCCCACCGCGTCGGAGGCGCGGCTGCCCGCCGAACCCGAACTGCTGCCCGAAGCCGAACCGGAGCCGCTGCCGGTGTCGGCGATGGCGGTGGGAGTACGGCCGTCGGCGGCGGCGACCATGCCCGCGTCCAGGTACTGGGCCAGCGAGCCGATCGTGGGTTCCAAGGTGGGCGCGGCGGTGGCCGGGCCGAACGCCGAGGCGGCGGTCAGGCCCGCGGCGATGCCGATGCCGCACAGCGCGCGGCGAAGAGGATGCGTCGTTGCAATCATTGGGTTTCACTTCCGTAGATCCGCGTCGACGAACAGGTAGCTCGAACGCGCTCTGCGAATCTATGACCCACGCCACAGTGATGTCACTGCACTGCGGACCGAGAAAGTCTGGACGGGATTGTCGCGGGAGCCAAGTTCTGTTCATTTTCGACCGCATCGCCCCCCTGCGCCCTGTCGTCGGACACAATCGGGTGATGCTCGCCGAATACCCCGTTTCCACAGTCCCCGCTCTGACTGCTCGTCTGCTCACGCGCTGGCCCCAGATTTCCGAGCGCATGCTCGTCGACGGCCTGGGCGCCACCACGCCCGCCGAACTGCCCGACGGCCACTTCACCGCGGAAGTACTGCCCACCATCTACGCGTGCGGGCGCGCCGTGCTCGAGGCGATCGCCGCCGACCGGGAGTTCACCCGCGCGGAGGTCACCGCGTTCGTCGCGCCGGTCGCGGAGCGGCACGCCGAGGACCGGCTCCCGCTGCCGATGCTGATCAGCGCCATCCACGGCTCGGCGCAGGCGGTGCTGTCCGAAGCGGCCGCGGTCACGCTGCCCACGGAAATGGCGGAGTTCACCCGGGTCTTCGGCCGACTGCTCGACCTGCTGCGCCACATCAACATGACCGTGGTGGAGACCTACACCGAGGTCGAACAGTCGATCTACCACGCCGAACGCGAGGCCCGGCGAGAACTGTGCTCGGCGCTGGTGCGCGGGCTGCCCGCCGAGGAACTGGCCGCGCGCGCGGACACGATCCTGGCCGACCAGTACACGGTGCTGGCGATCCATCTCAGCGAACCCGCGCGCACCGGCACCGCCGCGAACCTGGTGACTCGCCGTCGCATCCGCGTGCTGCAGCGGGCACTGGATCAGCTCACCGGCACCACCACCCCGGCCACCTTCGACGGTGCGCGCGGGATCGCGTTGCTGGGCAACAGTTCCGACACCGACGTCCTGGACGCGGCGAAGTTCGACGCGCTCGCCGATCGGTTGAGCGCGCAATTCGGTGTCACGGTCTATCTCGCGGAATTCTCCGGGATCAGCCGCGACGCGATTCCGGCCGCGGCAAAAGACGCGACCGAACTGACCGAACTGGCGCGACTTCGCGGCAAGCCCGGCGGCTGCTACCGACTCGACGACCTGCTGCTGGAATATCAACTCACCCGGCCGGGACCCGCCCGAGAACGACTGGCGCAGCGGGTGATTCCACTACTGGGCAGCCCGCATCTGATCGACGCGTTGGAAGCGCATCTGGTCCACGGCGCCGACCGCAAAACCGCGTCGCGACTGATTCACGTGCACCCCAATACATTTACGTATCGACTGCGCCGCATTGCCGAACTCACCGGCCTGGACCCGGCCGATCCCACCGATTCCCGCATGCTCGCCGCGTCTTTGACGGTGTATCGACTCGACAGCACCGACAACGAAAAAACCCGCTATTCGACGTGTGCATCGAATAGCGGGTAATTCGTTTCCCGACAAGGAAAGTCTTACATGTGCGCGCTGCTTACAGGTAGGCGCTGCACACGGGCCAGGCGCCGGGGCCCTGCGAGGCCAGCACGTTCTCGGCCACGCGGATCTGCTCGTCACGGCTGGCGTTGTCGGCCGTGCCGGTGCCGCCGTAGGCTTCCCAGGTGCTCTGCGAGAACTGCAGGCCGCCGTAGTAGCCGTTTCCGGTGTTGATGTTCCAGTTGCCTGTGCTCTCGCACTGCGCCACGGCATCCCAGTTGTTCGCCGAGGCGGTTGCGGTGGTCAGACCGGCCGGAACGGCGATCATCGCGCCGGCAACAGCGGCAAGTCCGAGTGCACGAGTGGTGAATTTGCGATTGAAAGACATAGGTTGAATTCCTTCCTGCGCCCACCGGCTCGGTGATGGAAACTACCGCGTCCCTGCCCCTCAGGTAATGTCGGGGATCCTCGAATCGCGGGGCAAGCTTTCCGGTGTTCTGCGATTCGATTCGGCTCGGATTTGTTGTTCAAGCCGTGATCGAATGTAGCCGGAATGTGCGCTGAGATCACGTACCGATCACGAGGGCCTTTGTAGCGGATATTGTCCAAAGGAACAGTGTTCACCGCTGGTCGTCCGTGACAAATCCGTAATGACATACCTGTTTTTAAAGGCCTCTAATGTGACTGGGCTCACGCCTGATTAGTGACGCCGGTCACGTTTCCGGCCCGGCAATTCGGGCACCCTGTGCCTGCCGCGTCGGGGGATGATGGCGAAAAGGAGGCGTCATGAGCGTTCGCCGGACCCTGTTCACCGTCCTCGCAGTCGGCCTTGTCGCGGCCCTGTCGGTGGGCCTTTACCTGTTCCAACCTTGGCGGTTGTTCACCACCGTGACCGTGAACGAGGCGCCGATCACCGCGATCGGCGGTGCGCCGCCGCCGGTGATCGCGCAGGGGACATTCGTGTCGCACGAGCACGGCACCTCGGGCACCGCGCAGCTGCAGCGCACGTCAGAGGGCACAATCGTGCTGCGCATCCTCGACCTGCGCACCTCCGACGGGCCCGCGCTGCACGTGTGGCTGTCCGACCAGCCGGTGATCGCCGACGACTGGCACAACTTCGACGACGGTGATCACGTCGACCTCGGGTCGTTGAAAGGCAACGAGGGGAATCAGAACTATGAGCTGCCCGCCGGGACCGACCTGTCGACGGTGAAGTCGGTCAGCATCTGGTGTGAACGGTTCAGCGTGTCCTTCGGCGCCGCGACCCTTACGCCCGCTTAGTCGCGGCCCGGTCACGCACGCTCAGGCGAGCAGACGCCGCTCGGTGGCCACCGCGACGGCCGCGGCGCGCGTGTCGACGCCGAGCTTGTCGTAGATGCGGCCCAGGTGGGTTTTCACCGTGGCCTCGCTGATATGTAGCGCGCGGGCGATCTCCCGGTTGCCCAGACCCTGGGCGAGCTGGCCGAGGATGTCGCGTTCGCGGGCGGTCAGCGTGGGGCCGGGGTTGCGCATTCGGGCCATCACGCGCGCGGCGACCGGCGCCGACAGCGTGGTGTGACCGCTGGCGGCGGCGTGGATGGCGGCGAACAGCTCCTCGGGGCGCTCGGCCTTGAGCAGATAGCCGGTGGCGCCCGCTTCGATCGCGCGGGTGATGTCGGCGTCGGTGTCGTAGGTGGTCAGGACCAGCACGTGGGGTGCGGGGGTCTGAGCGGTGATGCGGCGGGTCGCCTCGATGCCGTCCATGTCGCCGCCCAGTTGCAGGTCCATCAGGACCACATCGGGGTGCAGGCTCGCGGCGAGCGCGACCGCGGCGGGACCGTCGGCGGCCTGCCCGATGACTTCGATATCGGGGGCACTCGAGAGCAACGCGTGCAGACCGGCGCGCACGACCGCGTGATCGTCGCAGATCAGCAAGCGCACGGTGGTGGTCACGGAATCCGATGGTAATGCGCCGACAGCGTGACCTGGGCTCATCGGCCGGTTGTCCCCAACGGAATCGCCGCCGAGAGCACGGTGCCGTCGCCCGGCGCGGATTCGATGGTGCAGGTGCCGCCCAGTTGACGCACGCGCGCGCGGATCGCGGGCAGCCCGTGGCCGCGGTGTTCGGCGGGGTCGGCTAGGTCGTCGGGGTCGAAGCCGTGGCCGTTGTCGGCGATGTCGAGCACGATCTGGTCGTCGAGGCAGGTGAGAGTGATGGTGGCCGTGCTCGCGTCGGCGTGTTCGCGGATGTTGGCCAGTGCGCCCTGGGCGATGCGCAGCAGGGTCGCCTCCACTCGCTGGGGCAGGGGGCCAGGTGTGCCTTCTATATGGCAGCGCACGGTCAGCGTGTCGGTGGTCTCGCGTGCGGCGACGGCGGCAAGGGCCGCGGGCAGTGATCCGCCGGCGGCGAGGTCGGCGGGGGCCAGGTCGTGGACGAAGCGGCGGGCCTCGGTGAGGTCACGTTCGGCGATCTCGGCGGCGGTACGAAGGTGGGTGTGCGCGAGTTCGGGATCGGTGTCCCACACCAGGTCGGCGGCCTGCAGCAACATGCGTTGGCTGGACAGGCCCTGTGCGAGGGTGTCGTGGATTTCCCGCGCGAGGCGTTCGCGCTCGGCCAGCGTGCCCTCCCGGCGTTCGGTGGCCGCCAGTTGCTGCCTGGTCCGCACCAGGTCGTCGATGAGGTCGGCCTGCCGTTGCGCCTGCCGACGCATCCCGACGAACAACGCCGTGGTCACCGCGGCGACCGCGATCGGCGCCAACAGCAGATTCGGGTCCGCCCAACCCGCCAGCCGCACCTGCGTGACCACCACCAACCCGGTGAGCACCACCACCAGCGACACCGCGACCCGCTCGGACAGAATGCGCAGCCCCGTGTACACCAGCGGCACCGCGCACCAGGCGAAACTCGGCGCGAGCACCACCAGCACCGCCCACGCGACGACCAACAGAACGAACCACAGCAGTCGACTCGAATGTCGCAGCTCGCTCAGTGCGTAGAGGACAGCCAGGGCCACCGCGAGGCCGATCACCCACGGTGTGCGCGGACTTTCGCTGTGGCGCAACAGGAATCGCAACAGCGAGGCGGCCAGCAGGACATAGAACGCGCTGTGCACGATGACGGCGAGCAGTCGCGTGTCGTCGCGCTGGGCGCCGTGCAACTGGGTCATGTCATCCACCTGTGTCGTCAGCGGCCAGCGCCGCGGGTTCGCCCTGTCGACCTCGATCCTGCCTCGGTCGAGGCCGCCGAGAAAGCGACTGGGCGTGGGCAAACACCGATTCTCCCTGGACGTCGCCCCCAGCGGGTCATCCGATCGGTTGACCCCGGTGTCGACCGATCCGGCCGTGGAAATGCAGCCACTACGACGATTCGGTAGAGCCGCGCCGCGAACAGGATGGATATCAACAGGCCACGGCACACCGCCGGTCGGCCGAGAACACCGCAGGAGCAGCAATGTCGACCAAGTTCAGCACCCGCAACCGTCTCATCGTCGCCGGCGCCACCGCCGCGGTCGTGGGCGCCGGCATCTTCGGTGTCGTCACCGTCCAGGCCCAGGACCAGGACGCCTCGACCCGCACCCCCGTCGTCGCCAACGTCGCCGACGCCAACCTGAACCAGTCCACCCACCTGTCGATCGCCGCCGCCACCAAGGCCGCCCAGACCGCCCTCGACGCCGCCGCCAAGGAGAACCAGCGCGTCAGCGTGGCCGTGGTCGACCGCAACGGCAATGTCATCGTCACCCTGCGCGGCGACGGCGCGGGCCCGCAGTCCTACGACGCCGCCCAGCAGAAGGCCTTCACCGCCGTGTCCTGGAACGCCCCCACCACCGAACTGGCCAAGCGCCTCGAGTCCGCCCCCCACCTGGCTGACATCGACGGCACCCTGTTCCTCGGCGGCGGTGCGCCGGTGAAGTCCAACAACGCCCCCATCGCCGGCATCGGCGTGGCGGGTGCGCCGAGTGGCGACATGGATGAGAAGTTCGCTCAAGCGGGCGTGGCGTCGCTGGGTAGCTGACCTCCCACGAACAGGTGAACAGCCCACTGGCACCGTCATGCCAGTGGGCTGTCGACGTGATCGCCCTGGTCCTCAGCCGATTCCTCGGCCGCGGAGCCAGTCGAAGGTCCAGCGGTAGAAATCGGCGGCGCCGGAACTCGCGTTGATCGAGTGGCCGCTGGATTCGATGATGCGGTCGGCGGTCGCTGCGCGCGGGTCCGTAGCGCAGTCGCCGGCAGGGCAGGCGATAGTGTCGTGGCGGCCGAGTACGTAAGCGGTGGGGACCTCGGATTTCGCGGACGGTGGTGCATCGGCGGTGCCTGGGTCCGGCCGGACGGAACGTAGTTCGCCGATGGCTAGGGTGTCGGCGATTTCCTCCTCGACAGCCGGGATGGCCGGGTCATAGGTGCCGGGGTAGTGGAAGGCTTCCATGCGGGTGCCGGGGCCGGTGGTGAGGTAGCCGGCGCTCCACGGGTTGTCGGCGAAGCGGGGATCCTTTGCGGCCGAGACGAATTGGTAGCGACTCCGGTCGTCGTCGGGTCCATCGTCATCGGGTTGACCGGCGTCGGGTTCGGGTGGGATTCCGCTGACGATCACCGCGTCGACATCCCCGAGCGCCGCCGCACGCACCGCGACGATCCCACCCATCGAATGCCCGTTGAGCACCACGGTGCGCGCACCCGGCCCCACCGCACCGGCCCGGAGCTGCGCCACGACCTTGTGCACCGCGTCGGCACCCGCGTCGAAATCGAGGACCTGGCCGTCAGGTCTGCTGCTGCGCCCGTAGCCGAGCCGGTCGATGTTCACCGTCACGTGTCCGGCTCGAACAGCCTGCCGGACATAGGAATACGTGTCGGGCTGGAAGGGGAGATCCCAGTAGCGGTGGTCGTAGGCGCCGCCGTGCAGCAGCACCTGCACCGGGGTATTCGGCTCCCACTCCCCCGCCTGACATATCTGGGCCGTCATCCGCTGAGGGTCTGTGCCCACGGCCGGCACATCGACGGTGAAATCGTGGTCGACACACTGCATTTCGCTCGATCGAAGGTCCTGGCCGGAAGTGCAACCGGATCGAGTACCAGTCGAACGGTCTCGCTGTGCCGGATCAACCAGCGCATCGACGACGCGTCGGCCATCACGCAGAGAGTGTGTCGGCAGGTTCTTCTGCTTAACCCTTCCCGATAGCGGTAACCACGGGATTTCTGACTCGGACCGCACCGCCTGCATCCCCGGAAGGTGACACGCGGCGTCTTACGTCGTCAACACCAGCACGGTCGGGATCTACCGCGGCCAGAATCACTCTGGCGGCGTTCCGGTCACGGTTCGCGATATACCCGCAGTACTCGCACCGGAAAGTTCGTTCGGCGAGCTCGAGGCGCTGCTTGGCTATCGCGAAACACCCCGAACATGTCATCGTCGTAAACGCGGGCGGAACCAACACCACCTTCCGACCCGCCCGCACGCCACGCTCGATCAATTCCCGCTTGGCCGCACCGATAGCGGCATCCGCAGCCTTGCGTGCCATTGTGGAACGAGCGAGGAACTTCGGTTTGAAGTCCTCCACCGCGATGATCTGATGGACGGCCACCAGGCCGCGTGCCCACTGTCGAGACACATGGGTGTTCTGGCGGGCAGCCTTTTTGTGCAACCGCGCAGCTTGACGCCGGGCTTGCAGGTAGCCCTTCGACGGAGCCTGCCCGCGAGGCCGTTTACGGCGCGACATCTTCCGTTGCGCTTTCGCCAACTCCGCCGCACATCGCTTCCGGTGCCCACCGAAGGGCAGATCGTGGGCGGCGTCGGTGGTCGTCGCGGTGGTGGCCACGCCCCAGTCGATGCCGATCTCACCGTCGGCTTCGGCGAGCGGTTCGACGTCTCGACGGACCACGAACGAGGCATACCAGTGTCCAATCGAGTCCTGATAGACGCGGACCGAGGTGGGTTCCGACGGCAGGTCCCGCGACCACACGACCGGGACCATGACACCACCGGGCAGCCGTAGCCGAGCGTCTCGAATCATGAATCCGCGGAGGGTGTACTCCAGCGACGGCAGCGTGTTCTTGCGGGCCTTCACGGTAGGCTGCCCACGGCCGGCGATCCGGTAGGAATCGTTGAGCGCGGCGGCGTAAGTACGCAACGTCTGCTGTTGGGCGACTTGGGATCCCGCGCGCAACCACGCCACGCGACCACGGGCTTCGGTGAGCAGTTTCGACAGTTTGCAGAAGGTGGGCTTGTAACCTTTCCTCTGCTGATGGACCGCTTCGTTCCACAGGTACCGGCAGCGGTGCCACTCATCGAGGAGTGCGCGCGTCGCCTTCGCGCCCGGGCGCAACCGATAGGTGTAGCGCACGGTCTCGATCACATGTTCGAGAATACAGGTCGTCGCCTTGGTCTACCAGATCCCGCTTGATCGCCTCTGCCCCGCCGAACAGCGGCTGGGAGAGACTGGTCAACTTCACCCCGCCACGCCGCGCTTTGCTGGTCATGGCCTCACCTTCCCTTCCTCCAGCGCGAGGTCAACGCTGCAGGCCCCGGACCAAACGCACCGAATCTTCGCTCACCACTGCATATCATCCACTGCCGCCAGCTCGGATTCGCTGGGCTCGACAACACCTTCAGGCAGCGGCACTCGGCCATCGCCGTAGAAGGCCCGGATCTCTTCGGCCGCGCCGACCTCGGCCACTTCTTTCGCCAGCAGTCTCAACCTCCTTTCACAGTCGTCGGACACCACGCAAAACTTTCGCGAAGGAGGTCGACGCGCGCATACCGGTGCGCAGGCTCGGGTGGAGGATCGCGAGGTCGGCCATCACCGCATAGGTCAGGCCGTGGTCGCGGCGTTCGGCGATCTGGTCGAGGACCTCGTCGGGTGTGCCGACGACCAGCCAGTCGCGCAACAGCGAGTCGGGGACCAGCTCGGCGTAGGCCAGTGCGGTGGGTTCATCGATGGTCTGCGGAAGGATGTCCTGCGCGCCGGTGAACGTGGGCCCCAGTGGATGGTCGACACCGTGTCGGGCCCAGGCTTGCGCCGATGCGCTGAGCGCGAAGACGCGACACAGTGGTGAGTGCAGGATCTCCTCGACGATCGCCGCCGAGCGGGCCGTGATGACGAACATCCAGCCTGCCGCCTGGACCGATGCGGGGTCGCGACCGGCATCGGAGGCCGCGGACCGGATCACCGCCAGCTTGTCACGGTATTCGGCCGGGCTGCTCGGGAAAGCGGGCAGCCAGGCGTCGGCGTATCGGCCCGCGGCGCGCAGCATTCGTGGCCCGTGTGCGCCCATCCAGAGTTCGGGGCGGGTGCCGCGGTGCGGTGGCAGCGCGAAGACCGCGTCGCGCAGCGGAAAGAACTCCGAATCGCGAGAGATGGCTTCGCCGTTGGATTCCCACAGCGCCCGGATCGTCGCCACGGCTTCTTCGAAGCGAGCGACGGGCCGCTGCCAGTCGACGCCGTAGGGCTCGTTGTTCTCGCGCTCCCCCGGCCCGATCCCGAGAATCGCTCGACCGCCGCTGAGCAGGTGCAGGGTCGCGGCGGCCTGCGCGGTGACAGCAGGATTTCGCCGACCCGCGTCGGTGACACCGACGCCGAGCCGCAGCCTGCTGAACCGGTTGCGCGCGGCGGCGTACCCGAGCAGGGTCCATGGGTCGTAGTACGCATCCGAGTGCGGCACGACCCTGGCTCCGCCGGTGTGGGCCGTCTTCCACAACGACGAAGGCCACAAACCGATCAGATGGTCGATGGTCCATAGCGAATCGGCGCCGGTCGTCGCGGCGAGAAACCGCGTGTTGCGTTGGGTGAAATCGGGCACGAACCGGCAATGCAGGCTCGGATCGACCACCCCGGTCCTGATCCTGGCCCGTCGAGATGCTGCTGTCATGGCCACTCTCTCGAGAGGATAGGTGCACCGACCAGCCAATTATGGGACGCACCGGTGCCGACCACAAGACACTGTGCCGGTCATCGCCCCACTCTTTCCTGGATCGCCGGGTCCACGTGCTTGCTGAGTAATCGGCGCAGGGCGGTGGGGGTGTGGCCGAGGTGCTCGCCGATCGTGCGGGTCAGGTGGGCTTGGTCGGCGAAGCCGAGGTCTGCGGCGAGCACTGCGAGGCTGGTTTCGCCGTCGGTGAGGCGGTTCATGGCGTGGCCGACGCGGACTCGGTTGCGGTAGCGGGTCAATGAGACGCCCATGTGCTGGGAGAACACCCGGCTGAGTCGATAGGGCGAGACGTCGAGCAGTCCGGCCAGCGACCGCAGCCCCGCGGCTTCCGGTGCACCGGCGAGGATGGCCTGTCTAGCTGCGGTGACGGTCGCCTCGTCGTCGCGACGGCGACTCGGCATCGGCTGTCCGGTGGCGGCTGCGACGAGTCCGAGCAGTTCCTCGGTCACCGCGTAGTCGATGTCACCGCGGGCGCCGGCTTCGAGCAGCTGATGGTGCGCCAACGCGACACGGGCGTCGACGTACAGGGCCCGCGCGACCGCGGAACCCTCCCAGAACTCGGGCGTGACGCTGATCGAGGTGCAGATATCGCCGCCCGCGGGATGCGCGAACCGTTCTTCCTCGCCGGGCACGCCCACGTATCCGACGGTGGGATCCAGGTCGGCGGCCACCCCGTCGGCTTGCCGCCGGAACCGGCCGCGCCGCACGAGCACGATGCGGTGGTCGTGGCGTGCCTGCGGCGCCGACCAGCGGGTGTGGTCGGCGTGGCAGTTCACCGCGGTCACGGTGAAGTCCGGTCGGGCTGCGATCGGCACTGCGCACAACATGAATCGACCGTACGCCCGGGGTGTGACAAGTCGGCCGCAAAAATGTTCAAGACCGGGGCCGTCGGGGCGGGGATGCTGGGGGCAGGACCCCGAACAAGGAGACGACCATGGCATCCGTGCACAAAGAATTCCTCGTCGATGCCACACCGGATCAGGTATGGGACGTGTTGAAGGACTTCGGCGCGGTGCACGAACGCCTGGCCCCTGGCTTCGTCACCGACACCCGAGTCGACAGCGACACCCGCACAGTCACTTTCGCCAACGGCACCGTGGTGGCCGAACGCCTGGTCGACCTCGACCCGGCCACCAGACGCGTCGCCTACTGCGCGGTCGGCGGCGACCTGCACCCCTCCCACCACAACGCCTCGATGCAGGCCGTTGCCACCGCCGACGGCAGAACCCGGTTCGTCTGGCACACCGACGTCCTGCCCGAAGCGCTCGCCGCACCGATCGCCGAGTTCGTCGAGCACGGCGCCCCGGTCATCCGCGCCGCCCTGGAAGCGGCGGCTACCCGCTCGCCGGGAGAACCCTCCGTCATCGCCAGGTAGCACGGGGCCGGTCGGCCGACCAGCCGTTTTGGTCGAACGCCCGGTCGTCGACTATGGTAGGTCCGCGCGGTTCACCCTGGTGAGCTGTTGTTCTGGCCCCGTCGTCTAGCGGCCTAGGACGCCGCCCTCTCAAGGCGGTAGCGCGGGTTCGAATCCCGTCGGGGCTACAGCGAGAACTCCTCGGTCATTGTGACCGGGGAGTTTTTTGTTGTCGGAGCACAATCCGTTGCCCGTGGTTGCGGGATTCGTACAGTGTAGGAATCATGGTGGCGACAAGTCGCAAGCCAACGATGAGGACATCATGAAGCGTTCGCTGTTCACCGAGGATCACGATGCGTTTCGCGCGTCGGTTGCCGAGTTCGTCAAGCGTTCGATCGAGCCCAACGCCGAACGGTTCACCGAGCAGCGAGCCATCGATCGCGAAACCTGGCTTGCGGCAGGCGAACTGGGTTACCTCGGCCTCGGTGTGCCGGAGGAGTTCGGTGGCAGCGACGCCGGGGACTACCGGTTCAACGCGGTGTTCGCCGAGGAGCTGTCCAAATCCGGTGCGGCGGTGGCGTCTTCGTTCGGCATCCACTACGACGTGTGCGCGCCATACCTGGTGGAGCTGACCACCCAGGAGCAGAAGCAGCGCTGGCTGCCGAAGTTCTGCACCGGCGAGATCATCACCGCCATCGGCATGACCGAACCCTCGGGTGGTTCGGACCTGGCCGCACTGAAGACCACTGCCGTGCGCGATGGTGACGACTGGATCGTCAACGGCTCGAAGACGTTCATCACCAACGGTTTCAACGCCGACCTGGTGATCGTGGCCGCGCGTACCAGCCCGGAGAAGAAGGCCAAGGGCATCACCCTGTTCGCGATCGAGAACGGGATGGACGGCTTCACTCGCGGGCGCAAGCTCGACAAGGTGGGTCAGCCCGAATCCGACACCGCCGAACTGTTTTTCGACAATGTGCGCGTGCCCGACGCCAACCGGATCGGCGAGGTCGACCGCGGTTTCATCGCGATGATGGAGCGCCTGCCGCAGGAACGCATCGGCGCCGCGGTGTCCAATCTCGCACACGCCGCGGCGATTCTGGACGAGACGCTGCAGTATGCGAAGGAGCGCAAGGCTTTCGGTCAGCAGATCGGCAGCTTCCAGTACAACAAGTTCCTTTTCGCCGAACTGGTCACCAAAATCGAAGTGACACAGGCGTTCGTCGACCAGGGCATCGCCGCGCACGCTGACGGCGAGCTGTCCGCTGTCGACGCCGCGAAGGCGAAGTGGTGGTCGGCGCAGGTGCAGAACGATGTGCTCGACGCGTGCGTGCAGCTGCACGGCGGCTACGGCTACATGCGCGAATACCGGGTCGCGCGTGCGTGGATGGATGCCAGGGTCACCAAGATCTGGGCGGGTTCCAACGAGATCATGAAGGAACTGATCGGCCGCGATCTGGGCCTGTAGGCACGATGTCGCGCCCCGCGACAGTTCGCCGGGCGCGACGATCGATCACTTCAAGATGATCGGCAACGCGGCCAGATCGTTCTGCGTGAGCACCGGCAGATTGCCGATCTCACTGTCGGGCACCGCGAGTCGCAGATCCGGGAAGCGGGCGAACAGCGCGGGCAGCGCGATCGCGGCTTCCAGACGCGACAGTGCCGCGCCCGGGCAGATGTGCGGCCCGTACCCGAATGCCAAGTGCCGGTTGGCGGTTGACCGGGTCACGTCGAACTCGTCGGCGGTGTCCCCGTGCACGGCGGTGTCGCGGCCGACGGCCCGGTAGGACATCACCACCCCGTCGCCCTTGGTGATCAGGGTGTCACCGACCTGGATGTCCTCCGCGGCGAACCGCATCAGCAGATGCGACACCGGACCGTCGAAGCGCAGCGACTCCTCGATGACCTGCTTCCATTCCACCTCGCCCGCAAGGACTTTCGCCAACTGCTCGGGGTGGCCCAGCAGCGCGCGCACGGTGTTGATGATCAGGCTGACGGTGGTCTCGTGCCCGGCGGCGACCAGTGCCTTGATGTTGCCGATCGCCTCTTCCTCGGTGAGCGGCTCACCACCCTCGTCGGCGGTGATGAACGCCGAGGTCAGGTCGTCGTCCGGATTCGCGATCTTCGCCCGGACCAGGTCGGTGAAGTACACGTCCAGGCCGCCGATGATCGCCAGCCGCTCGTCCTGCGGGGTCATCACCGAGAAGAACTTCTTGTACCAGTCCAGCAGCTGCGCGTGGTCTTCGCGCGCGACGCCCATCAGGTCACCGACCACGCGCATCGGCAGCGGGTAGGCGAAGATCTCCTTGAGGTCGACCGGCGCACCGTCGGCGCCCGCGGCCTCTAGATCGTCGAGTAAGTCGGCGGTGAGCTGCTCGATCACCGGACGCAGTTCCTCGAGCCGGCGCGGGGCCAGCGCCTGCGCGGTCTTCAGGCGCAGCCTGCGGTGCTCGGCCCCGTCGACGCTGAACATCGACCGGTCGACCAGGACCATGCCGATCAGCGGCCACTGGGTGGTCACCACGCCGTCGGTGTACAGCTTCCACGCGTTGATGTCCTTGACCAGCCGGGAGTCGGTGGTCAGCTGGCGGGCGATCGCGTGATCGGTGACGGTCCAGGCGGGCACGCCGAGCAGGTCGATCTGGGTGATCGGGCCGAGCTCACGAAGTCGGGCGGTCTCCCCGTTGAGGTCACCGACCATGGGATCGATGGCAAAGGGACAGGTGGAACTCACGAAAAACCTCCGACGGGTCGAACTGGTGTGAAACGAACGGGCAGTGCGGTCATGCCACGAAGAAAAGCTGAGGGTCGCCGGGTGAGCTGGTCGGCGGGCACTGCCAGGTCCATGTCGGGCAGCCGGTCCAGCAGCACCTCGATGCCGGTCCTGGCGATGATCTCCGCGATCTGCTGGGCGGGGAAAGGGCAGCGGTATTCGCCGTAGCTGAAGGCGAAGTGCGCGTTGTTGCCTGTGGGCACGGATCCCCCCTCGGAAAACGACTGTCGCACATGGGGATCGAGATTCGCCGCGGCGAGACCGAGCAACAGCATGTCTCCCGCGCGAATCGTCTTGTCCCCCAGACGCGTATCGCGTGCGGCCCACCGACCGGCCAGAATCGAGGTCGGTCCCTCTTCCCAGAGCACTTCGCTCATGGCCTCGCCGACGCTGCGTCTGCCGCCGCCCAGCGAGTTCGCGAAGCGGTCGTCGGTGAGCATCAGACGCATCGAGATGCCGAGCCAGTCGGCGGTGGGCAGGTGACCCGCGGCGGTGATCGCCATCAGGTCCATCATGTATTCCTCGTCGGTGAACGGCTCCGGGTCGGCCAACATCAGCGACACCAAATCCCCTGCGGGACGGGCCTTCTTGGTCGCGACCAGTCGCGCCATGTGTTCGGCGAAGCGGGCGTGTCCGGCCTGGGCGTCGGCGCCGCCGTCGGCGAGCATCTTGATCACCAGGGCGAGGTCGTCGGCATCGGTGTCGGGCAGGCCGAGGATGCGGGCCAGCGCCAGCACGGGCAGCTTCATGGCGAATTCCGCGATGAGGTCGGCGGTGCCGCGACCACAGAACCCGTCGACCAACCGGTCCGCGATTTCCTCACAGGCACGGCGCAATTCGAAGTGGTCGACCGCGTCCAGCGCGGGTTCGACCATCGCCAGGTGCCTGCGATGTTCGGCACCGGCGGTGAAGTAGATCGAGGGCATGGGCTGCCCGACCATCGGCAGCAACGGCCAGTCCGCGGGCACGTTGCCCCACTGATTCCACAGCGACACGTCGCGCGGGAACAGCAGCGGATCGCTGGTCACCTGGTGCAGTTCGCGATAGCCGATGATCAGCCACGCCGGGAATCCGCCCAGATCCACCTCGACGACGGGCCCGTGATCGCGGCGCATCCGCCGGTAGACCTCGTGCGGTTCGATGTGGAATTCAGGACCGCTCAACGGCACCGCGCCGGTGATCGGGCAGCCGGTCGGTGTGCTCATGTGACGGGTTCTCCCTGGGGGACAGCGGAATACAGGTGCTCGATCAGGCTGATCAGCACCTGCTTGCTCGATTCGCGCGAGCGCGCGTCACACATCACCAGCGGCACCGCGGGATCCAGGTCCAGCGCCTCGCGAACCTCGTCCGGAGCATGTGTCTCCCCGAAGTCGTTGCAGGCCACCACGAACGGCGTGTTCTGGTGTTCGAGCCGGTCGATCGCGTACCAGGAATCGCTGATCCGACGTTGGTCGACCAGCACGATCGCGCCCAGCGCACCGGTGAACAGCCGGTCCCACAGGAACCAGAACCGTTGCTGCCCAGGCGCTCCGAACAAATAGAGCACGTGCTCTTCGTCGAGGGTGATGCGCCCGAAGTCGAAGGCGACCGTGGTGGTCGACTTGCCCGGCACGCCGGTGGTGTCGTCCACGCCCGCGCTCACGTCGGTCATGGTGGCCTCGGTGTCCAAGGGCCGGATCTCGCTCACCGATCGCACCAATGTCGTTTTGCCGACACCGAATCCGCCGATGACCACGATTTTCAGCCCGTGTTTCGCCGTGCTGTGCAGCGGTGCTCGCGCCCGCGTCGGCACGTTCTCAGAGCTTGCGAAGTCCAACGAGCACCTTCTCGAGGGTGGAAAGGTCCAGCGACATCGCCGCCGACAACGGGGGTCGGATCGTGATCTTGCCTTCGGCGAGCAGATCCGACAGCAGCACGGTGGCCACGCCGACGGGCAGCCGCAGCTCGGCGGCGATCTCCACGACCGCGGTCGGCGCCGCGCACATGTCCAGGATCGCGGCCTGCTCCGAGGACATCCCGGCGCTGGGCCCCGACTCCGCGACCACCAGCGTGACCAGGTCGAAGTCGTCGGTGGCGGGCGCTCGACCGCCGGTCAAGGTGTAGAAGCGGTCGGGATCGTCGTCGCGTGCCGCCCTGGTCAATCGGTCACACCCCGTCGGGGCTGCGCGGCCATGTGCTCGCCGAGCTGTTCGACCAGCTCGTGCATCGTGTGCCCGACCAGGCCCGCGTCGGCGTCCTCGGCGGCGACCACCGCTAAATGCGCGCCGCGCCCCGCCTCGACCACGAATAAAATGCCGCCGTAGAACTCGGTCATCGACTGGCGAACTCCGCCACGCCCGTCACCGAACTCGACGGAGGCCCCGTGCGCCAGACTCTGGAACCCGGCGGCGATCGCGGCGAGCTGGTCGGCGCGATCGACATCGAGTTCGGGGGTGTGGCAGATCTTCAACCCGTCACCCGACAGCAGCAGCGCATGTTTGGCGCGTGGGGTGCGGGCGAGCAGTTTCTCGAGCAGCCAGCCGAGATCGGCCGGGGCGGTGGTGGTCATCGGTCCTCCAGTGGGTCGGAAGCGGTGCGGCCCGGCGCGGAACGCTGGAAGGCGCCCAGTGCGGTGGGCTTGGCCGGTGGGGCAGGAGTGGCAGGTGTGGTGGTGATTCCTTCGGGGTGGACTTGGGCCAGGGTGTCGCCTCTGCGGCGCTTCGGCAGTGTGCCGTTGGATGGTGTGTGTTGATCGGCCGGATCGATGATGTTGATCGGGCCGGTATCGCCCAGTGACATTGTGCCAGTAGCACTTTGACGCGGAATCGGGTTGTCGAACTGACTCAATGTCGCAGGTTCGGCGACGCGCGGCGCGGTGTTGCGACTGCGACGTTCCGCGCGCGCGGTAAGTTCGCGCGGGACCACGACCACCACGGCGGTGCCACCGATGGCCGAGGGTCGATACGACACGGTGAGTTCGTGTTTGCGCGCCAGGTGCCCGACCACGGCCAGCCCGAGGCGGGTGCCCGACAGCGTCGCCAGGTCGGCGCCCTTGCCCTTGTGATCGCGCCCGGTGACCGCGGCTTCGGCGCGACGCAACGCGGAGTCGCTCATGATCAGACCGCTGTCCTCGATCGTGATCACCACTCCCGCAGGCACTTCCGCGGCGTAGACGTGCACCTCGGTGGTGGGCGGGGAGAAATTGCAGGCGTTGTCCAGCAGTTCGGCCAGGGTATGCATCACGCCCTCGGCGGCGTGCCCGGCGATACCGATGTCGGCGATCGCCCGCAAACGCACGCGCTGGTATCCGGCCACACGACCCATCGCGCCGCGCAGAATCGACTCCATCGCAATGGGTTTGGCCCAGCGGCGCCCGGTGCGAGCGCCACTGAGCACCGCGATACTGTCGGCGAGGCGGCCGGCCTGAGCGGTGCGGTGGTCGATGTGCAGCAGGTCGGTGAGCACGCGCGGGTCGGCGTGACGGTGCTCCATCTCGCGCAACTCCGCCAGCATGGAGGTGGTCATCGCCTGGATGCGGCCGGCGGCACCGGAGAACGCGGCAAGGGCGGCGGCACCGCGACGCGCGTTTTCCTGTGCCTCCCAGGCATATCCGGCCGTGTGCTCCTCGGCCTGCGTCAACCGCGCGGCGGCTTCGGAGGTCGCGGCGGTCAGTTGCTGTTCGGCTCGCTGCGCGGCGGCCAGGTTCGCGCGCGCCTGTGCGCGTTGGCGCAGCGCGAACGCGATCGCCGGTGCCCCGATCAGCGCCGCGGTCACGGCGGCGGCCAGGATCGGGATGCCGATGTTCGACGGTGCGAACAGCGCGGTCACCGCGGCGATCGCCACCACCGCGACCGCGGCCCCCAGCACCACGGATCCGGCACTGCCACCGGACTTCTCCGGTGCAGAAACCGTCTGTGTCATCGGCAGTACGTCCGCAGTACTCACAAGCCCCCGGCCATAGGTGGTCATCAAACACGCAGCAAGGCAGCCTGTTTCGGAATCGGGTCGAGCATATCGAGGCCCCGCCCCGGCTGCCACTCGGCAGACCAGGGTTCACCGGCTGTTGGGTTACGGGTCAGTATCGGCGCTGGTCAGCTGTGCAGAGCCGGCGCGATGGTGGCGGCGACCGTCCGGTAGCCGGAGTCGTTGGGGTGCAAGTGATCACCGGAGTCGAACTGCGCCGCCAGGTGCGCGCGATCACCGGGTTGGGCCAGCGCGCGGTCGACGTCGACCACCTCGTCGAAGGCACCCGACTCGCGTATCCACGTATTCACGTCGGTGCGCATTCGCTCCTTCTCCACCGCGTAATACGTCGACCCGGCGAACGGCGGGATGGTCGCGCCGACGATGCGCACGCCCCTGTTGCGCGCCTGGGTGATCAGGTCGCGGTATCCGTTGATGAGCTGATCGGTGGAAACGAGCGGATAGACGATACCGTCCGGGCCCGCGCTACCGGATAGACCGATGTCGTTGATACCGATCAGCACCACGACGGTGCCGACTCCCGGCTGATCGAGCGCATCGCGCCGGAACCGGGCGATGGCGTTGTCGCCCAACACATTCGAGTCGGTCAGCAGTTTGTTGCCACTGATCCCGGCGTTGACCACCGGCCCGTGGTGACCGACCGCAGCCAGCTGATCGGGGTAACGCTGATCCGCGTTCACGGTGGAGCGATAACCATCGGTGAGCGAATCACCAAATGCCACAGTGATTTTGGAGTCTTTCGGCCGCACAGTGTCGACGCCCGCCAGGTAGTACCAGGACTGAGAACTCTCGGTGAACGCCACCGCCGCCGGGTCCGCACTGTGATCCCCCGCGGCCCGGTAGGTGGTGGTCATCGCCTGCCCGTGCTGCGTGGCCGGACCGGTGGGCTGGGCCAGATACAACGTCACCGCCATCGACGACCCGACCGTTTCCACCGCATCGCTGACCACTTCTTCGCCGGGCGCGACCACAAAGTCGGAGTTTCCACCAACCATCAACGGCCGCACCGACTCCGGAGCCACAGCCGCACCCCCCACACTGCGCGCAACAGTAGCCGCCTTCACCGGCAGCGGGTACTCCCCATAGCGATTGGACAACCGAACCCGAACCTGCGAACCCTCCTGTGACAACCGAACCACCTGCCGCACAGTCTGATCCGAGAACCCCATTGCCGACCAGTTCTGATAAATCGGATACTGCACCGACGTCGCCCACGCACTGGACCACTCGGTCTCGGTATCGCGAACACCGAACGCCACCAGAGCCAGCGCGGACGCGGCAGCGATAGGCGCGACAATCCAACGAAGGCGCAAGGGGTTCCGATCGATCAGGATGAGAACAGGTTAGCTCTAGAAGACTCCCTTCAATCGATCGCTATCGGGTCCGCGCAGAAGCGATGCTGAAGCGCGAAGACTGCCGACCCATGGCTCCCCAATTCCCTACCGTCGTATGAGCGCAGTGCCAACGGCGGCGGGTACGGCTCCGCGATTACCCCGAGACAGAACACCACACCCGCGGGCCGTCTCGGCAGCTTCGGCTCGCTACCGACGTAGAACGGGTGATTGAGAAGGAACGGGCGAGGCACGTCAATAGTTCGTGACTCTGTCGTGCCCGGACGTACCCGGAGTACATCGACTGACGGCGACACGTACAACTCCCCGACATCGGCGGGCCATTCGAAGAAGCGTTGCGCGAGTTCCACATAGTCACCTGCCGGGACCACGTACACTTCCCCAGGCGGTATGGATCCCATGCGCTCGATCCGAATCGGCACAAGCACTTCTCGATCACTGCGATTGTCCAAACGCCATGTGACCTTCGCCGCGGCGTCAGTAACCGCCACTTCCGCGGCGAATGTCACCCCCGCCGGAATCGCCGCACCGCCGGCGAGTGACTCAGGCGCAGTCTGCTCAGCGCAGCTAGCCAGCAGTGCGCAACAGGCCAGGACAATGCCCGCCCGTGATAGCAATGCGAATTCGGCATGGCGCCAAGCCATTACCGCTCGGCGGCAGCCGAGGTGCTGATGTCCGGAGTGCATAATCCTCAGTCGAGCACAGCTGTCGCTTCGACCTCGACAAGCAGATCCGGCTCCCCCAGCGCGGCAACCCCGATCAACGTGATCGGCTTGACCGGATCCACCCCCAACTTCGCCGCCGCCCGCGCCACACCCTCACCGAGCAGCGGAAACTTCTCCGGGCCCCAGTCCACGACGTAGATCGTCAGCTTCGCGACATCGTCGAACGAACCCCCGACGGCCGCGAGCGCGGTACCGACATTGAGGTAAGCCTGCTCGACCTGCGCCGCGAAATCATCTGCGCCAACCGGGTTTCCGTCGGCATCACGCGCGACCTGCCCGGCGAGGAAGACCAGCCGCGAACCGGTCGCGATCGAGAGCTGTCGGTATACCTCCGGCTTGGGCAGCCCGTCCGGATTCATCAGTTCCACAGTCATGCCAACTCCCACCACTCGAATGTCTGTGCGAGTCAGCCTAGATGATCTGGCGTGTACGTCGGGGTTGGTTCAGAAGGCGATGCAGGCGGAGCCGGTGTCTATGCCGGTGCCGACGCTGACGGGGAAGCGGGTCTCGGGCCAGGCTTCTGGTTGGACGGCGTAGATGTAGGTGATGTCGGTTCGGGAGGGGACCCAGGTGGTGCTGGCTACGCCGTTGACGGGGACTGCTTCGGAGAAGCCGCTGGGGCCCTGGCCTTCTTCGTAGAAGTAGACCGTTTTCGTGTTGTCGTCGACGGTGACGTTGACGGTGTAGGAGCAGCCGGTGCCGTAGGGGTGTAGGCCGAAGGTGGCCGAGGGGGCGATCGAGATGGTGGTGACGGAGGCGGTCGCGGGCGGGGCGACCACTGCGGCGAGGCCAGCGATGATCGCCGTGGCGCCGAGGGCTTTGCGTGCGGTCGCGGTGTGGGTTCGCGTCATGATGGATATCTCCTGGTCAGTGGGGCCGAGATGGCGCAACGGGTGACAAGAGGTGACTGGGTTCATATCTGCCCGACGGCGATCTTCGTTACCTCCGCTACGAGCTCGTTGGACGGTGCGGCGTCGCGGTCGGGCTTGGTGGTGAGCACCGCGAGCACCAGGGGTGGGCGGCCGGGCGGCCAGGCGACGGCGACGTCGAGGGCTGAGCCGTAGGACGGGGTGCCGGTCTTGTCGCCTACTTTCCAGTCGGCGGGCAGGCCTGCTTTGATGCGTTTCGCGCCGGTGGTCGAGGCCAGCAGCCAGTCGGCGAGCTGGGCGCGTTCAGGGTCGGCGAGGGCGGTGCCGAGGACCAGAGCGCGGTAGTCGGCGGCCAGGGCGGCGGCGGTGGTGGTGTCGCGTTCGTCGCCGGGGATGGCGGCGTTGAGTTCGGGTTCCCAGCGGTCCAGGCGCGTGACGGTGTCGCCGAGTGTGCGTAGGAATGCGGTGAATCCTGCTGGGCCACCCAGCATTCGAAGGACGATGTTTCCAGCGGTGTTGTCGGAGACGGTGATTGCCGCGTGACAGATCGCGGACACGGTCATGCCGGTGTCGACGTGCTTCTCGGTCTCGGGAGAATTCACCACGATGTCGGCGGACGTGTAGTGGATGACCTGGTCGAAGTAGCCGGTGGACAACGGATGTGCCTGCAGCAGAGCGCCACACGCCAAACCCTTGAAGGTCGAACCCATTGCGAAGCGTTCGTTTTCGCGATAGTTCACCCTCGCGCCGCTGCCGGTATCGACCACCGACAGCCCCAGTCGGGCACCATATTTCGCTTCCAAAGCCGCGAATTCTGTTGGTACAGACGGTGACACGCTGGGGGCATGCTCGACCTCACTGCTCGCGCAGGCGGTGAAAGTCACCGCCGATGCCGCCAGGGCGACGGCAGCCAACCGAGTTCGCAAAAGGGGTCGCTTCAGTGCGGAGGTAGTCACTGGTGCACAACATCATCATCGGCCGCTTCCATGCCAATATCGGACAGTGCCCTGGACGAGTCGAACTCGATATCACCGCAGGTAGACACCGCTAAATCTCTTCCGAACGTCGCGCACTACCTGCTCGTCATGGCCGTTCGACCAAGTCGCGGCAAGCGCGCTGGTTCAATGGCTTGATGGATCTGATCCGCCACCTCCGGTTCTTCGTCGCTGTCGCGGACGAGGGCCATTTCGGGAAGGCGGCAGCGGCGCTGGACATGACCCAACCACCCCTGTCGCAGGGTTTGCGCCGCCTCGAACAGCACCTCGACGTCGAATTGATCCGCCGCACCAATCAGGGCGCGTTGCTCACCACCGAGGGCAGGCATCTGCTGCCGCGCGCCCGATTGCTCGTCGACGACGCCGACCGGTTGCTCGCCGAGTCACAGCGGATCGCGCAGCTCAGCGGCACCGTGCGGTTCGCGGCGACCAGTGCGCTGCCCGACCGTTTGGTCGCCGCGTGTGTGACGGGCCTGCGTGCCGCGGGTGGGAATGTGGCGACCGCGCTGGGCACGACCGTCGATCTGGTCGCGCAGGTGCGGTCGGGGGTGTGCGATGTGGCGGTGATCGAGCATCCGGCGCTGGTGGACGGCGTCGAGGCAGGGCCGGTGTTGAAGTTGCCGCGCTGGCTGGTGGTGCCGGCCGAGCACCGCACCACCACCGCCGAGCGGCCGACGTTTCCGATGCTCGCCGGGCTGAACTTCGCGCATCCGCCACGCGCCGCCAACCCGCCCGCCTTCGACAGCATTGTCGACCTGCTGCGCGAACGCGGCCTGGACGCACCGCCGCTGGCCGCCGCCGACGATCGGGCGGTGCTGGCCGCTGTCGCCGCGGGTACCAGCTTCGGGGTGACCGCCGCACCTCCCACGCCGACACCGGGAGTGGCGTGGTTGACGTTGGCGCCGCAGTCGATTGCGGTGCGGGTGAGGGTGATTCGGCGCGCGGATGCCGCTGATCAGGCCGATGTACTGGATCGGGTGCTGTATCGGGAGCGGTTGCGATGAGCCGTTCGGATGGTCGGCGTTCGGACCAGTTCGACACAGGTCAAAGCCTTTCCCTCACAGGCGATCGGCTCGATGCTGCGGCGACTCGAATTCGTGCGGTGTTCGCGGACGCGGGCTGCGTCGGCTGGTTACACGCACGGCGCTGCGACGGTTCGCCCGACGAGGTTTCGGTCGGTGGGCGTGACCGGGTGGTGTTCGCGTCGGTATACAAGCTCGTGCTGTTCGCGACGTTCCTGCGACAGGTCGACCGGGGCCGGATCGACCCTGCCGAGCGGCTCACCATCGACCCCACCGAATGCACGCCAGGCCCGACCGGCATTGCGGCACTGCATGATCCGGTAGAAATCAGCCGGCGCGACCTGGCGACTTCGATGATGACGGTGTCCGACAATGCCGCCGCCGACGTGCTGCTGGGTGAGGTGGGCCTCGCAGCGGTGAGCGACCTCATCGACGAACTCGGCCTCACCGACACTCGTATCCTCGGCGGGACCGTGGACCAGTACCGCAGCCTCGTTCGCGACACCGATACCCACAGCACCGCAGAAGCTTTCGCGGCTTTGGCCGACAACGACGAGGCATGGACGGTCTCGGCCTACGACCCGTCCTACGCGAGCGCGACCACCCCCGAAGAGATGACCCGCTTCCTGTCGAAGTTGTGGTCGGGCGACGTATTGTCCGCCGCCAGTTCCGAATTCGCGCGTACGGTGATGCGCAAGCAGGTCTGGCTGCACCGCATAGCGGCCGCGTTCCCGCACCGCGGAGTCCTCGTCGCGGGAAAGACCGGCACCATCGGCGTGATCCGCAACGAGGTCGCCGTCATCGAGTTCCCCGGCGAAACACCGGTCGCCGTCGCGGTTTTCACGCGTGCCGCCCGCGCCGATCCGATGCTGCCTGCGGTCGACGCCGCCATCGGTGAAGCCGCGCGCATCGCCGTCACCGAGCTACGCCGTCCACACTGATCCACTCACCATGGCTAGCATCGTCATTCGTGGGTGGAGATTCTTCCGGCTTCGGCCGAGTGCAGAAAATCGGGATCGCGGCGGGGGCGCTGGGCGTGGTGCTGGCGGTGGCGACTCCGTTGCTGCCGGTGCAGCAGCAACGCGCGAGCCTGGATTGGCCGCAGCCGCAGTCGATGCAGGTGAGCGCGCCGCTGGTGGGTTATGTGCCGTTGTCGCTCGACGTGAGCATTCCGTGCACGGCGTTGCTCGATTTGTCGGGTGGGACAGTGCTTTCCACGGTTCCCGCGCAGGCGCCGCGAGCCGGGTCGAAGGGGTTGGTCGCGCGGATCGAGGATCGGCCCGGGGTTGGGCGGACGTTGTCGGTTGTGTTGCGGGACAAGCTGTTGTTGAGTGCGCCTATCGCGGATATCGCAGGGGGTCCTTCGCAGGTCTCGGGTTCCGCCGGTGAGGGTCAGCCCGCAGGATCTGGCCCACCATCCGGCCCCGCACCCGCCGAGGAAAGCGCACCGCCGCACGGTGGTCCTCCGGCCGGGAGCGCGCCTCCCGGCGGTGCCGCGCCTGCCTCCGGGATGCCAGGTGGCGGGCCGCCGCCGGGGTCGCCTCCTGCTGGCAGCGCACCGCCCACTGGCGCGGCTCCTCCCAATGGTGCGCCGCCATCCACCGCGCCGACTGCTCCGAGGGGCGGGCCCGGTGTTGCGGCGGCGTGTGGTGCGTTGACGGTGGTTTCGACGGCATCGAGTACGACCGCGGAACTCACCGGTTTGAAGCGGGCAGACGGATCCCCGATGAAGACAACGGTGGACGCTGACGTGCGGCCGCAAGTGGTCGGGGTCTATACCGAGCTGGATCGCGGGCGGATGGGCGATGCTCGGTTACACGCCGAGATCGATACGCGGTTCTCATCGAGTCCGAGTGGATGGAAGCTGGCGGCGATCATCGGTGCGGTGCTGTGCGCGCTGCTCGCGCTGATCTGCTTGCACCGCAACGACACTCGCGATGGACGTCGTTGGCGTCGCGTGCTGCCCGCACGCTGGTGGCGGTTCACCAGCCTCGATGCCGTGGTCGCGGGAACGTTGACGGTCTGGCATGTGTTGGGCGCCAACAGTTCTGACGACGGCTACATCCTCACGATGGCGCGCGCTTCGAAAGAAGCGGGATACACCGCCAATTACTACCGGTGGTTCCAGGTCGCCGAGGCACCATTCGGGTGGCCGTATGAAGTGCTCGCGCAGACGACGCGTGTCAGCGAGATCGGGCTATGGATGCGATTGCCCGCGCTGCTCGCCGGGTTCGTGTGCTGGCTGGTGATCAGTCGGGAAGTGTTGCCGCGCCTAGGTTCTGGTGCCGTTTCGCCGGTGGCGCGCTGGACCGCCGCGTTGGTGTTCCTGTCGATCTGGCTGCCCTACAACAACGGCCTACGCCCCGAACCGCTGATCGCGGTGGGCGTACTGCTCACCTGGTGCTCGATGGAACGAGCGATCGCCACCCGGCGATTACTCCCTGCCGCCGTCGCGGTACTGATCGCCGCATTCTCTCTCGCGGCCGGTCCGACCGGATTGATCTGTGTGGCAGCGCTATTGGCCGGTTCACGACCGGTACTCCGTACCATCGTCGCCCGCGCCACACCCGCTTCGGGTGGCAAGCCCACGTTCCTGCGGTACGCCGCACTCGTGGCCCCGATCCTCGCAGCGGGCACCCTCGTGCTGGTCGTGGTCTTCGCCGACCAAACCCTCTCGACCGTCCTCGAAGCCACCCGCGTGCGCCAACTCGTCGGCCCCGACATGTCTTGGTTCGAAGAACGCACCCGCTGGGATTCCTTGCTCTCGGTCAACCCCGACGGCTCCCTGGCCCGCCGTTTCGGCGTCCTCGCGATGCTCCTATGCCTCGCCGTCGGCATCCTCGCAACCCTGCGCCGCATCCCCGCAACCGCCCGTGGCCCGGTAACCCGAATTCTCGCTGTCGTGTTCATGGCGCTGTTGCTGATGATGTTCACCCCCACCAAATGGACCCACCACTTCGGCGTCTACGCAGGCCTGGCCGCCGCCCTCGCCGCGATCACCGCCGTGGCTCTGATCCGAACCCCCAACTACCTCCGAACCCTGTTCGCTGCCGCCGTACTGTTCGTGCTCGCCGTGAGCTTCACCGGATCCAACGGCTGGTGGTACGTCTCGGGTTACGGAGTCCCCTGGCCCGACCGCGCTCCCTCGATCGGCGGCGTCGAAGTATCGACCTTCTTCCTCGCCGCAACAGGCGTAGCCCTCGTCGCTGCGTTCTGCCAGTACTACCGTTCGCCGTTGGTTACCGCCGACGGCGACGGCGACCATGCCCACGGCAAGGGCGCACAGAGTGCCGACCGGGCCGCGGGTACAGGTACTGACAGCGGCCGCGTCATAGATCGTGGCCGCGCGGGCGCTGTCGCCAGTCGAGGCGGCAGTCGGCGATATCGCCGGACACCTGCGGTCGCGCCACTCACCGTCGCCGCAGCGGCCATGGTGTTGTTCGAAGTGGGTTCCCTTGCCTCTGCAGCTATTTCGCAGTACCCGGCCTACTCAGTGGGTCTGTCGAATCTACGCGCGCTCACCGGTGACAAGTGCGCCATGGCTGATGACGTTCTCGTCGAGACCAACACCGCGGACTCGCTGCTCACCCCGGTCAGCGGGACCGTCGCCGAGGGCTTGGCCGCCGAGAACACCGGCTTCACCCCCAACGGTGTCGGAAGCCTCGCGCCCGATCCCGGACCCGGCCAATCCTCCACGCCTCCTTCAGGTTCAGGGCCAGCACCTGGCGGACCCGGCGGCCCAGACCCGCGCGGAGGCGGACCTAGCGGCTCAGGCCCCGGCGGCTCAGGCCCGGGCGGAGGCGCACCCGGCGGCCCACCCCCAGCCGGAGGCATCTCGACGCCCGGCGCGAACGGCTCCGCACCAGGTGGTTCCAACGGGACACCACCGACCGGCCCGACCGGGGGTCCACCGGGAGGACCCGGCTCGCCCGAACCCGCAATGGCCGGCGTAAACGGAAGCACAGTCGCATTGCCATTCGGTCTCGCCCCCGAGCGAACACCGGTCCTCGGAAGCTATTCGAGCGGCGAGCCGCAGCGCACCCAGCTGACCACACAGTGGTACCGAATGGATCTCGCTGCCGCACAGCGCAATGCAGTACATCGGGTGCTGATCCTGACTGTCGCCGGACGGATAGAGTCGACAGCTCCCGACGGCTCACGCCTACCCGGCCAGCGGCTACGGGTGGAGTTCGCTCGCCACTCCGAGGCCGGAACCTCCACCGTCCTAGGCGAATTGACACCGCCGATGGTCGGCGGAGCCCCAGGCTGGCGAAACCTGCCAATCGAACTCGACCGAATCCCCGCAGGCACCACGGCAGTTCGGCTCATCGCCGACGCAAGCGACCCCGACCCCATGCAATGGCTCGCGATAACCCCACCCCGCCTACCAAAGCTGTCGCCCCTGAACACCGTAGTGGGCAACTCCGACCCGATCCTCGCGGATTGGCATGTAGGACACGCCTTCCCCTGCCAACGCCCCCTCAACCACCGCAACGGCGTAGCCGAGCTCCCCATCTGGCGAATCCAACCCGACAAACTCAACGCCCAGGTCTCCGAAACCTGGCAGAACGCCACCGGCGGCGGCCCCCTCGGCTGGACCACCATGCTCACCCGATCCCACACCATCCCCACCTACCTGTCCAACGACTGGACCCGAGACTGGGGCGAACTCCAACGCCTGACCCGCACCATCACCGCTCCCCCAGCAGAAATCACCGTCCACACCGAAACCCGTTGGGGCCTAACGAACGAAAGCCCGATCAAGACCAACTGACGCCCTCACACCGAGCACCCGCCCGCCGTCGGCCGACTCACCCCCCGAGCAAGTCGGCGGCTTGCTGCGATGTCACGGTCATGCCGTGCGGCGCGACAGTGACCGCCCGACCTGCCAGCAGGGCCGCAACCACCTGCTTCAAAGCCTGATGGGACATCCGCGGGCATCTCGATTCGGTCTCCGCCACCGGTTCCGACCACCACATAGCTCGGCGTCGCAGCGGCGCCCTGACCCTCCTCAGTCGAACAGCTGTTTTCGCAAACACGGTACTGGTGACGACATCCAGGAGTGGCCGATCGTCGACCAAGCCTTGTCGGTTCACTACGGCGGAGAGGTGACGCTACGCGTGATGCGAGCGTGGCGTCGAGTAGAGCCCCCACCAGTCATAACCTGTTCCATACCTCGTTGCGCCACCGTGCTCGTCTGTCACTCCGTGCCAACACCAGTGTGCGGCAGTGACTTCGATCTGACCCCAGGGCAATCGTTCGCTCGGCCAAGGTCCGTGTATGCCCAGTTGGGCCACCTCGAACCCACTCTGCTGGCGCGGGTGCAATCCAAGCCGTCGCAGCGCGCCGCTATGGATCTCGACCACAGTCCCTATCGGTGGCAACGGGCCGGGACACTCCGTTGGTTGACTCCACCAACGGAACTCGTCTTCACGCAGAGGCATCCAGTCGATGCCGCGCCGACGCAGTCAACCTGTCAAAAATCGACGCGCTGGCAACTTCAGCCGAGTTCCATACCAGCCGACAGTGATCCAATCTTGGTCGCACGGAAAGGCTGCTGGGCGTGACTTTTCGACCGAAGTACGAGGCCAATACATTGCGATCATGGACATCTGCCAATCATGACCGATGCAGGCGCTCAAGCAAATACGCGCGGATCAACAGAAGCGAATGCTTGCGACCTCTCGGCTACTGGGGAAACTCGGCCACGTCGAGGTCCAATGCGGTGGCGAGATCGATTGTTCTGCGGGGAGTGACGCATTGCCTGTCCAAGCTCAGCTGGTCGAGCCTGTTGTGGCGGGCTTGGAACAGGAACAACGCGGCGGGATGCTGCCGCAACTGATCGGTGTCGAGTCCGTCCGCGGCTCTGTAGGCGGCGGCGACAAGAGCTGGAGACGCTGAACGCAACGCAGCTGCCCAGACCTCGACCGCGCTCAGCCAAGCGCTGGTGAAGGCGTCCGCTGTGGAGGAAAATCGGGCGATTGCCTGGCTCAGTTCCGACCAGGTGTAATCGGACCACGGCTTGGTTTTCAGGACCGCCAACTGCCATTGGTTTCTGACTTGCGACCAGTGATCGACACGTGCGGGCAGCGAGTGAACCACGAAGTCCGGCAGGCTGAGTGCGGTCAACGCCCCGCCATGGCAGGCTCCCGTATCCAAGCCCAGAATTCGTTTTCCGCGCACAAGTGGCTCGTTGCCGGTGACGTGGTGGCCGAACACGATGGGTTTGGCATCGGTGTAATGGTCGTGCCAGCAGGTGTCGGGGAACAGTGTCTGGAGCTCACGCTCACCGCGTGTGGAGCCACAGAGGATCTCCTCACGTTGGTCGGCGAGCGCGACGCCGGGCACCATACCGGCGTGGACGACACGGACATGGTCGTTCTCGAAGTAATAGGGAAGTGTCCGCATCCAATCGACCATGTCGGCGTAACCATCGCCTGCCTGTAGTCGCGTGATTTCCTGAGCGTACGAAAAGATCCCGCGGACGTGTTTGCGTTCGTGATTGCCCATAATGACTACCGAGTTCGGGCGTTCGCGGAAGAAGTTGACAACGTGGAGCGGCTTCGGGCCGCGGTCGACCAGATCGCCGACGCTGACGAGCAGGTCGTCCTCAGTGAGCTCGATTTTTTCGAGTAGCTCGACCAGTTCGTCGAAGCATCCGTGGATGTCGCCGATGATGACAGTGCGCTGCACCAGAGGACCGTAGGCGCAGACTCGTTCGGCGAGCAAGAGAATATCGCCGTTGTGGATGTGCGGCATTCGGCCGTCGAGTGCGATCAGAGCTGGAACAACGGTTCGTATCGTGTTCCTTCGGGTGTGAAGATCAGCGTGTAGTCCTCACAGCCCCGCGTCGCGGTCCGCCGAAGTTGTTCCAGGACTGCTGATTCCGAGGGAAGTTCCAATCCGAGCGCCACGGCGGCCCGGTCGCGCCGATCGAACAGATCCGGAAGGTCGCGCAAGTACTCTGCAGATGCTGCGTGACTCTCGTCCGGGTTGAGCGACGGGCAGCCGCGCCACCAGGGCACAACGAGCAAGAGCTTCAACAACTCTGGTACGCCGATCGCTACCAGACCGGCAGAGCCTTCGGAGTCGGCGTACACAATCGGTCGTTCCTCGCCGCCTTCGCCGCAGAAGAAGTAGGTACCCCCGGCCCCGTCCCCAGCGAATCCCTGGAGCGGCGCACCTGAAGCCAGATGCACGTCCTCGAGATGGTCCGACCTATCGAGATCGAAGTCTCCAGGCCAGTTCAGGAACTCGAATGCATCGTCGTGTTCCCGTATTTCGGCCAGCAACGTAGACATTGGACTAACAGTAGCGATCACGAGATACAGACCGGATGTTCTGGGTCTGCAATTCACGCCAATTGGGATGCCGGTTAGTTCGGCGGTTCTCCACCGGCGCGATCCGCCGCCTCCCATGAGACTTCGGCCAGTGCGCGTAGGCACCGGTTGCGCAGTGGCAATTCATGATTCGGCACTTTTGCACCGCCACGTTGGAACATGGTCACAGCAATCGGTAGGAGTAGCGCCGCATCTGCCGCTCGCCCGCATACCGCTCACTTCGGCCAGAAGGGCGGATGAGCACGAGTTCGTCGTCGTCGATCCGGAATCGAGTGCCGCGCTCCGCAAACACTGGTGCGAACAGGACGAAGGCCGAGGCGCACATTCCCGGCCCGTCCGACTCGACGGCATTGATCAGGAGCGCGCGCGGCGCTGTGTACCAGCCGTCCTGCTGTTCGAATCGCACCTGTTCATCCTCGCGTCCGAAGCGGAATCTACCGTCTTGCATGTCCTTTCGGAACATCCTGTAGTCGGCAGATGCGGACGTTCGAGACCGCCCGCCCAACGGCATGTCCGGAAATTCGGTCGTGCCTCTGCTCGCATCCCTGAGTCCCACCCAGTTACTCGTAGAAGTACTGTCAATCCGCTTAGGGTGGGCCGCGTGACCGACGAATTCGCCGCCGTGACGAAGATCCATATCCACGAGGACGAGTGGGGTATGCGCTGCCTTCACCCGCTCGCGGCTGCCTCCGAGGTCGCGGCCGACCTGCGCGAGGCCGAGGCCGCGAGCGGGGCCAACCGCGCGCCCGACGGTGTCGGCTGGATCGACGTGCACGTCATCGCGGCACCTGCCCATGACTACGCGGCCGCCGGGCTGACGTTCGCGCAGGCCGACGCCGCGCTCACCCCGATCATGCCTCGGGTCCGGCGGTTCGTCGCAACGGCATCGGCAGGCTTCGACGAGGGCGCACAGGACCCGCTGGGCAGCTATGAGGACGACGCCTACTGCTACGGCGTCGACGCGTCCTGCTTCGTCAAACTGGACGGCAATGAACCACTGGTTCAACAGATCTGGTACGCGGCCGACACCGAGGACCCCGCGCGACTCGACCGCCTCCGGCAGGCGATCATCGCCGTCGACCGGCTCGTCCCGTCAGTCATCGCCGACTATTGGCTCGACTGCGCCGGCTCCGTCGCCGACGGCGAATTCCTCGACCGCTACATACGGATGCTTGTCCAGGAAGACGAGTAACAAGCGCCGATGGCCACGAGGGGTTCAGCCCAGCGCCGTGCCTGCACACTGCTCACGTGATCGACGAGACCTCCGAGACGTCCGGTCGGCAGGCGTGCTCTTCACCAGAACCGAACTGACTGGGGTGGAGGTTATTTCGGCGGTTCTCCACCGGCGGGCGGGCCGCCGACCGGGGGGCCGTCGATGGGCGGAGCACCACCGCCGGGGGGCGTCGCACCGGCGGGCAATGGTTTGCCGATGTTGCGGGCCATGTCCGGCATCAGGCGGATGGCAACCTGTTCCCAGGTGCCCCAGTTGTGGATGCCGATCGACGGGAAGTCGTAGGTGACATTGTCGTAACCCAGTGCGGTGACACGCTTTTCGAATGAGCGGGTGTTGGCCAGGGCGATGGCCTCGAGGGGCATTCCCTGGGTGATCGCGTCGATCGAGGTCAGGTCTTGGTCGGCGGGTTTGGCGCTGCCGGCGGAGATGTAGAGGCGGGTGTTGTTGGCGATCAGTTTTTCGACGAAGCCGTAGGGGTCCATACGCTGCCACTTTTCGCTGCCCGCGGGGGCCATCGCTTCGATGTTGTATCCGCCGCTGGCGATCATCGCGCCGGCCAGCGCCTCGCGCATACCGGGCATCGACATGTGCAGGTAGCCCGACAGGGATCCGGCGTAGGTGAACTGGTCGGGGTGGTAGGCCGCCATCAGCATTGCCGCGCTGCCGCCGCTGGACAGGCCGACCACGCCGTTGCGGGTCGAGCTGAAGCCCAGGCGGGATTTCATGGCGTCGGGCAGCGTCTTGGTGATGAAGGTTTCCCACAGGTAGAGGGTGGTTTTGCCCTGGGTGTCCTCCCAGCCGCCGATGGCCGAGCCGGAATCCGCGCTGGGCAGCATCGAGCCGTCGGGGTTGACGCCGTTGAAGCTGCTCGGCTGGTCCCAGTCGGCGTAGAAGCTGGACTGGCCGCCGACCGGCATCACCACGTTGATGTTGAATTTCGCCATCTTCGCGGGGATGTCGGTGTGCTTTTCCCAGCCGTTGAGGTCGTCCTCGGCGCGTTCGCCGTCGAGCAGGTAGACCACCCGATCGGTGTTGCCGTCGGCCGCGCGGATGATCCTGGTGTTGATCTCGCCCATCGAGGTGTCGACCCGGAAGTCGATCGCGGACGGGTCGGCGTCGGCGGCCGCGGGGGCCGCGCCGAACGGCAGCACCGCCACCACCGCGCCCGTCATGACCAGCCGTAACAGGCCGGATCCGTGTCGGCGCCGTTGCGCCCCTCCCACAATTACGCCACGCATGATCGGTCGAACCTTTCGCTTTGTGCGGCCATGCCGCTTCCCCACTCGACCCGCCGCAATACGAACAGGGCCCTACCGGGCAGCATAGCGGGCCACAGATCCCGCCGGTGCATCGAATTGTGCAGTGACACAGTCCTCTTCACGTCTATCGCCCACCATCGACGCAGGCCCGTAGGTTCCGCCGCTACCCTGGGAAGTCGATCAGTGGCCGCGCCCGGCCGCCCTGCCCAGAACGGGACCGCCGTGAAGCTCGCCCTACGCCTGATGATGTTCCTGCTGGTCCCAGCGCTGCTGTTCGGCCTGCCCTGGTGGACGCTGGTCTCCGCGCCCACCGACGGCACCGGCCCACTGTTCTGGATCGGGACGGCGATCTGCGTGGCGGGCGCGTTGTGCCTGCCCCTGGCGATGTTCTTCGGGCACGGGCCCGCGCAATCCGACCCTGCGGTGATCGTCGGCGACACCCTGCTCGGTGTGCTGTGGGTGGTGTTCTCGTGGTCGGTGATCGGGCTGTTCGCGCGGGGCGTGTTGGCGGTGGTCGGGGTCGACGGTGCGCGGGTCGTGGCGGTCGGGGTGCTGGTCACGTCGACGGTGCTGGTCGGGTGGGGTGTGTACGAGGCGCGTCGGGTGCCGCGGGTGCGCACGGTCGATGTCGCGATCCGCGGGCTGGCGCAGGGGTTGGACGGGTTGCGCGTCGTGGTCGTCACCGACACCCACTACGCGGCGTTGAATCGGCGACGCTGGTCGGAGCGGGTCGTCGAGGTGGTCAATGCGCAGCGTCCCGATATCGCTTGTCACGCAGGAGATCTCGCTGACGGTTCGGTCGCGAAACGCCAGGCACAGGTCGACCCGCTCGGCAAGGTCGAAGCACCGCTGGGCCGGTTCTACATCACCGGCAATCACGAGTACTTCGGTGACGCGCAGGGCTGGATCGACTACATGGCGTCGCTGGGCTGGCAGCCACTGCACAACCAACACAGCGTGCTCACCCGCGACGGCGACCGCCTGGTCATTGCCGGCATCGACGATCCGACCGGCACCAGCCTGCCCGGCCACGGCCCCGATCTGCCCGCCGCCCTGCGCGACACCCCCGCCGACGTGCCGGTGGTTCTGCTCGCCCACCAGCCCAAACAGATCCGCGACAGCGCCGCGGCGGGCGTTGCCCTGCAGATCTCGGGCCACACCCACGGCGGCCAGATCTGGCCGTTCCACTACCTCGTCCGACTCGACCAGCCGGTGGTCGCGGGCCTGAGCCGCCACGAGAACAACACCCAGCTCTACACCAGCCGCGGCACCGGCTTCTGGGGACCGCAGTTGCGAGTGTTCGCACCCAGCGAGATCACTGTTTTGGTGCTGCGTCCCGAGCGCTGACCCGCCGAGCCCGGGTGGGCGAATCGCGAAGGACTGCCCGCGACAGCCGAGCCGCACGCCACACGGGAGCGACTCGCCTGCCAGCGAGAGATCAACGCTGAGGCTGAGTGACCTGCGACGGGAGCGGACCGCTCATCACGACATTGGATCCGTTCCACGAGTAGGTGATCTTCGCGGGTCCACCCTGGGGTGCGGCGAAGGGTTCGTCACCTGCTAGCCACCGATATTCGACGGTGACGGAAGTGCGGTTCGAACCCGCCACCGTGGTGAACGCGTACGGCTCGGAAGTTCCTGTGCCCAGGTACTTTCCGTCGCGGAAGAGCAGGACGTGGATGGGCGCACCGGCTGAATTGCCGCCGATGGCGCGCACCCAGAGCAGCTCACCAGCGCAACTCGGCTCGTTGGGGGAGGCTTGTCCGGCGACCCAGCCACCGCCCAGGCTCGCGAGCGCGTTCTGTACGCCGGTCGAGCCGGTGTCGATGCAGCGACCCGGGCCGCTGATGTCGTTCGCGGGCGCGGGTGCGGGTGCCGACGTGGTGGTCTCGGGCACCGGCGCTACCGTGGGATCCACTGTGGCCGGGGGTGTTTCGATCTCCGGGGCAGTGGTGTCCTCGGGCGCGGGCGTGGCCGCCGGAACTTCGGTGCCCGGTGCGGGAACTCCGGTGCCCGGAGCCGGCTTCGCCGACGACGCAGCGGTCGAGCGAGGCGTCGAAGTGCCTGTGCCCGAACCGGTTCCGTCGGTGCAGCCGGTGACCATGGCCACGGCAACGGCGATCAGCGCGCTCATCCGAACTGCGTTCTTCATGGTTCCTCCTGTGTCCCCTACCCGCGGTTGCGCGGTGTATGCAGGTTTCATCGAGGCGCCGGGCACTGCCGTTAGGCCGTTGAACGAAATCCTCACCCTAGGGTGCGACATCATCACCCTGATACCTAGAGGTGCTAGGTTATGACCTAGACGTTCTACGTATAGGAGTCCGATGCGCATAGACAAAGACCTGGTGGCGGCCTCGGCGACGCCGCTGGTGCTCGGGATTCTGGCCGACGGCGAGTCCTACGGTTACGCCATCCTCGAGCAGGTCAACCAGCTGTCACACGGGAAAATGCAGTGGACCGACGGGATGCTCTACCCCCTGCTGCACCGGCTGGAACGGCAGGGGCACGTGTCCTCGACCTGGCGGGTGTCCGAGGGCGGACGTCGACGCAAGCACTACTTGATCACCGATTCAGGCCTGGCCGCGCTCGCCGAACGACAGGCGCAGTGGCGCGTGGTCGGCGAGGCATTGGAGCAGGTCTGGCGCGGCGGAACACAGCCGTTCGCGGCGAAAGGATGGGCGTGATGGAGTTGCAGGTGCTCATCGACCAGTGGCGCGGGTATGTCCAGCGACATCGCGCGATCTCGGTTGCCGACGTGGACGAGATGGAAGACCATCTGCGCGAACGGATTTCGACGCTCGAGGATGCGGGACTGTCCGGCGACGAGGCGTTTCTCGTCGCGGTCAAACGGATGGGCAGCATGGATGCCATCTCGCGGGAGTTCGCGCGGGAGCACTCCGAAAGACTGTGGAAGCAGCTCGTTCTCGTGCCCGACGAGTCCGACAGTGGCGCGAGCAAACGGGAACTGATGGTGGTGCTCGGACTCGCTGTCGGCGCGGCGCTCGCATTGAAGGCTGGGTTCACCTGGCTCGAGGGATCCACCCTCGCACTCAACATCAGCCTGCTCGTATTACCTTTCCTCGCAGGCTATTTCGCATGGAAGCGACAGGTTTCCGCCCGCGTGGCCGCCGTGCTGGTCGTGCCGTTCGTGGTCGCCGCGCTGATTCTGAACCTGTATCCGTTCGAGCCCGAGGGCGCGACCGAGATCATCGCCGGGATCCACGCGCCGATCGCGCTGTGGTTCGTGGTCGGGCTCGCGTATGCGGGCGGGGATTGGCGTTCGGGTCGGCGTCGGATGGATTTCATCCGGTTCACCGGCGAATGGTTCGTCTACCTGACCTTGCTGGCGCTGGGCGGTGGCGTGCTGATCGGGCTGACGGTCGCCACCTTCGACACCCTCGACGTGACGATCGAACCGATCATCGAGGACTGGGTGCTGCCGTTCGGGGTAGCGGGTGCGGGAATCGTCGCAGCCTGGCTGGTCGAGGCCAAACAGAACGTCGTGGAGAACATCGCGCCGGTCCTCACCCGGGTCTTCACCCCGCTCACCATCGTCATGCTGTTCGCGCTGCTGGTCGCCCTCGTGTCCACCCGCAGCCTGACGAATATCGACCGCGAGATGCTCATTCTGATGGACCTGATCCTCGTGCTGGTGCTGGGCCTGCTCCTCTACACGATCTCCGCCCGCGACCCGCTCGCCGCTCCCGGCTTCTTCGACCGTCTGCAACTGGTGCTGGTGGTCACTGCCCTGGCCGTGGACGTGCTCATGCTGGCCGCCATGCTCACCCGCATCGCCGAATTCGGCTCCACCCCGAACAAGGTGGTCGCCCTCGGGCTGAACGTGGTGTTGCTGGTGAACCTGGCGTGGTCGGCGCACCTGAGCTTCGGATTCCTGCGCGGCAAGAAGGGCTTCGCCGATCTGGAACGCTGGCAGACCGACTACCTGCCGGTGTACGGCGTGTGGGCCGCCGGCGTGATCATCGTCATCCCGCCGACGTTCGACTTCGTCTGAGTCGCCGCCGGGCGAAAATCGCTGGCGGGGCGTGACAGGATCGGTACGTGCTCCTGACAATCACTACGACTCACACGCCGGCGACGGACCTCGGATACCTCGTGGTCAAGCATCCCGATCGCGTGCAGTCGTTCACGACCACCGGCGGCACGGCCCATGTGTTCTATCCACAGGCCGATGTCGACCGGTGCACGGTCGCGCTGCTGCTGGAAGTCGATCCGGTGGAGTTGGCACGACCGTCCAAGGGGCACAACGGGTCTGCACTCGGTCGCTACGTCAACGATCGCCCGTATGTGGCGTCGAGCCTGCTGTCGGTGGCGTTGGGGAAGGTGTTCCGGTCGGCGTTGAACGGGACCAGTCGCGACCGCGCCGAGCTGGCGGACATGGCGATTCCGTTGGAGATCGAGGTCCCCGCGGTGCCGTGTCGAGGTGGCACGGAGATCGTCGAGCGACTGTTCGCCCCGCTGGGCTGGACGGTGTCGACCACGTCGGTGCCGCTGGATCCGGAGTTTCCGGAGTGGGGCCCCTCGCCGTACACGCACCTGCGCCTGACCGGGACGATGCGGCTGGCCGAAGCGCTCAACCACCTGTACGTGCTGCTGCCGGTGCTCGATGACGCCAAGCACTACTGGGTGGACGCCGACGAGGTCGCCAAGCTGTTGCGCGCGGGCGAGGGGTGGCTCGGTGCGCACCCCGACCGCGAGATGATCGCGCGACGGTATCTGGCCGGGCGGCGAACGTTGACGCTGTCGGCGCTGGAACAGTTGCGATCCCGCGACGAAGTGATCGATGATGCCGAAATCCCCGGTGACGCAGTCGAACGCGTCGAAGCGGCCGAGCGGAAGACGCCGCTGGTCAAGCTGCGCAAGGAAGCCGTGCTGGCCGCTCTGGCCGAGACCGGTGCCACCCGCGTGCTCGATCTCGGTTGCGGCCCAGGCGCTTTGCTGCTCGCACTGCAAGCCGAGCCCAGGTTCACCGAGATCGTCGGTGCCGATGTGTCCAGTGCCGCGCTGTCGATGGCGGAGCGCCGCTTGAAGTTCGACCGGATGCCGGACCGGCAGCGCGCCAGGATCAAGCTCATCCAGTCGGCGCTGACCTACCACGACAACCGCCTGCAGGGCTTCGACGCGGCGGTGCTCATGGAGGTGATCGAACACGTCGACGAGTCCCGACTGCCCGCGCTAGAACGCGCCGTATTCGGCCATGCCGCACCGGGTTCGGTGATCGTGACGACGCCGAACGTGGAATACAACGTCAACTACGAGACCCTGCACGGCCACCGCCACGACGATCACCGATTCGAATGGAGCCGTGCGGAATTCGCCGCGTGGTGTGCTCGCGTCGCCGAAACCTTCGGCTACACAGTCGAAATCCGCCCGGTAGGCGACCACGATCCACAGTCCGGCTCCCCCACTCAGCTCGCGCTCTTTCGGAAGGCCGCGTAAATGAACATCGACCTCCCCGAACTGTCGCTCATCGCCCTGATCGGCATCTCCGGCTCCGGCAAATCCACCTTCGCCGCCGAGCACTTCAAGCCCACCGAGGTGCTGTCGTCCGACGTCTTCCGCGGCCTGGTAGCCGACGACGAGAACGACCAATCCGCGACCAAGGACGCCTTCGACGCGCTCGGTCACATCGCCGGGATCCGGCTGCGCGCCGGGCGACGGGTCGTCATCGACGCCACCAACGTGCAGAAGCACGCGCGCGCCGAATTGGTCGCGCTGGCACGGTCTTTCGACGTGCTGCCGGTCGCGATCGTGATCGATACGCCCGAAGCTGTTGCGTGGGAACGGACTCAGGGCCGCACCGACCGCACGTTCGGGCGCAACGTTCTGAAGCGGCAGAGTCAGGACCTGCGGCGATCGCTGCGCGAACTCAGCCGTGAAGGCTTTCGGAAGGTGCACGTCGTCAGCGATCCGTCCGACGTGACGATCACCTACGAAAAGGCCTGGAACGACCGTCGCGAACTCACCGGCCCGTTCGACATCATCGGCGACGTGCACGGCTGTCGAGCCGAATTGGAAACGCTGCTGGGCGAACTCGGCTGGACGCTGGTTCGTGACGAGCAGGGTCGGCCGGTCGATGCCACGCACCCGGAGGGGCGTCAGGCGGTGTTCGTCGGCGATCTCGTCGACCGTGGACCCGATTCGCCGGGCGTGCTGCGGTTGGTGATGGGGATGACCGGCAGTGGCAATGCTTTGTGCGTGCCGGGCAATCACGAGCAGAAACTGCTGCGGAAGTTGCGCGGCAAGAACGTCACTGTGTCGCACGGCTTGGCCGAGACGCTCGAGCAATTGGACAGTGAGACACCGGAATTCGTCGCTGCCGCCATGCAGTGGATCGACAAGCTGGTCAGCCACTTGCGATTGGATGACGGACGACTCGTCGTCGCGCACGCCGGACTCAAGCAGGAGTACCACGGTCGGGCATCCGGGCGGGTCCGCGACTTCTGCCTCTACGGCGAATCCACCGGTGAGACAGACGAATACGGTCTGCCGGTGCGTTATCCGTGGGCGCGCGACTATCGCGGTGCGGCGACGGTCGTCTACGGCCACGTGCCAACGCCGAAGATCGAGTGGATCAACAACACCGTGTGCCTGGACACCGGCGCGGTGTTCGGTGGCAAGCTCACCGCGATGCGGTACCCGGAGAAGACGTTCGTCGCGGTCCCGGCCGCACAGGTGTACTACGAACCGATCAAGCCGCTGGTTGCCGAATCCGCCCGCGACAACGAAACTCTCGACCTCGCCGATGTCACCGGTCGCAGGCACATCCGCACCGACCACGGCACGGTGATCGTCGACGCCGAAAACTCCGCTGCCGCACTGGAAGTGATGAGCCGGTTCGCCATCGACCCGCGCCTGCTGCTGTGGTTGCCGCCCACCATGTCGCCGCCGTCCACCTCGACGGTCGAGGGCTATCTCGAGTACCCCACCGAGGCATTCGCCGACTATCGCGCGGCCGGGGTCGACAAGGTGGTGTGCGAGGAGAAGCACATGGGTTCGCGGGCCGTGGTGCTCGTGTGCCGCGAAGAGGCGGAAGCTCGTTTCGGCGTCGGCAACGGGTGCACCGGGGCGATCTACACCCGCACCGGACGTTCGTTCTTCAACGATTCCACGCTGACCGAAACGCTGCTTGCCCGCGTACGCGCCGCTGCCGCACCACTTTTCGACGAGCTCGACACCGACTGGCTGCTGCTGGACTGTGAACTGCTGCCGTGGTCCGCCAAGGCAGCCGGCCTGATCCGCACGCAGTACGCCGCCGCCGGTGCCGCCGCTCGCTCCGCACTGCCGTCCGCGGTCTCCGCACTCGAAGCCGGCCTGGCCCGCGGACTGGACCTCGGCGAACTGCGCGACCGCACAGCAGCCCGCGCCGAGAACGCGACCGCCTTCACCCAGGCCTACCGCCAATACTGCTGGCCGACAACAGGTCTGGAAGGCGTCCAGATCGCACCGTTCGCCCTCCTAGCTTCCGAAGGCGCCACCTACGCCGACCGCGACCACGGCTGGCACCTCACCATCAGCGACCGCCTGGTCGCCGCCGACCCCGAAACCTTCCGCCCCACCGGCCGCCGCATCGTCGACCTGTCCGACCCCAGCACCGAAGCCGAAGCTACGAACTGGTGGCTCGACCTGACCGCAGCGGGCGGCGAAGGCATGGTCATCAAGCCCTACGCCGGCCTGGCCCACCGCACCAAGGGCAAACTCGCCCAACCAGGCATCAAATGCCGAGGCCGTGAATACCTGCGCATCATCTACGGCCCCGACTACACCTCACCCGAACACCTCACCCGCCTGCGCGACCGAACCCTCAGTCGCAAGCGAACTCTCGCCCTGCGCGAACACACCCTCGGCCTGGCAGCCCTGGATGCGGTCGCGACGGGCGAACCGCTGTGGCGAGTACACGAACTCGTGTTCGCCGTCCTGGCAATGGAATCCGTGCCCACCGACCCTAGGCTCTGAATGCGGTAAGTCTGCGCGCTACTTATCGACGCCAGAAGAAGTGGTGTGTCACGCCGCTGGGGCTGGGGATCTGTTCGTGGTGGAAGCGGTCGTCGTATTCGTCAGGACTTGCCCAGAGTCGTTCGCCCGCACCGATTTCCACCGGCGCTACGGCGATGTGCATCGCGTCGATGAGGTCGGCGGCGAGGAACTCGCGGACCGTGGCGACGCCGCCGCCGATGCGAACATCCTTGCCGTCGGCGGCGTCGAAAGCTTGGGCGAGCGCCTCCTTGGGGGTGGCGTCGACGAAGTGAAAGGTGGTGTCGCTCAGGGTGAACGACGGGCGCACGTGGTGGGTGAGCACGAACACCGGGGTGCGGAACGGCGGGTTGTCGCCCCACCAACCCTGCCAGTCGTAGTTCTCCCACAGACCACGCTGGGGTCCGAACTTGTTGCGGCCCATGATCTCCGCGCCGATATTGAAGGTGAAGTCGCGGGTGATGTAGTCGTCGAGGCCGTAGGTGCCGCCGGGGTCGGTGCGGTTGGGCCAGTGCGCGGTGGCGCCCGCCCAGTACATGAGGTCAGCGGGGTTGGCGTGACCGAAGGGGCGCTCGAAACTCTGCCCCTCCCCCGCGCCGTACCCGTCACTGGAAATGGTGAAGTTCTGAACGCGGACCATCTGAGCCATCGGCGTGCCCTCTCTGATTGCGATCTGCAAGCAGTAACGAACGTATCCTCGCCCAAGTTACCGCTAGCGAGCTGCCTGGCGACCCACTTCGTTGAGGTGGGTCATCGCCTGCCGGTAGGACTCGACAATGCCTGTCTCGCAATAGGGCACGCCGATCTCGGCGCAGAACTGCGCGACCATCGGTTGCGCGTGGCGCAGGTTCGCGCGCGGCATCGACGGGAACAGGTGGTGTTCGATCTGGTAGTTCAGGCCGCCCATCGCGGTATCGACCAGGAAACTGCCGCGCACGTTGCGTGAGGTCAGGACCTGGCGACGCAGGAAGTCGGTGTTGTCGCCGTCGGGCAGAACCTCCATGCCCTTGTGGTTGGGGGCGAAGGTGGAGCCCATGTACAAACCGAACAGGCCCTGCTGAACTGCGATGAACAGCAACGCTTTTCCGGGCGAGAGCACCAGGAACGCCGCCGCGATGATGCCGATGAAGTTGGCGGCCAGCAGCGCACCCTCCCAGACACGGTTCGGGATCGGCCAGCGGAACACCGCGACGATGCTCTTCCAGTGCAGACTGCCGCCTTCCAGCAGCAGCAACGGGAAGAACAACCACGCCTGGTAGCGGAAAATGAAACGCCGCCAACCCTTTCCGGCCTTCGCACGGTCGCCGGAGAACGCGAGCACACCCATCGCATCCGGGTCCATGCCCTCGGTGTTGGGGTGGGCGTGGTGGCGGTTGTGATTGCTGGTCCACCAACCGATACTCAGCCCGATCATGAGGTTGCCCGCGATCAAGCCGTACACATAGTTGGCCTTGCGACCGGCGAAGATCTGCTTGTGCCCGGCGTCGTGCCCGAGGAACGCGATCTGCGAGAACACCGCGGCCAGGAACACATCGACCGCCAGCGTCCACCACGAGTCACCGAGCGCGAAGAAAGCCGCCCAACCAGCCACGAAAGCGCCCGCGGTCAGCGCGCTCTTCCACCCGTAATACCGCAACCGCCGGTCCAAAAGGTCCGCCTCCCGGATACGGCGCAACAGGACCGAGAACTCACTGCCACGCACGGGGACGACATCAGACGCAATAACCACGGCACAAGCATGGCGCATCGATGCCACGCGCGGGTGAACGGGTTGCAGATCGGTGAAGACTGATCGCCTTCGACCCGAGAAACTCGCGTTTTGCCCGCGGCCGCGGCGCTGGACGAACTCCCGTCGCGCCAGTTCGGTCCGGCGGTGTCGGCGACGCACGCGGCCGCGTTGCCGAACACGTCGGCGACGAGGCGAAACGGCGCGGTGGCCGATTACTGGCTCGGCAACGCCTGTCTGAGCAGCTCAGACGATATTCTTCGATCTCCCGATCAGGGATCGGGGTGCTTGTCGTAACCGCGGCGAACGAGGCTGAGATGAGCGACGATCCGTTGAACGGCGAGGGCGAGCGCGGCGGAGGGAATTCGATCCGCGGTCGAGTGCTGGGCGCGACTGCTCTTCGCGTTGCGATCGGGATCGCGGCCGTCGCCGTCGGTGCGCTGCTGTTTCTCGCGCCGATGCGGGTGCAGGCGGTTGCCCTGGTGACCGGTGTCGGCTTCGCGTTCGTGGGGGTCGCCTCGGCGTTGATCCCGCGGGGCGTGCGTGGACCAGCGCGCGTGTTCGGTGGGGTCCTCGTTGTGCTCGGTGTTGCGATGGCGATCTGGCCGAGTGCGGGGGCGCCAGGGCTGGCGTTTCTCATCGGTGCGGCGTTGATCGTGCACGGGCTGCTCGCCGGGTGGCAGGAGGTGCGGGGCGACGAGGGCCTCGATCGACGGATCAGCACGGCGCTGCTCGCGCTCGCGAGCATCACGGTCGGCGTCGTCTGCTTTGCCTGGCCCGTGCTGACTCTCGTGGTGTTCCGGTTCGGGGTGGCGGCGTGGTTCGTTTTCCTCGGGTTGCAGTTGATTGTCGACGCGCTGCTCGGTCATCGCAGGCACGCGGCGCGCGGATGGCCCCGAACTCTCACTGCCGCAGCGGCATTCGTGATCGCGGTGCTGCTCGCCTACGGAACCATTCGGATCTTCTCCGGCGTCCCACTCCCCCAGCCCGGACCTTTCTACACCGCCCCCGACAACGTGCCCGCCGAACCCGGCCGACTGCTTCGCGCCGAACCGTTGGACGAGGGCGTGCCAGAGGGTGCGCGCGGATGGCGAATCCTTTACACCACAACACATCCCGACGGCTCCGCCGCCATTTCCAGTGGAACGATCCTCGCCCCCGAGAACACCGCTGCCGACCCGTTCCCACTCCTCACCGTCGCCCACGGCACCACCGGTATCGCGCCCAAGTGCGCGCCGTCGCTCGGTGCGGAGCCGTTCGCCGACGGCGCGGGGACCGCGATGCAGCAGATGGTGACACAACACGGCTGGGTCGCGGTGACGTCGGACTACATCGGGCTCGGCACGCAGGGCACCCACCCGTACCTGGTCGGCGACGCCGAGGCGCGCAATGTTCTCGACGCCTCGCGGGCGGCACAGCAATTCGACGAGATCTCCACGACCACCGACACCGTGGTGTGGGGGCATTCGCAAGGCGGCCAGGCGGCGCTGTGGACCGGGCAGATCGCCCACAGTTACGCCCCCGAACTCCACATCAAAGGTGTCGCAGCCTTCGCGCCCGCCGCCGACCTGTTCGGCCTCGCGGAAGCGGACAAATCCGAGGTCGGCGGCAAAACCATCTCCGCCTACATCGCGAACACCTGGAACACCCTCTACCCCGAACTCCAGCTCGCCGACCACCTGACCCCCGGTTCGAAACACGGCGTCGAGAAGATCCGCGACCTGTGCTTCAACGGCAAAGACGCGCTGCCCGCGATCCTGCGCGGCTCACAAATCCCGAACCAGGTCTTCCCGGACCGACTCCTCGACGGTGAGTTCGGCACGCTACTGAAACGCCAGACCCCCGTCGGCCCCTTCCCCGCCCCGGTACTGGTCGCCCAAGGTCTCGCCGACCCGCTCGTGAAACCACCGCTGCAGCAGAATTGGGTCGACGCCCGCTGCACCGCGGGTATACCGATCGACTACCGCACCTTCCCCGGCCTGAGCCACATGAGCCTCGTAGCCGCCGACTCACCGCTGACCCCACAGATCGTCGGGTGGACACTCGACCGCTGGACCGGCGCCACCCCGACCCCGACCTGCGGCGTTGGGTAGTCCAGCGGCCGAGCCAGTTCGGGCACCCACTCGAGCGGAGCTAAGGCGTGTAGACCATGTACACCTCGAATCTGAAGCCGAGGTCCGTCTCGTGCACGTCCACCTGCAGGCACAAGTCGCTACGGCCTTCTTCGGCTGTCCACAGATCGACAAGAACTTCCCAGCGCTTGTCGCCCTGCCACATGGTGCACGAGCTTTCCCATGTTCGATCGGAGAGCTCGACCAGGGTCGCTCCGTAGGATTCGATGTTGCCTCGAATGTGCGCCTCCAGGTCGTCCGAGATCGGCTCGACGGAGTCGATTTCACCGATCAGCGGGAAGTCGTTGCGCGCTAGCGCTACAGCGATCGAGTGAAGGACGGGGCGCCAGACGCCGGGGACGGGGCGCTGGATGTCGTCTTTGACGGGGTACCGGCTGTACTCGGTAGTCATACGCGGGTCGCCGTGCTGATCAGGAGAGCTCATGCCGCCCATCATTGCGTTCTGCTTGGTCGAGGCGAAACGATCAGGTGGCGCGGTATGCCAGCGGCCTTGTCGGTGGTTGTCAGCCGCGGCCTCATTCCATGTCCACAAGCCTGCGAAAGGGGCGTTTCAATGCCTTCGGAGAGTAGGCCGGGGCTCACCGACGACGTCAACACTGCGACTGAAAAGTCGTCAAAGAGGGTCAGCGCCCATGGTCTTGTTGCCCGGCTGAGCATGGACGACTATCTCGAATTCGAGCCGACTCCGGTCCAGGTGGAGCTGACAATCCCCGAGCTGTAAACGATCGCCGGTGCGCGGCTGCGACGGCCGGTAGCCAGCGGGCGAGTCAATATGGGCACCTACCCGAGCTCAGGTCGATCACATTCCGGGAGATTGAAGTTTAAACCTCTAATATTGTGATTTGCGTTACATCTCGAGAGGTCGGACACAGTGCGGGGGGCCAAGCTCACCGAAATGACGGATCCGCGCATGAGTACACCGCAATATCCAGGACAGCCCTATCCACAACAGCCTTACGGTTCACAACCGCCCGGCTATCCCCCGCGGCCGCCCAAAAAGAACAACAACGCGCTGATCATCATCCTGGCCGTTCTCGGCTCGTTCGTGGTGCTGTGCGGATTCGGCGGCTGCATCGTCGCGATGAGCGACAACTCCGACGAGGATTCCGCCGGGGCCACGTTCACCACGGCAGTGGTCACGTCCGTGCCGGCGGGGGCACCGGGAGCCGATGGGCCTGCCGCGCCCGGTGCACCTGCGCCGACCGCCGCGCCGCCTGCCGATGACGAGGGTGGAGCGACGGTTCGCGACGGGAAGTTCGAGTTCACCGTCACCGGCGTCGACCCGCCGATTCAGGTTGTCGGCGACAACCCCTACATGCAGAAAACAGCACAGGGCGAGTACATCTTGGTGCACCTCACCGTCACCAACACGAGCAACAAGCCGCAGTCGTATTGGGCCGACAATCAAGAATTGATCGACGACAAAGATCGTCAATTCGCCAACGACGCCGTGGCCGGGATGTACGCCAACGACGAATCCGTCTGGGGATCAGATATCAACCCCGGCAACAAGATTCAGGTTGTCGTCGTATTCGACGTACCGGTGGGCACAACACCGGCCGCGCTCGAACTCCACGACTCGGCGTTCTCCAACGGTGCACGAGTTTCGCTGCGCTGACCGGGGTCCGGTGCAAGGACGCAATCCCTGCGAATGCCGATTCAACCAAGCACCGCAGCTCGGGCACCCATCTGTCGATCGGCGCGAAACCTGGGCGGTGCGCGAGTAGCGTTGGCTGCGTGCCTATTTCGTTTGATGTCACCGGATTCGAGTCGCTTTCGGATCCCCCACCCGGGCAGGCGGCATGGAACATGCCGGGGACCAGTGACATCGTCGTGCTCACCTACTACGATCTGGTGCCCGACCTGCCGGCGCCACTGCACGCCGGGCCCGCGCTGTTTCGCGCGCTCGCCCAGGGCAGAAGCGTCGACGGCTGTCTCATCGACGCCTGGGTCACAACGCTGGACGGGCAGGAATGCCTTGTCCGCCTGGAGAAATTCCCGCTGCCCGGCCAGCCCAGAGGCGTGCTGTTCGGCGCCTCGATCGTCGTGCCGAAAGCGAACTGCAGCGCCGTCGTCCAGATCATGTGCCCCGAAACGGGCACCACGGGTATGCGGGAAGCGATGCTGACCGTGCGCATCGGGTTCGCGAACTTCTATCCGCCGCACCCGTTCGATCCGGGTCTGCGATGCAAGCTGCCGTTCAACGCCGCCGACGATCGGCGCTACGACGTCGACTTTCCTGACCACCCCCTGACCCGCGCTCGCAACTGGCTCGACCGAACCCTGGCCAGCGGCCGATTGAACACCGACTTCGCCGCCCTGCCCCCGTTCACCGGGGCGTCGCCGCGCTGATCTGTGACGGATAACCACAAACGTCAATATCTTTGTGCCACATAGCAATACGGGGTTGGTTTCAAGACAAGACCACCCAGTCTACGTACGCTTTCACCGCCCGGAACTCCGGGCAGAACGGCACGTATCCAGGAGCAAACTGAATGAGCAACCCGATCAAGCAGCGCAGTCCGTGGGGCGGATGGTGGCTCATCGTCATCACTGCGGGGATCTACTACTTCGTCTGGTTTCACAAGGTCAACGCGGAACTCGCGGCGGCCACCGGCCAGCAACACGCTGCTTGGGGCAAATGGTGGAACCAGATCATCCCGATCTGGGGCATCATCGGCATCTACCGCACCGCGGTGCGGGTCAACGAAGCCCACGCGGCGCGCGGGTCGTCGGTGAGCGTGTCCCCCGTGGTCGCCTGGTTGGTGGCACCGGCCTGGTTCTTCTCCCACCAGCGGTACCTGCAGCGTCGCATCAACTCGCTCGGTGACATCATCGGCGCCCAGAACTCGGGCAACCTCCAGCACGCCGCAGCCTGATACCCGGCCCCTTCGACAGCTCGGTCCTAAGCCCGTTCCAGGCTGTCGAAGGGGATGGTCACCTCGACCGGGTCATCGAGCAGCAGCACTCGGCGGTGAACCGTGTGCGCTCGATAGCGTCGGCCCGACCAGTCGAGCCGCGGCTGAACAGCGCGACGGGCGCGGGCACACGCTGGGCCGAACTGGGGTCAGGGCGGACGGGTGATGACGGCGCTCGGTCTGCCGTCCGTCACCCGCTGAGTAGATCTACCCGGCTCGACCACGCACGGTCCCTCATCCCGCGACGCCCCGCGGCCTCTACTGTCGCCGACATGACCGACCACGCACCGGCGACCTACCACCCGAACATGAATTCACCGCACAACCCGAATTTCCGAGACCGCCAGGCGCAGAATCGGCGGAACAGCCGGTGGCTCGCGCTCGACGTGGGCCTATCCGCAACCCTGTGGTCGCTGCCGTTGGCCTTCATCGCGGCGACCCTGGTGTTTCCCGGCACATGGATTATCGTCGCGGGATCACAGGACTGCGAAGCGTATCCAGCAACTTGTATGGAGCCCTACGACATTCTTCAAGAGCTTGCGCTCGGCACAGCCACCGCAGTCGTCGTCGGACTTGTCGGCACGGGCCTGTGCCTACGGTTGCGTTGGCCCCATCTCCCAGTCGCCGTCATCGGCGCGACGATCCTGATGGGGACATGGATCGCGGCATTCGGATTCGCATTCTCCTGACCAGACGCCACCCACGCCTCGCCCCGCCAGTTCAGTCGCCATCGAGCTCACTCACGCATGTGGCTGTCGGTGTGCACTGCCGTCACCGCGCGAGACGGTCCTTCAGCCTCTCGGTTCGGTGCCAGCCGGGTCGCGTGTTCATCGGCACGTCGGGGAAATCGTTCGCGGACAGCATCCGACCCAGGCGATTCTCGACACAACCGATGCACAGGAAATGATCCGTAGCGGCGGCGACCTGCTGCCAGATGTCGTCCTCGACCCAGTAGTACTCGTCGCGCGTATCGAATCCACAGGACCGACAACACCAAAGGCGAGAGAAACCCACGTCGAGCCACGGGATCCGGCGCCGAATGTCCGCCATGGCCGCAGGCAGGAGCCTGTTCTTCACGGCTTCATCCACACCGTCCCGTGAGTACCAGAGCCCAGCCAGTCCGGTGGCGGCGGATTCGACCAACGAGTCGGGTGACTCGGGCGACGACGCGATGTCGACAAGGATGGCGACGACTTCAGGGTATTCGTATCGGCCGAGCGCCCTGGCAGCTCGCGCCCGCGCTGCCAGCGGCGCACCGGTGTCGAGAACTTGTGCCGTCAATACGCCGACGGCCTCGGGAGGCTGCGGGTTGAGGGGGTTCGCATCGAACGTCGCCTCCGCCTCGGCCACTGCGGCCTTATCCGCTTCGGTCGGAGTGAACTGCGAGTCGAATCCGCGCTCCTTCTGTTCCGCCGCCCACGCCTGCACCCGGCGATCGCGTTCAGCCAGCTGTTGGACGACTGCAGGCGCCAACAGAACTACCGACTCGATCACCGTCGACTCGTCCTCGGGCTTGTCACCGATCGCCTCGCCGGTGATCCGCGAAAAGCTCAGAGGGCGTTCGGTTCCCATCAACACAGCTTCGATCACGTCATCGCGGATCGCTGTCACCTCTACAAGGGGACGGAAGCCGAGTGGGTGGCGCGTGCGAAATACGTCGCCCACCGCGAGATCAGCCAAAGACCTGGTCACACTTCTCATCTTCTCTATCGAGCCAAACAAAAAATCCCCCGCATCTCTGCGGAGGATTTCTCGGGTGGAGCTAAGGGGATTCGAACCCCTGACCCCCACACTGCCAGTGTGGTGCGCTACCAGCTGCGCCATAGCCCCGTGTTCAGTTGTTTCAGCGGCTCTCGCTGCTGCCTGAATGAAGTTACACCATGCGTCTGAGAGACAACAAATCGGCTGGTAGATGGGGGAAATGTGGGGGTTTTGATGCTGTGTGGGGCGAGAGGGATCGGCTGGTCAGGGGTGGGATGTGGGCAAGCTCACGCGAAGATCAGGGGGCCGCGGTCACTACCCAGTTGTCGTCTTGCCAGTTGATCTTGGTGGTGCCGTTGTAGATGGAGGGGGTGGCGGCTTCGTTGCCGGTGCGGGCGTCGAGGTCGGTGAGGTTCTTCGCGGCGATCACCTTGGCGGCCTCGGTTTGGGTGCCGTTGGTGATGCACGCGGCTACCGATTCGGGGGCACCGGATTCGGTGGCGAGGGTGGCCAGGGCTGGGTTGCTCAGGTCGGAGGCGCCTTCGTCGGGCTGCTTCGTGGTGAACAGGGCCTCGTGGAATTTGCTGTAGATCGGGCCCGAACCTGTTTGGGCGACACAGAGATTGGCGGCTACCGCGCGGGTGGAGTAGTCCTTGCTCTTGGACTGGGGGTCCAGGAAGGTGACCAGGCGGTAGTTGACCGCGAGCTTGCCTTCGTCGATCTTTTGGGCCAGTTCCTGGCCGAAGGCTGTTTCCATCGCGCCGCAGGCGGGGCAGAGGGGGTCTTCGAAGATGTCGACGGTGGCGCGGGCGTCGGGGCGGCCGAGGCGGATGGCGCCGTCGGGGGTGGTGGTGACCTGCACGGCCGCCTCGCGGACGGGGCCGTAGCCGTCGTTGCGGACGGCGGGCGGCGGTTCGGCGCTCCATTTGTAGGCGGCGAACACGATCAGTCCGATCAGGACGATCGCCACCGCGGCCAGCGCGTAGGTGGTGTTGCTGGAAACGGGGCGCGGATTGTGCGAAGAACCGGCTGTGCTCACCCGTCCACTCTGCCTCGAGGCGGTACCCGCTCGCCGTCCGGGCATACCGAAACAGCGCTGACCAGCGGATTGATTACTGTGATTCGCCGTAATCCTTGCGCAGGCCGGTACGGACCATGCCGTCGCGCACCACCGGAACACCGTCCGGACTGCCGTCGCAACTGCACTGCGGGTCGATGCCGTCGCCTGCGTGATCGGGGTGCTCGGGATCTTCGGGATGCACGATCGTCGACGGCTCGGGCGTGACCACCCACACCGCCGCCGACACCGCGAGCACCGCACCGGTCACCGCCATGCCGACGCCGAAGGACGTGCGTTCGGCCAGCCAGCCGATGACGATCGGACCCAGCACCGTGCCGAAATCGGCTGCCATCTGGAACGCCGCCAGCACCGGCCCACCGCGCGCCCGCGACCCGATCACGTCGGCCAACGCGGCCTGTTGCACGGGACTGAACATCCCCGAACCCAGGCCCGCGACGAAGGAGGCGATCAGGAACCACAGCAGGTTGGGTGCGAAGCCGAGCACGCCCGTGCCGATCGCGCAGATGACCGACCCGGCGATCAGGAACGGTTTTCGACCGAAGCGGTCCGATAATCGTCCCGACAGGAACAGCACCGCCGCGTTGCCCGCCGCGAACACGGTCAGCGCCACGCCCGCCATGCCGACTTCCTGATGCAGCGTTTCCACCACGAGCAACGGCACGAACGCCATCCGCACACCGAATACCGCGATGCCACCGGCGAAACTCGACAGCAGCACCGCGCGATACGCAGGTTCGGCCCACGCTTGCCGGAAGCTGAATTCCACTGGCGCAACACCGTTTTCGGGCGCGAGCACCGGCGATTCCCGCAACCCGGCGAACACGATCACACACACCACGAGCAACGCGGCCATGTAGATCACGAACGGCGCGCGCAGCCCGAACCCGGCCAAACTACTGCCGACCAGGGGCCCGAACAGCGACCCGATCAGAAAACTCGTCGAGTACACCCCCGACACTCGACCGCGCGCGGCGGGCGGTGACACCCGGATGATCAACGCCATCGACGACACCGTGAACATCGTGGACCCGATGCCGCCCAGCGAACGCAACACCAGCAGTTGCCAATACGTCTGCGCCAGCGCGCACGCACCGGTGGACAGCGCGACGATCGCGATGCCGGCCAGATAGACCCGCCGCTCCCCCAGCTTCTGCACCAGACGTCCGCTGGCGGGCGCGAACAGCAACCGCATCAACGCGAACGCGCTCACGATCGCCGACGCGGCCGCGATCCCGACCCCGAATTCGCGCGCGTATTGCGGCAGGACCGGGGCGACCAGGCCGAAGCCCAGTGCGATCACGAACGCCGCCGCGATCAGTACCCAGATCTCCGCGGGTAGCCGAACTTTGGTCGACGAGCTCACTGCTGCAACGCCTGGTTCACCATCTCCTCGGCCGCGGCCTGCACCTGCGTGAGGTGTTCGGGGCCGAGGAACGATTCGGCGTAGATCTTGTATTTGTCCTCGGTGCCCGAGGGGCGCGCGGCGAACCAGGCGTTCTCGGTGGTCACCTTCAGGCCACCGAGGGGTGCGCCGTTGCCGCGTGCGGTGGTGAGGATGCCGGTGATCTCCTCGCCCGCGATCTCGGTGCCGGTGACGGCGTCGGGGGTCAGGCGGGCGAGCTTGGTCTTCTGCTCGCTGGTGGCGGCGGCGTCGATGCGCGCGTAAGCCGGGCTGCCGTATTGGCGTTCGAGTTCGCCGTAGCGGGCCGACGGGGTTTGGCCGGTGACCGCGGCGATCTCGGCGGCCAGCAGCGACAGCAGGATGCCGTCCTTGTCGGTGGTCCACACGGTGCCGTCCATGCGAAGGAACGACGCGCCCGCGCTTTCCTCACCGCCGAAAGCCAAACTGCCACTGAACAATCCGGGAACGAACCATTTGAACCCGACCGGCACCTCGTGCACGTCACGGCCGAGCACACCGACCACGCGGTCGACCATGGACGAGGTGACCACGGTCTTGCCGATCTTGGTCAGCGCGTCCCACCACATCCGGTTCGCGACCAGGTATTCGATGGCCACGGCCAGGAAGTGGTTGGGGTTCATCAGGCCACCGTCGGGGGTGACGATGCCGTGCCGGTCGGCGTCGGCGTCGTTGCCGGTGGAGATGTCGTAGTCGTCCTTGATGCCGACCAGCGCGGCCATGGCGTGCCGTGAGGACGGGTCCATGCGGATCTGGCCGTCGCTGTCGAGGGTCATGAAACGCCAGGTCGGGTCGACGAACGGGTTGACCACTTCGAGTTCGAGATCGAAACGCTGCCCGATCTCCTCCCAGTAGTCCACGCTCGCGCCACCCATCGGGTCGGCGCCCATGCGGATGCCCGCGCCGCGAATCGCGTCCAGGTTCAACGCGTTCGGCAGGTCGGACACGTACTTGTCGAGGTAGTCGTAGCGTTCGACGTAGGAGTTCATCGCTTGATCCAGCGACACCCGCTTGACGTCGGCGAGGCCGCCGCGCAGTAACTCGTTGGCGCGCGCGGCGATGGCGTCGGTGGCGGTGGTGTCGGCGGGGCCACCGTGCGGTGGGTTGTATTTGAAGCCGCCGTCGCGCGGGGGGTTGTGCGAGGGGGTGACCACGATACCGTCGGCCTGGTGCTTGGTGCCGCCCCTGTTGTGGCGCAGCACAGCATGACTCAGCGCGGGAGTGGGGGTGTAGCGGCCGCGGGCGTCGATCACGGCGGTGACGCCGTTGCCCGCCAGGACCTCGAGTGCGGTGGTCCAGGCGGGTTCGGACAGGGCGTGGGTGTCGCGCGCGAGGTAGACCGGGCCGGTGATGCCGCGGGTGGCACGGTATTCCACGATCGCCTGCGTCATGGCCATGATGTGCGCCTCGTTGAACGCGCTGTCCTCGCTGGACCCACGGTGCCCCGAGGTGCCGAACACCACCTGATGGCTGGGCTCGTCCGGATCGGGGACGAGGCTGTAGTACGCGGTGACCAGGTGAGCGATGTCCACCAGGTCGGTCGGGCGGGCCGGCCGTCCGGCGCGATCGTGGGCCATGGTGGGTGTTCCCTTCCGTGTCGGCTGCGCGCGGCTGGTCATGAGGATCATGCGCACAACCACTGGGTCAGGGACGCGGCGGCGTACACCGCGGCCAGGCTCGCCGCGACGCTGATCACGACATTGCCCACGGCATACACCCAGGCCCCTTCGGTTACCAGACGGACCGTCTCGTACCCGAACGTGCTGAACGTGGTCAGCGCACCACAGAAGCCGGTTGCCGCGAATGCCAACAGCGAACTGCCCGCACTCGCGCCGATCAAACCCCCGAGCAACGCCGAACCGACAATGTTAACGGTTAGCGTGCCCCACGGCAGCCCAGTCGAGAACCGGGCCGTCATCGCCCGATCGATCAGGTAGCGCGCGGGCGCGCCGAGCATCCCGCCTGCCAGCACGAGAACCACTGTCATGCGGCGACTCCCCGCGCCGAGTCCCTGTGCGTTGTCCAATTCATGACGCCGTCCCTCGCGTCGACATCGCGCACCGGGTCGCGATCATGCCCACAGCAACCGCGCCCAATGCCGCGAACACCGTCACACCGAGATAGGAAATGGCCGTGCCGATCGCACCGCTGTCGAGGAGTCCACGAATCTCGAGACTGTAGGTGGAAAAGGTGGTGAAGCCGCCGAGCACGCCGATGCCCAGGAACGGGCGCACCAGTTTCGGCGCTTCGAACACTTCGGTGATCATGACCATCAGCACGCCGATCGCGAAGCAGCCCAGCACATTCACTGTCAGCGTCGACCACGGGAACCGGCCTGCGGGCACCGGCCAGAAGTGGCCTATTGCGTACCGCGCGGTGGCACCGAGTCCGCCGCCCAGCGAGACCGCCGCGAGCACGGATGCGTCCAGCACTGGGGGTTGCGATGTCATGCGCCCTCCCCTGCGGCCGATCCGAATGATGGTCGATGCTCATGGTATCCAGCCCCACCGACACTAAGCGCAGCGGTGCGGTCGCGGCAAACTTTCAGCAGACCGAGTAGGTGAATGACGATGGCCCGAACCGATTGTCGGTTCGGGCCATCGTGTCGGCGGGGTCGGATCAGTGCGCGAGCACCGGTTCACCTTCGGCTGGTTCGGGCACGGTGTTGGGCATGAGCACCGCGATCACGATCGCGCCGAGCACGAAAGTGGCCGTGGCCCACCAGAAACTGGTGGTGTAACTCTGGATCGCGCCCTGCGCCATGGTGAGCGGGCCGGGCTGGTTCGATGACACGTAATCGGTCATCGCCGAGGCCGCGATCGTGCTCAGCAGCGCGGTGCCGATGGAACCGCCGACCTGCTGACTGGTGTTGACCATCGCCGAGGCCACGCCCGCGTCCTCGTGCTGCACACCCGCGGTCGAACCCTGGAACGCCACCGACATCGCACCGCCGAGGCCGAGGCCGAGCAGCACCAGCGCGGGCAGGATGTGGGTGACATAGCCGGTGTCCAGACCGATCCGAGTCAGCCACAACATGCCGGCCGCGGCGACCAGGAACCCGCCGCTGATCACGATCTTGGGCCCGAACCGCGGCAGCAGCAGCGACGGTGCGGTGGTCGAGGAAACGACCATGCCCGCCACCATCGGCAGGAACGCCAGGCCGGTCACGATCGGCGTGTACTGCAGGGTCAGCTGCATGTAGAAGGTCAGGAACAAGAAGATCGCGAACATGCCGATGCCCATGATGAACACCGTCAGGTACGACGCGCCACGGGTGCGGTCGGCGACGATGCGCAGCGGCAGCAACGGGTGCGCGACCTTGGTCTCGATCCACACGAACGCCGCCAGCAACACCGCGCCACCGAGCAGGAAGGCCAGGGTGACCGGGTCGCTCCAGCCGTGGGATTCGGCGTGCGAGAAGCCGTAGACGATGCCGAACAGCGCGACGGTGACGGCCACGGTGCCGGTCCAGTCGAGCTTGGGCCGCGAGGTCGCGGTGTGCTTGGCCAGCAGTAGCACCGCGCCCACGAGCGCGACGGCGGCGAAGGCCAGGTTCACGTACATGGCCCAGCGCCACGACGCCCATTCGGTGAGCACGCCACCCAGCAGCAGGCCGATCGCGCCACCGGCACCGGCGACCGCGCCGAAGATGCCGAAGGCCTTGGCGCGTTCGCCGGGTTCGGTGAAGGTGACCGTGAGCAGCGACAGGGCGGCGGGCGCGAGCAGTGCGCCGAACACGCCCTGGCCCACGCGCGCGGCGACGAGCATCTCGAAGCTGCCTGCCGCGCCGCCGATGGCCGAGGCCACCGCGAAGCCGACAAGGCCGACGATGAAGGTGTTGCGGCGGCCGAACAGGTCGCTCAGGCGTCCGCCCAGCAGCAGCAGGCTGCCGAAGGCCAGCGCGTAGCCGGTGATGACCCATTGGCGGTCGCCGTCGCCGAAGCCCAGATCGGCCTGGGCGGCGGGCAGGGCGATGTTCACGATGGTGGCGTCGAGCACGACCATCAGCTGGGCGATGCCGAGTACGGCCAGGACCCACCAGCGCAGGGCGTGTGAGCCACGCCGACCGGTGTCGGTGGGGCTGGTCGGCCCGGTGTCGAGTGTGGTGGTCATAACTCCCCTTGGAAGGCTGGGTGGTGGTCTGCGGTGGCATAATCGGAGATATCGCCTCCGCTTCATTCGAAGCTACCAGAGTAACGGAGAAACCACCTCCACTTAATCCTCGGATTGATAGGATGTACTTGTGAATCACGCCACGACGACTGCCGCACCACCCCGCCGACTGCGCGCCGACGCCGCGCGCAATCAGCAACGCATCGTCGCGGCCGCCCGCGAACTGTTCGCCGATCACGGCCTCGAGATCACCCTCGACGATGTCGCCGAGCGCGCGGGCGTGGGCGTGGGCACGGTCTACCGGCGTTTCGCGAACAAGAAGGAACTCATCGCCGAGGTCTTCGATCAGCATGTGAAGGATTTCGCCGACGCCGCCGAGGAGGCGCTGCGCAATCCCGATCCGTGGCAGGGGTTGGTCGAGTTCTTCGAAAGCGCGTGCAAACACCTGGCGACCAACCGCGGTTTCGGTGAGGTGATGCTCGAGCTCGAGGAAGATCCGGCCCGATTCGCGGAGTTGCGCGACCGGATCCATCCGTCGGTGGCCGCGATCGTGGATCGTGCGCGCGACGCGGGCGCGGTGGACGCCGACATCGCCACCACCGACTTCTTCGCGTTGATCCACATGGTCAATTCGCTGGCCGAGTTCGCGGCGCCGGTGAATCCCGAAGTGTGGCAACGGTATATGGCCATCGCGCTCAACGGTGTTCGCACCGATGTGGTGCCGCGCCGCCCGTTGCTGATCCCGCCGATGACCGACGAACAGGTCGAGCAGGCCAAGGCCGCGGGCTGCCTCGGCCGTCGTCGCTGAGCCGAACTACCGCCCAGCAGTAGCGCGCGTCACACCACATCCTCTAATGTTGGTCACATGACCAAGAGCACCTGGGTGAACTGGGCAGGCGAGCAGCGCTGCACACCCGCCGTCGTCGCCGCGCCCCGTGACGTGGAAGAACTCACCGCGATCGTGGCCGAATCGGCTGCCGCCGGGCGCACCGTGCGCGTCGCCGGGTCGGGACACTCGTTCACCGACGCCGTGCTCACCGACGGCACCCTGCTCGACCTGGGTGGTTTGAACAAGATCCTCGACGTCGACGCCGCCACCGGCCAGGTGCGCGTGGAAGCCGGAATCTCGCTGCACGCGGCGAGCCCGCTGCTGCACGACCACGGGCTGGCGTTTCCCAACCTCGGTGACATCGACACCCAGACGCTGGCCGGTGCCACCGCCACCGCCACGCACGGCACCGGTTCCCGACTGCGCAATATCTCCGCGGCACTGCACTCGGTGGAAGTCCTGCGCGCCGACGGCACCCGCGTGGAGCTCAACGAGCAGACCGATCCCGACGGCTGGAAGGCCGCGCGCGTGAGCATCGGTGCGCTGGGCATCGTCACCGCGGCCACACTGCAGCTCGAGCCGTCGTTCGTGCTCGAGTGCGTGGAGAAGCCGGTCCCGCTGGACGACCTTCTCGACAACATCGACGAATACGCCGACGGCAGTGCGCATTTCGAGTTCTTCGCCTTCCCGCACAGTCAGACCACGATGACCAAGGCCATCAACCGCACCGCCGCGCCGGAAAAGCCGCGCGGCAAGGTGAACGAGTGGATCAACGACATCCTGGTCGCCAACCACCTCTACAACGGCATGTGCAAGCTGGGACGTCGAATTCCGGCCACTATCCCCATGATTCACCGCGCGGCCACCCTGGCCGGCAGCAACAACCGGCAGGTCGACCGGTCGTACCGGGTGTTCTCCACGCCGCGGCTGGTGAAGTTCAACGAGATGGAATACGCGATCCCGCGCGAACACGCGTCCGCCGCGATTCGTGAAATCCTGGAACTGGGCAGGCAATTCGGCACACCGATGCCGATCGAGGTGCGCTGGGTTGCCCCCGACGACGCGTTCCTGTCCCCCGCCAGCGGTCGCGAGACCTGCTACATCGCGGTGCACCAGTATCAGGGCATGGTGTGGGAGCCGTACTTCCGTGCGTGCGAGGCCGTGTTCGACACCTACAACGGCAGGCCGCACTGGGGCAAGCGGCACTTCCAGACCGCGCAGACGCTGAGCGCGCGCTACCCGGACTGGGATCGCTTCACCGCGGTGCGCCGCCGCTTCGACCCCACCGGCGTGTTCGCCAACGACTACGTGAACCGGGTGCTGGGCACTCTCGACTGACGTCCGATTTCTTCAAGACGGCACCGGGGTCGGCTGTTTACGCTGCGAAGATGACTCCACAGCTTGATGCCATCTCCGTCATCGTGTCCGATATGGCCGCCTCGGTGGCCTTCTACCGCCGGTTGGGGCTGGAATTCCCCGACGGTGCCGAGTCCGAAGGGCACGCCGAGGCCGCGATCGGCGGTATGCGGCTGCTTCTGGACACCGAGGCCACGGTCGCCTCGTTCACCCCCGGCTGGCAACCGCCGACCGGGCCGGGACGCAGCAGTCTGGCGTTTCGGTGCGCCGACCCGGCCGAGGTCGACAAGCTCTACGGCGAGCTCGTCGACGCAGGCCACCACGGGGAAACCCCGCCGTGGGACGCCTTCTGGGGTCAGCGGTACGCGTGCGTGGCCGACCCCGACGGACACGGCATCGACCTCTACGCGCCGTTGCCCAGCGAGTAGGCCGACCACCCGTGCGGGTCGCGTTGACGCTGCTGATACACGCCGAGCATGTCGCGGACCTCGTCGCTGACCGGGGGTTCTCCGGTCAGGCGGGTCCACAGGTGCGCGTCGTGGTCGGTCAGCGTCAGCGGCCCGGTCGCGGCCACGTCGACCACGAAGGTGAACTGCCTGGTGCGGGCGCCGTCGCCGGTCAGATAGTCGAAATCGCCGAGGTAGTCGCTGATTCCGGTGACCTCGAGCCCGGTCACCTGCGCGACTTCGCGAGCCACCGCCTCATCGAGCGCCTCACCCGGCTCGACCACGCCGCTGGGCAACTCCCACCGGTCACCGAGGAAATCCGATCGTCGACGGCGCAGGATGAGCACGCGATGGTGGCGGACGACGACAGCGCCCACGACAAGCCGACGGATTTCGTCTCGTTCGGCCTCGATACGGAGCGTGGAATACACGGATTCATCGATCATCGGGTCACATCCTCTCGTCGGTGTTCGGGCTGGCCTAAGCACTTGCGACGGGGCGTGCACAGTCGAGCCTAAACCTTCCGCCGTGCTGTGCCGAATGAGACTTTCCGGGCAGTGGTTCGCCCGATCAGCGGGTTTTCAGGGTGTTGATCGAGCATCCGGCCAGGTCACGGACCTCCCGTGACAGGTGCGCTTGGTCGGCGAAACCGGTCGTCGCGGCGATTCGCGCAGGCGGGATGCCGGTGCGAATTGCTGTCAATGCGCGTTGAAAACGCAGAATACGGGCCAACATCTTGGGTCCGTAGCCGAAGGCGAACAGCGAGCGACGGTGCAACATTCGTGGTGACATGCCTGTGCTCGCAGCGGTCTCGGCCACCGTCGCGCCTGCCGACAACGTGTCGACGACGGCGGTGAGCACGGGGTCTGCCGGGCCGTTTTCGGCGGCGAATCGTAATGCGATCGCCTCCATGGCCGCAACGCGGTCGGGCGCGTTGTCGATGCGGTCGATCAGTTCGCGGGTGAAACGCGGCGGTGCGAGCGCGGCCAGATCGACGCGCTGGTTCAACAGTTCCACCGCCGGAATGCCGAGCAACGTCGGCGCGGTGCCCGGCGCGAATCGGATGCCGACGAATTCGGTGGATCGCGCGGTCGGCGCCACGAACGCGCGGCTGTCCGGGCCCGCGACCATCAGGGCGCCCTCGGTCCAGATCAGGTCCATGCACCCATCGGGCAACACCGTGACCGGAGCCGGGTGCGCGGGCATGGTTCGTGACCAGACCACTGCTGCGTCCAGTCGCGATGCGCGTTCCCGGTATTCGGCCACGTTCTCGACCGTAGTCCTGCCCACCGACAAGTTCCTCGTAGGTGTGTTCGCCGACTAGGATCTGGCGGCACGACGTTCGGCTCGACAGTTCGGCGCAAAGAGGGGTGCCAGTGCAACCGACAGCTTCCGTGCAGGGTGGGCGGCCGCGCGTGGCGGGATTTCCGGGCGCCGACATCGATGTCGAGCCCGATGTGTGGTCGGGGAATTCGATCGACGACGACCGGATCACGGCGTTGGCCGTCGGCGCGTACTACGGGCGCAGTTGGGGCGCGCAGTGCGATGGCGTCGCGTTCCTGCCCGAGGAACCCGACAGTTCGTCGACTCGGCGGGAGACCACGATCGAGGGACTGCACGAATCGTGGGGCGTCGACAATGCCGAGGACGCGCACGACACCGTGCGCCGACTGCTGGCCGGGATGCACGCGCCGCTGTTCGAACTGGTGCATCCGCTGGCCGTCGCCGCCGCGACCGACACGGGGCGCGTCGACCGGTCCGGTTTGGCCGATGAGCATCGCGAATTCCTGCACACGCTGTCGGGTTTCCGCGGTTATCGCGGGCCGGCGGGGATCGACCGCGACTACGACGCGTGGTTGCAGGCCATCAAGCTCGGCATCACCGACAGCCTGCCCACTCCGCTGCAAATCGACGCCACCGCATGGGATTTGGCGCGGCTGGTGTTCATCGCTCGTGCCGCGTGCACGGCGGGTTATCTCACTGAAGACGAAGCGTGGGAGCACATGCTGACCGGGCTGGACCGGGCGCGGCAGCACTATCGCAACTGGCGGCAGTTCGGGGACGGGTTTCTCACGGGCGCGATCTTCTGGGCGGCCACGCAAGATCTTTCGGCCGCGAAAAGCCAAGTGGCGGAACGCAGACGGATGATCGCGGGGCTGCACCTGCGGCCGTCGAGTCCGTGGCGGCGGGTGGCCCTGCATCCGGGTGCGCCGGTGTTCAGCCCGGCATCGTCAGCATGATGCCGACTGCTTCGCGGCGGAACGGGTCGTCGTCGACCATGCCGAGTTTGCGGCGTTCCACCAGCAGTTGCCATTCGGCGAACAGGTCCGCCGAGGACGGCAGCGACTGAGCGATCGAACCGTCGACGTGCTCGATTTCGCAGGCCAAGCGCACGGCTTCGATGATGCGGGTGAAGTCGGTCGGTTCCCAGTCCACGAAGTCCAGGTCGGTGCCGGCGCCCGAAATGCGCAGTGTCGCAACTCTTCCCGTCAGCACTTGGGCGCCGGTCAGAACCGAGACCGGGAACTCGTAGACCGCCCACTCGGACACGAACAGCAGTCGCAGTGTGGTGATCGCGACCAGTCCCGGTGCGCCTTCGTGGCCTGCTTGAGCCAGTTCGAGGATGTACTCGTCGGGGCGGGCGATGTTGTGCAGGATGTCGATTTCGTGTAAACAGTTGTCCTGCTGACGCATTCGGTGTGCTGCGGCTGAAATATCGGGGCGTTGCGCGTCATCGGATCTCTGCGGGGGAACCAGATTCGGACGAGGTGGGAAAACCCTTCGCAGACTGGTCAAGTCACGTTCCACAGCCCTGATCAGCGCCTGTGCTTGCTCACGTAAGCCGGTTTCCAGGTACACCGGCACCGGATGACGTTGTGTCGACGCACCATTGACCACGAACTGCGCAGACCGGAAGAACAGCAGCAACGCCATCTGCCCGTCCTCGGTGGCAGCCAAGGCGATCCGGCCCAACTCCGCGACCCCGACGTCCAGCGCGATGTCGTTGTCCGCGCGCAACGGCGTGGTCACCAGCCGCCCGTCCGCGTACCGGACCGCGACCCGCTCACCCCATACTTCGATCACAGCCACATCCCTCCTGGCCAGCCCCGCATCGGTGGATCCTACTCGCGGCCATCCGGGTACGGCCATGGCCGTGGTACGCGAAGGCGCGGCGAGGTGGCAGGCTGTACCCATGCCCGATGAACAGCAGCAATCCGGTGACGTGAACGAAACCCCGGAGCAGGCGACCAAGCGGAAGTTCCGCGAGGCGCTCGATCGCAAGAACGGCCACTCCACCGCGGGTGGCACCGCCCAGAACGACGCCAAGGTGCGTGGCACGCACGCGCAAGCAGGCGGGAAGCGGACCTTCCGTCGTCGCGCGGGCGGTTAAGTCACTGCAGCGGGTAGGTCTCGGCGTCGGCTTCGGTGCGCACCGCGGTTTCGAAGCCGGCGTCGCGGTCCTGTTCGCTGAACACCAGCCAGCAGCCTCGGATGCCGCCCAGTAGGTCTTCGAGCAGGTCGATCGCGGGGCGGGTGGGGTCGAGGCGGCAGATGCGGATGCCTTCGGTCCAGTCGTTGTCGTCGCTTTCCTCGAGGTGTTGGGCGGCGTCGATGATGCCGTCCAGGTCGCGGACCTTGCCCTCGGACACGGCGATGGCGTCGGCGATCAGGTCGATGACCACCTGTGTGGGGGTCTCCCCGGCCGTCAGTCGCTCCAGAACCACAGTGGGCGTTTCTACTTGGAGCGCTTCGATGTCGTCGGCTTCGGCGACCACGTCCACCGGGTCGATGCCCGCGACGTCGCCTGCCACCTTGGCCGCGGCTCGCAGCCAGTGCGCCGCGGCGACCGAGGCGGCGGCGGGGTCGAGTTCGGTGAACAGGTCGATCGTGCCGAGGGGGTTGTCGCGCAGGAGTCGGTCGGCGGCGTGGACCTGGACCGGGGAGATCTCCGGTCGCGTGAGTTCCACGGCCTGGCGCGCCCGACCCGCCAGATCCCCCAGCTCAGCGGCGGTGATCGCGGCCTGTTCGGTGCGCACCTCGGCCACCACCCGGTCCACCAGATCCGGGTCACCGATCGCGTGCAGCACCCGGCCGACGTGGTGCGCGGATTCCTCGATCGGGCTGTAGAACACGAGCATGCACCCGTCCTCATCGGGCAAGTTCGGCGCACGCAACGCCTCTTCGACCTTCTCGAACCGCCCCCGCTCCTGCGCCCGCCGCCACGCCTCCCCGTCCTCCACATCGGGATCCCCCGCCGCGGTCGCCGGATGCGTATAGGTCCGCCACTGACACCGAGCCAAACTAGCCAACGCCGCCGCCAACTCCACCCCCCGCGCCATCCCCGACACCGCCGCGACAGTCTGCGCGACATCCCCCCGACCGGTCCCCCAGGTAGCGACCAGCGTCCCCGCCCCCGAGTCGTATGCATACCGCGTCATTCACCCAGTTTGACGTGGCCCACCCGCGCGACCCCGCACCAGGTCTGCCTAGAGCACTGATCTAGCCGTGGAACTCGAGAACGTACTTTTCCGCGACGCTGCGACCGATGGCGACCCAGTCGGCACCCGCGCCTGCCAGGTCTGCGTCATACCTGGACAGTTCCCTGCCGGTTTCGCGGTCGTAGACGAGCGTGACCGGCGGCGCGCTGTACTCGCCGACAAGAACCCGCCCGCCGACGACTACCCGGTCGCCGACGACGAAAGTTGTTCGCTCGGACGGGTATCCGATGAAGCCCGGATCGGCGACCGTCCATTTCCGCTGACCGGTGGTCATGTCGACGAGGGTGAGCGAACCCTGGTCCGCGTGCTCGGAGATCAGCAGTGATCGGTCGTCAGCGTCGAGCGCGGTGCCCTTGATCTCGGAAGTCCACACCACGTTTCCCGTGACGAGATCGAGGAGCTGAACCGACCCGTCATCGCTGACCGCCGCGACGCGTGACCCGCTGCCGGTGAATCCATCGCCAGGCGTCGGGCCGAGGGAATGCTCGCACTCCCCGTCCTTGCGGCGACCACTGTTCACGGTCGTGGAGTACTTCGTGGTTCCGCTGTGACCGTCGAACGCCTCGACCGATACCGGGCACGCGCCCTCGCCACGGACATCGCTGTTATCGGTGACGATCAGCGAATTCTCGACCGCGATTTCGTACCATGCACGATTTTTCGCGCGGACCGGGAGCACTGTGCCAGTCGCTGTCTCCAGCAGAGCCCACTGAATATCCGACGGCGGGGATGGCACCGAGAATGCGACATAGGGTCGTTCGATGGTGGCCTGCTGGCTGCCCAGTCCGATTTCGGCCTCGCTGACTTTCCCTGTCGCCGGTGCCGTCCAGGTCGACTTCCCGTCGCGAAGGTCGCGTCGCATGGTCGCGCATTTTTCCTTGCGGCCACTCGCCTGCTGGCAATCGGAGGTGTAGACGGCCTTGTCGAAGACCGACACCTCGTCGGCGCTGGCTTGCCAGCGGGTCGACCCACTTGCGATGTCGATGACCTCGAACAAGTACGGCCCGGAATTGTTCTGCGGCTTATCGACGAGCACGACCAGGGGGCCGCTGATCCAATAGGTGTTGTAGTCGCCGCCACTGCGCTCGCGATGCCACAACTCCTTGCCGGACTTGCGATTCAGCGCCACCATCGCTGTCTCTCGCGGCGTCAGCACGACATCCCCGACCACCGCCACCATCGAGGAGTCGCTGCTGTAGTCCGACACCGACCACGCAGCGGGACTTTTCGCCGGCTCGGCAGTGGTCGTGACAGGCGCCGAGGTGGTCTGCATGGTCGTCACCGGGCTTTCCGGATCGCCCGATCCAGCACCACACGCCGTCAACGCCAGACAGACGGCAACCACACCGACCGCGATCAACTTCCGCACGTTTCCCCCAGAACCTCGATCACCGGCTGACCTTTATGCCGAAACGATAGTCCAAGCGCCACAGGGTTCTTCGACCCAAGACTCACACGTTCCGTCGCCAGCATCGCGCCCGGCCAGTCAGGGCATGAAAAGGCCCCTCACCTGTGTGTCAGGTGAGGGGCTTCCAGTGGAGCTGCCGGGAATCGAACCCGGGTCCTCCGCCGCGTCTTCAGGGCTTCTCCGTGTGCAGTTCGCTATGTCTCTGCTTGGATCTCCAAGTCTCGCGAACAAGCCTGGATGACGATCCCAGTCGCTGTGAGATGTCCCATCCGACTCCGCGACCGAGCCGAACGGTAATTCCCTCTAGCTGATGCCAGTCCCCGGGTCGAGGGACGAACCCGGACTGGCAGAGACGACCTGGCTACTTAGGCAGCGAGGGCGTACTCGCGCTGATTGGAATCGGCGCTTAATTGGTTGCAGCGACGCTTACGGTGGTCTCTTGCCTGCACCGACACGCTTCCCCTGAATCTACGTACGCAGTCGAAACCGTTCAGCCCCGTACGTGCCCGCACCGTGCGGGCTAGTCATATTAACACTGCGAAGCCCGCGGATCATCCCATTATTTTTGCCAGCTCGCGCTGTCGGTGAAGTGATCTTGTGGCGAACCCCGTGCGACCGCGTCGGCGAAACCGGGTGGGAGCGCGGGTGCGGGCGAGTACTGTTCCCGTTCGGCCGCCCGGAACCGTCAAATGTCCTGGGCGACTGGAGCAAGGAGTTATCCCATGGCATTCACCAGTCGGCGTCGACTGCGCCGGTTCGCGGCGATCCCGGCGGTCGCGAGCCTCGTGCTCGCCGCGGCCTGCTCGTCGAGCGAGCCCACCGCCGTGCCGGGCGTCACCAGCACGCCGTGTCCGGGTTCGGCGCACGCCGATCGCGGGTGCATCTATCTCGGCGTGCTCTCGGATCTGGAGAACGGGCCTTTCAGCGCGCTGGGCACCTCGATGCACGAGGGTCAGCGGGCGTTCTGGAACAGGGTGAACCAAGCGGGCGGGATCGGCGGCTATGACGTCGATATCACGTCCTATACCCGCAATACATCGCAGGATCCGCGCCTACATCGCGCCGAGTACGAGGCGATCGAGCCGCACGTGCTGGCCTTGGCGATGAGTTTCGGGACCTCGCAGACCATCGCGACGCTCAACCGGATGGATGCCGACGACATGGTCGCCACCGCGGCCACCCAGTGGTCGGGCTGGAACTATCGCAGCGTCGACCACAACCTGGTGCTCAGCGCGGGCTATTCCTACTGCACCGAGGCGGTGACCGGCCTCGATTGGTTCGCTGAGCATCACTATGCGCCCCGCGATATCGCTGTGGTGGCCAATCGCGGCAACTACGGCAGCGACTACGCGGCCGGGGCGTCGAAGTGGGCCGCGGCCAACGGGGCGACGATCACGGCCCGCATCGATACCGGCCCCAACGGGGAGGTCGGCAATCAGGACGGGCCGGTCAAGGAGATCCTCACCGCGGCACCCGAACTGGTGCTGTTGGCCACCGGCCCGGTCGAAACCGCTGAAATCGTGGGCAAACTGGTGGGTTCGGGTTTCACCGGCCGCTTCCTCGGCTCGGTGCCCACCTGGAACGCGGCGCTGCTGAAGACCCCCGCCGCGCCCGCGCTCACCGCGCTCTACAACTACATGACCCCGGTGGACAGCTGGGCCGGCGACAGCATCGGCGCCAAACATGCCCGCGAGGCGACCACCGGCGAACCCGCCAATTTCGGCTACTCGCTGGGCTGGGCGATCTCCTACCCACTCAAAGCCCTGCTCACCGCCGCCGCCGAGAACGGCGATCTCACCCGGCCGGGACTGCGGCGCGCGGCAGACGGTCTGACTCCCGACGGTGAGGGCATGGTCGCCATCCATCCGTCCGGTGCCGACGCGCCAGACCTCGGCAGGGAGTGGTCGGCGGTTTTCGAACCGGACGCGCAGGCGCCGATGGGTGCCAGGGCGGTCGAGGTCGGGTATCGCGGGACCACGCTGGGCAGGCTGGGACTGCACGAGCCCTGCACTCGGCTCTAGCAGTCAGCTCGCGGCGATCATGGCGACCGCGCCCAATGCCAACACCATGCCCGCCTTCTGGATGTTGCTGATGCGTTCGCCGAGCAGAACCATCGCCAGCAGCACCGTCGCGGCGGGATAGAGCGAGCCGATCACGCTGACCACCGACAGCATCGCGCCGTGGAAGGCGTAGAGCAGGGCGGCGTTGGCGATCACGTCCAGCACGCCGACCGCCAGTGCCAGCCGCAGAGGTTCGCCGTGCAGGCCGCGGAATTGTCCGGCCGCCAGCGCGCAGGTCCACACCACGGCGGTGGCCGCGGTGCGTTGGGCCAGCAGTGGCCACAGACCCGCGCTCGCGCTGGTTTCGTGCAGGAAGAAGAAGGTGAAACCGAAGGCCACGCCCGAGCCGACGGTGAGCAGCGCGACGCGACGGGTGAAGCGCAGTGGTCGGCCGCCGGTGATCTCCTCGGTGGTCTCGTCAGGTGCCTCGCGACTGACCAAAACGACCGCGACCAGGGCCAATGCGATGCCGGCGATCGCCAGTGCGCCCGGCCGTTCGCCCAGGAACAGCCCCGCGATGACCGGAATCCCCGCGACCAACACCGCGGTGACCGGCGACACCACCGACATCGGCCCGTCGGCCAGCGCCGCGTAGAACCACCACACCGCCAACCCCGCCGCGACCCCGGCCGCCAGCCCCCACAGCATCGACGCGGTGTCCGCGTGCCCGCCGACCAACGGCGCGATCAGCAAAACCAACAGCACCGAGAACGGATACGACACCACCACCACGCGCAACGCGGTGACTCTGCGCGCGGCGATCCCGCCGAAGAAGTCGCTGACTCCGTAGCCCGCCGCTGCGACCAGGGCGAGCACTACGGAGATCAACGCATACCTTTGACCCGCCGACCGACCTCTCGGGTGACCTCGCGCTCGGCCTGCTTGCGAGCCAGGTCCTGACGCTTGTCGTAATCCTGCTTGCCCTTGGCCAGCGCCAGCTCGACCTTCACCTTGCCGTCGGAGAAGTACATCGACAGCGGCACCAGCGTCTGGTTGCCCTCGCGCGACTTACCGACCAGGTGCTCGATCTCGCGCTTGTGCAGCAGCAGCTTGCGGGTGCGGCGCGGCGAATGGTTGGTCCAGGTGCCGTGGCTGAACTCCGGGATGTGCAGCCCACGCAACCAGACCTCGCCGTGGTCGACCGTGGCGAAGGCGTCGACCAGGGAGGCCTTGCCTTCGCGCAGGCTCTTCACCTCGGTGCCCACCAGGGCGATCCCGGCCTCATAGGTGTCCAGGATCGTGTAGTTGTGGCGGGCCTTGCGGTTGGTCGCGATGACCTTCCGGCCTTTCTCCCTCATAACGGTCAACTGTATGTGACGCCGCCAGCGGTTTTTGCCGTGGTCTGATTCAGGACGCGCGCGCGGCCGCCCTGGCCAGTGCGCGGTCGCGCTGCTCCTCGAAACGGGCCGCCTTCACCTCGAGGTCGAGGATGTAGGCGTTCAGCTCCTCGCGGGCGATCTCGCCCTCGGCGCCGAAGTCGGTGCGCTCGAAGATCCGCCAGGTGCGCAGGGTCGGGCGCAGCACCACGTCGAGGTGTTGGCGCAGGTCGTAGACGCCGTGCTTGGCCAGCAGGACCGCGTTGCGGCGGAAGTTGGGCTGGTTCAGGCCCGGCATCTGGAACTGCAGGATCACGTCGGTGATGGCCCGCATCGCGGCGTCGGGGGTCAGATCCAGCGCGGCCGCGCACAGCTTGCGGTAGAAGATCATGTGCAGGTTCTCGTCGGCGGCGATGCGGGCCAGCATCCGATCGGCGACCGCGTCGTTGCACAGGGCGCCGGTGTTGCGGTGGCTGATCCGGGTCGCCAGCTCCTGGAGGGTGACGTACGCGACGCCCTTGAGGAACTGCGAACCCTTCTCCGGCTTGGCGATGCCGGCGGTCATGTGCGACATCCGGGCCTCTTCCAGGGCGACCGGGTCCACCGCGCGGGTCACCACGAGGTAGTCGCGCAATACGATGCCGTGCCGGTTCTCCTCGGCGGTCCAGCGGCCCACCCACGTGCCCCAGGCGTTGTCGAAGCCGAAGGTGTCGGCGAGTTCGCGATGGTAGGAGGGCAGGTTGTCCTCGGTGAGCAGGTTGGTGATCATCGCCGCCTTGGCGACCTCGCTCAACCGCGACTGTTCGGGATCCCAGTCGTCGCCGCCCATCGCCGCGAAATTGCGGCCCTCGTCCCACGGCACGTAGTCGTGTGGGTGCCACATCTTGGCCTTGGCCAGGTGGTCGTTGAGGTTCGCTTCGGCGGTGGGCTCTAGCTCGTTGAGGATGTCGCGATCGGACAGGTGGAGCATCATGGGTCGACGCTACGAGGTGCGGGGGCGGTTGTCGCGGCGAACGGGTGGATTTTCTCGACTAGTCATGATGCGGTGCGATCGGCGGCGATGATCGTTCACAGGGCGGGTCGTGCGGGGCCGAAGCCGCCGATGTGCAGCGGCACCGACGACCACAGCGCGCGGCCGGGAGTCAGGTCGCCGACTACGGTGATGCCCGCGGCGGCGAAAGTGCTTCTGGCTCGGTCGATGTGGTCGTCGGAGGTGACGAGCACGACGGAGCGCAGGCCCCTTTCCGACAGCATGGCCGCGGTGTTGCGGGCGTTGGCCACGGTCGAATCGGCTTCGGGTTCGCGCAGGATTCGGGTCGGATCGATGCCGGCGGCGGTCAGCCAGTCGGCCATCGCGTCGGCTTCGGACAGGCCGGCTTGCGGGTTGCCGCCGGTGACGATGATCGGCGACAACGGCGCGAACACGGCTTGGGTCAGGCCCGCGCGCAACCGGGCGACCAACTCGTCGCGCATCGTGCCCTCCGGGGTCAGGCCGTAGCCGAGCACGACCACCGCGGTCTCGGGGCCGTAGATGCCGGGCAGGGCCGGGGTTCCCAGGACGCGGGCGAAGTCCATGCCCGGTGGGGACAGGTGCTGGGCGGCGGCCGGGGCCGGGGCCAGGCCGGTTGCCGCTATTGCCGCGCACACCACTGTGTTTCGCCAATTCCACCGCAACATCGTCGTCGCCTCCTCGTGCCCGGGTCGATCTCGGTGATCGATCCCGTGCGGCAACGGTGCGCGGTGAAAGGGCGCGCGGCAACGCTATGACCTGCGGTTTTGATTTCTCACATGCGCGACTCGGATGTCGCTGGTGCGTGGCATCGCAAAATTTCCGGAATCCGATGTTCGGCGAAGATGCGCCCGCCACCGGGGCGGAGCACAGCGTGCCAGCGGGATGCCGGGGCGGCGCGAGCGAAAGCGGGATACCGGGTGGCGCAAGCGATCGCCGACAGGGCGCGACGGCGATGTCAGCCGGGAGTGAGGACGAGGTAGAGCACCAGGGCCGCGGTGAAGATCGCGATCAGGGCGAGGGTGGACCAGCGTGGTCGGCCGCGGTGGATGACGGTGTGGTGCGAGCCGAGCAGCGTGGGCGCGACGACGGGATCGATGGGCCGGTGTGGCATCGGGGGGCGCGGGGAATCGCCGCCCGCAGCCGGGCTGCTGCCCGACGAATCGCCGTCGGAGCCCTCATCGTTGGCCATGACTCGACAGTAACCCGGGGTTCCCCGATTCGTCGCGGGTTCCCTGCCGCCGCGCGTGTGCGCGCGCACCACCTCGCCGCTGTGCGTGCCCGACGGCGACGGTTGGTTCGCGGCTACTCCTGCGCCAGCGCGGTGAGCACTCCTTCCCCGTAGCGGGCCAGCTTGTTCTCGCCCACGCCTGCCACGGTGCCCAGTGCGGCGAGGTCGGCGGGTTTGCGGGCGGCGATTTCGCGCAGGGTGGCGTCGTGGAACACCACGTAGGCGGGCACGCCCTGCTCCTTGGCGGTGGCCGCGCGCCAGGTGCGCAGGCGCTCGAACACGGGGACGTCGGCGGCGGGCAGGTCGACGGCGGCCTTGCCGGCCTTGCCGGTGCGCGCGGGGCGAGGAGCGCGTTCGGCGCGTTCGGGTTCGCGGCGCATCAACACCTTTCGGCCCTCGAACAGCACCTCGTTGCTCTCCTCGGTGAGCGCGAGCACGCCGTACTCACCCTGCACGGCGAGCAGGCCGCCGGCCAACAGCTGCCGGACCACGCCGCGCCACTCGGTGTCGCGCAGATCGGTGCCGATGCCGAACACCGACAGCTCGTTGTGTCGATGCTGGGTGATCTTCTGGTTGGTCTTGCCCAGCAGGATGTCGACCAGATGACCCGCGCCGAACGACTGTCCCCGTTCACGTTTGAGACGCAGCACCGTGGACAGCAACTTCTGCGCGGGCACCGTCCCGTCCCACGTTTCGGGCGGGTTCAGGCACACATCGCAGTTGCCGCAGGTGGTTCCGGTCTGGCCGAAGTAGTTCAGCAGGCGCGCGCGACGGCAGCCGACCGTTTCGCACAGGGCCAGCATCGCGTCCAGGTGCAGTTGCAACTGCCTGCGGTGCGCGGCATCGCCTTCGCTGGAATCGATCATCTTGCGTTGTTGCACAACATCATTGAGGCCGTACACCATCCAGGCGGTGGACGGCAGGCCGTCGCGGCCCGCGCGACCGGTCTCCTGGTAGTAGCCCTCCACCGATTTGGGCAGGTCGAGGTGGGCCACGAAACGCACGTCGGGTTTGTCGATGCCCATGCCGAAGGCGATGGTGGCCACCACGATCAGGCCGTCCTCGCGCAGGAATCTGGACTGGTTCTCGGCGCGGGTCCGGAAGTCCAGGCCCGCGTGATAGGGCACCGCGCGGATGCCGTTCTCGTTGAGCATGGCGGCGGTCTTCTCCACCGAATTGCGCGACAGGCAGTAGACGATGCCCGCGTCGCCGGGGTGTTCGGCGCGGATGAAGTCCAGCAGTTGCCGGTCGGCGCGGTTCTTCGATTCGATCCGGTACTGGATATTGGGGCGGTCGAAGCTGGAGATGTACTGTTTCGCGGCGCGCAGGTCCAGGCGCTCGACGATCTCGGCGGCGGTCTTCTCGGTGGCGGTCGCGGTGAGCGCGATGCGCGGGACATCGGGCCAGCGCTCGTGCACCAGCGACAGCGCGAGGTAGTCGGGCCGGAAATCGTGGCCCCACTGCGACACGCAGTGCGCTTCGTCGATGGCGAACAGGGCAATCTTGCCGCGGTCGAGCAGCCGCAGCGTGGCTTCCAGTCGCAGGCGTTCCGGCGCCAGGTAGAGCAGGTCCAGATCACCGGAGACGAACTGCGCCTCGACGGTGCGCCGCTGATCGGGCGACTGGGTGGAGTTGAGGAATCCGGCACGCACACCCAGCGCGCTCAGTGCGTCGACCTGGTCCTGCATGAGCGCGATCAGTGGGGAGACGACCACGCCGACACCGTCGCGAACCAGGGAAGGGACCTGGTAGCACAGGGATTTACCGCCACCGGTGGGCATCAACACCAGCGCGTCGCCACCGCCGACGACCTGTTCGACGATGGCCGCCTGGTCGCCACGGAAGCTGTCGTAACCGAAGACGCGGCGCAGGACCTCGTCGGCGGTCTCGCCGCGATCGGGTGCCGCGACCCGGCCGGGGGTGGCCGGGGCCAGATCGTCGAAGTGGACCTCGCCGGTATCGGCGAAGTCGTGCTCGGAGACGTAACCGCCGTCGGACGGATACGCGTCGTCAGGTGGGAAGTCTTCGTAGGGGAAGTCTTCGACATCGGGGGCTGTGGCGCCGGAATTGCTCACCGGGCCATCCTACGAGCGAGCGCCGGGGCCGCAGCCCGCGCAGGGAAGCCGATGGCGGCCGACGCGAAAGTTGCTCACATGTGGATAACTCGATTTATCCGCCCAAACGGGACAGCACCACGTCCTGGAGCAGGCCGTTCGTCGCCACGGCGTCGCCACCGTGCGGGCCGGGACGCCCGTCCAGGGAGGTGAACGCGCCACCCGCCTCGCGGACCAGGACGTCCAGGGCCGCCAGATCCCACAGGGAGACCTCCGGCTCGGCGGCGATGTCGACCGCACCCTCCGCGACCAGGCAATAGTTGAAGAAGTCGCCGTAACCACGCACTCGCCAGACGGCATCGGTGAGGTCGATGAGCTTGTCGCGCAGGCCACGTTCGTGCCAGCCCGACAGGCTGGAGATGCCGAAGCTGGCCGCATCCAGATCCGCGACCGCGGACACGGAGATCGGCTTGGGCGCACCGGGGTGCACCTGCACCCACGCACCCGACCCGGCCGCAGCCCACCAGCGCCTGCCCAACGCGGGCGCACTGACCACGCCGACCACCGGAACACCGTCTTCGAGCAGCGAGATCAGGCTCGCCCACACCGGGACGCCACGCACGAAGTTCTTGGTGCCGTCGATCGGATCGACCACCCACTGCCTCCCGGCGAACTCGGCGTCACCACCGAATTCCTCGCCGAGCACCGCGTCACCGGGGCGCTCCTCGGCCAGAATCCGCCGGATCATCTGCTCCACGGCCAGGTCGGCGTCCGAGACCGGCGTCAGGTCAGGTTTCGAGTCGACCTTCAGATCCACCGCACCGAAGCGCACGCTCGAGATCGCGTCGGCCTCGTCAGCCAGTCGCAGGGCAAGGTCCAGGTCAGCGGAGTAGGTCGACACGGGGTCAGTGTATTTGGGCAGTCGAGCTGACCGACAGCCCAGGTGTCGGAGGCGACCGGTAACCTAGGACATCGTGCATCCTGACGTTATCGCCGACCTCGCCGAACTCGACACCACGCTCAAGACGGTCGAGTCGGTCCTCGATGTCGAGGAGCTGCGCCGCCGCATCGACGAACTCGAGCATCAGGCCGCCGATCCCGAGCTGTGGAACAACCAGGACCACGCCCAGCAGGTGACCAGCGAGCTGTCGCACGCGCAGAGCGAACTTCGCCGCGTGGAAGAGCTGCGTCAGCGGCTCGAGGACCTGCCGGTGCTGTACGAGCTGGCCGAGGCCGAAGAAGACGCCGCGGCCGCCGAGGCCACCGCCGATGCCGATGCCGAGCGCGCAGCACTGCGCGTGGATGTCGAGGCGATGGAGGTGCGCACGCTGCTGTCGGGCGAGTACGACAAGCGTGACGCGCTGGTCAGCATCCGTTCCGGTGCCGGTGGCGTGGACGCCGCCGACTGGGCGATGATGCTGATGCGCATGTACATCCGCTGGGCCGAGCGGCACAAGTTCTCCGTCGAGGTCTACGACACCTCCTACGCCGAAGAGGCCGGTCTCAAGAGCGCCACCTTCGCGGTGAAGGCGCCCTACGCCTACGGCACGCTGTCGGTGGAGATGGGCACGCACCGCCTGGTGCGGATCAGCCCGTTCGACAATCAGGGCCGCCGCCAGACCTCCTTCGCCGAGGTCGAGGTGCTGCCCGTGGTGGAGACCACCGACCACATCGAGATCCCCGAGGGCGAGATCCGGGTGGACGTGTACCGCTCGTCGGGCCCCGGCGGCCAGTCGGTCAACACCACCGACTCCGCGGTGCGCCTGACCCACATCCCCACCGGCATCGTCGTGACCTGCCAGAACGAGAAGTCGCAGCTGCAGAACAAGATCTCGGCCATGCGCGTGCTGCAGGCCAAGCTGCTCGAGCGCAAGCGTCAGGAGGAGCGCGCCACGATGGACGCGCTCAAGACCAACGAGGGCGCGTCGTGGGGCAACCAGATGCGGTCCTACGTGCTGCACCCGTACCAGATGGTCAAGGACCTGCGCACCAATCACGAGGTCAACAATCCGACCGCGGTGCTCGACGGTGACATCGACGGTTTCATCGAGTCCGGCATCCGCTGGCGGATGCGCGATCAGACCGACGCGTAACCAGCTGTTCGCTGGAGATGCCGTGTGCTGCACCACGTTTGACCGCACACCGTGACCGACCTGTAACCTTTCTTGTGTGTGTTCGACCGAACCGAAACTGTGCCGATACAGGTCACTGAAGGAGGCGCGATGACCATGGTCCTCGCCGCCAACAGCGGACCCGAAATCTCCGACTGGATGCGGTCCAGCGGGCTCGAGATCGTGCTGCTGATCGTGGGCGCGATGCTGTTCGGCCGGTTCGCGGCGTTCCTACGCGACCGCGTCACCACCAAGATCGACTCCGGTTTCCAGACCAGCGACGCCCTGGTGCGCACCGAGGCGGCCAAGCACCGCCACGCGCTGGCCCAGGTGGTCACGTGGGTCGTGCTGACGATCGTGTACGTGCTGGTCGGCATGGAAGTGCTTCGGCGACTGGGCTTTTCGGTAACCGGTTTGGTCGCGCCCGCGGCCGTGCTCGGTGCGGCACTGGGTTTCGGTGCGCAGCGCATCGTGCAGGACATCCTGGCCGGGTTCTTCCTGATCACCGAACGCCAGTACGGCTTCGGTGACGTGGTGCAGATCGCGGTCACCGGTTCGGCCGATCCCGCCGAGGGCACCGTCGAAGACGTCACGTTGCGCATCACCACGCTGCGCAACTCCGACGGCGAGGTGATCATCGTGCCCAACGGGCAGATCGTGAAGGTCACCAACCTGTCCAAGGACTGGGCGCGCGCCGCGATCGACGTGCCGGTGTCGGCACAGGCCGACATCACCAAGATCAACGAGATCCTGCACGCGGTGTGCACCAAGGCCTACGAGGATCGCCGCCTCAAACCGTTGCTGCTGGACGAGCCTTCGGTGATGGGTGTGGAAGATCTCTCGCTCGATGTGATGAATATCCGGATGGTTGCCCGCACATTGCCCGGCAAACAATTCGAAGTGGGTCGCGAACTGCGCGTGCGCGTGGCCGCGGCCCTGCGTAAGGAGGGAATCAGTGAAACCACGTAAGTCCACAGCGATCCTGATGGCGGCGTGGCTGTCGACGTTCGTCGTCTACGTTTTCGTCAAACCGACCGAACCGGCACCCGACGGCTCCTCGTCGTTCCTCAATGCCGTTCCGACCTGGGTGAATGCCGAATCCCAGCCCTGATCGGCGCGTCGCGCCCACCGGAACAGCCCCGCCCCCTGGCTACACTGGCTCCCCGTGATCACCATGCGCAACGTGAGCAAGTCGTACCCGACCTCCACGCGACCAGCGCTGGACAACGTTTCCGTCGATGTGACCAAGGGCGAGTTCGTCTTCATCATCGGCCCGTCCGGTTCGGGCAAGTCGACGTTCATGCGACTGCTGCTCAAGGAAGAAGCACCCACGTCGGGGCAGATCTCGGTCGCCGACTTTCGGGTCGACCGGTTGCCCGCCCGGAAGGTGCCCAAGTTGCGGCAGCGGATCGGCTGCGTGTTCCAGGACTTCCGGCTGCTGCAGCAGAAGACCGTGGAACAGAACGTGGCCTTCGCGCTGGAGGTGATCGGCAAGCGACGTCAGTTCATCGAACGGACGGTGCCCGAGGTGCTGGACATGGTCGGGCTGGGCGGTAAGGGGCAGCGGTTGCCGTCGGAGTTGTCCGGTGGTGAACAGCAGCGGGTGGCGATCGCGCGCGCGTTCGTCAACCGGCCGCTGGTGCTGCTGGCCGACGAACCGACCGGCAACCTGGACCCCGACACCAGCGCCGACATCATGGCGCTGCTGGAACGGATCAATCGCGTGGGCACCACGGTGCTGATGTCGACCCACGACAACCACATCGTCGACGCGATGCGAAGGCGGGTGGTCGAACTGGACCACGGCAGAGTCGTGCGTGACGAAGCGACCGGCGTCTACGGGGTGGGTCGATAATGCGACTGAGTTTCCTGTTCACCGAGGTCGTCGACGGCCTGCGCCGCAATCTCACGATGACCATCGCGATGATCCTGACCACCGCGGTGTCGCTGATGATGTTGGGCGGTGGCCTGCTGTCGGTGCGGATGGCCGACAAGACCGAGAATTTCTTCGTCGGCCGCCTCGAGGTGCGTTTCTATCTCGACGACAACGTGTCCGAGACCGATCCCGACTGCGCCGCCGACCCGTGCAAGGTGCTGCTGGCCGACCTCAAGCAGACGTCGGGCGTGGAGAGCGTGCAGTTCCTCAACCGCGCCGACGCGCTGGAGGAGGCGAAGAAGCTGTTCGCCGATCAGCCGGAGATGGTGCAGTACATCTCCGATTCACCGCTGCCCGCTTCGTTGCGGGTGAAGATGACCGATGCCGATCAGTATCAGCACATCTACGACAGCTTCGCCACCAGGCCGGGTGTGCGGATCGTGGCCAATGACAAGGAGTTTGTCGACCGGTTGACCAGCCTGTTCGACGGATTGCGCAATGCCGCGTTCGGTTTGGCGTTGGTGATGGCGTTGGCGGCGATGCTGCTGGTGTTGAACATGGTGCAGATCGCCGCGTTCACCCGCCGCACCGAGGTCGGCATCATGCGCCTGGTGGGCGCCACACGCTGGTACACCCAACTGCCGTTCCTGCTCGAAGCGGTCGCGGCCGCGTTCGTCGGCTCGGTGCTGGCGGTACTCGGCCTGGTGATCGCCCGTCCGCTGGTGATCGACCGGGCGCTGGGTCCGCTGTTCGACAGCAATGTGTTCCCGCGCATCACCGGTGACGACATCGCGGTGGTCGCGTTGACGATCGCGCCGATCGGCATCATCTTCGCCGCGGTCACGGCCTATCTCACCCTGCGCTACTACGTGCGCGAATAGCTCAGCCGAGCACGCGCAGTTCCGGCCACACCTGCGACCAGGGCCGAATCGGGTTGCGGCACACGAACATCGGCTCACCCTGCACGTCGTTGTCGATGTCGAACCCGTTGTCCAGCACCCCTGCGGGCTCGACGATCGAACAGAGTGCGGCCACTCGCTCGCGGTCGATCCCGACGGTGAGCACCACGGTCGCACTGTCGGGCGGTGGCCCCCACCACCAGTACGCGTTGTGGCCGGAATGCGGTGTGGGCAGGTCGAATTCGCCTCCGAATCGTTCGATCGCGCCCGCCTCGCCGGAGTCGGCGGTGAGAATCGCCGCACCGGCGGGGCGGGCGGCCGCGATCTGCTCGACATAGCGCGGCCAACCGATGGTTTCGCCCGCGTCATAGTTGATCGCCAACACGGGCGAGGCCGGCAGCGCCTCGACAGGCAGCACCGGCAGGAACACCACCGCCGACATCAGCGCGGTGACTACGGCGGCCGAACCCACTGCGGCCCAACGCTTCCCAGACGTACCCAGCCACGCCGCCGCCCCGACCGAGCCCGCCGCGAGCAACACCGGATACATCCCGCCCAGGTAGTACGCCTTGCCGCCGGTCGCCAGGAACAGCACGAACAGCCCGGCGTAAGCGACCGGAAACGCCCGCCACCGCGAATGCCACAGCCGCCACAACCCATACCCCCACAGCGGCACGAACAACGTCCCGAACAGCCCGAACTGTAAGAGCACGAACGTGATCGGCGAATCCGAGGTCCCCGAGGAACCCCCGGCGATAGCCCTGCTCATCGCCCACTGCGGCCACCCGTTGCCCGCCTGCCACCACAGATACGGCAGCGACATCACCGACGCGATCCCCACCGCGAACCCGAAATACCTGGTAGCGAACAGCTTTCGCTGACCTGTCACCGCCAACGCCGCCGCGAGCGCGACAACGGGAACGATCAACAACACCTTGCTCTGCAACCCGAGGCCGACGACCACCCCGATCACCAACCACCACCGGGGATCGCGCGCCAGCTTCAACACCAGCACACAGATCAACGACCACGCCGCCAGATCGAACACCGTCGTCCCGAACAGGTGACCCGCGCCCATCATCAGCGCCGAGCTGGCCACCGCCGCCGCGGCCACTGCCCGCGCCCCGCGGCCGCCGCCCAACTCCCCCGCCATCCACCCGGCGCACACCACGACGAACGTGGCGGCGGCGACCGCGGGCAACCTCATGACCCATAACGAGTCGGGGTCGATGACGGTGGTGAGTCTGGCCAACAGCGGCGACAGCGGCGGTTGATCAGGGTAAGACCAGTCCAGGCGCCGTCCCGCGGCCAGGAAGTACAGCTCGTCGCGGTGATAGCCGTACCGTCCGGAGTAGGCCAGCAGGACGAGCGCGAAAACCGACGCTATGACGGGCACCTGTCCAGGGTGACAGAAACCGGTGATTCCACAGCGGATCATCGCGCTTCTTACTCCGGAGTAAGATAGTCTTACCGAGGAGTAAGATGGGCGGGGTCACAAGGCGCCCCGACAGTCGAGGAAATCAGGTGATGATGAGCACTCGAGACAGCGCGACGAAGCGACGTCCGAACGACACGTCCGCGGTCGGTCTCAGCCAGCCCAAGCGGGACTGGATGGGCGCCGCGATGCGCGCTTTGACGACCATTACCGGGTCGGAGCTCGCCGAGAAGTACAACCTGCGCAAGCCGATCGAGCGGGTCACCTACGAGGGCACCAAAACCGGGTTCCGCACCCTGGGCGCGGCCACGCGCACCTTCGCCAAGGTCACCGGCGGCGGGGAACCGAAACGCCTGGTGGACAACGAGTCCAAGACCAAGGACTACTTCGACCTCACCCCGTCCGACGAGCAGCAGATGATCGTCGAAACGGTGCGCGACTTCGCGGGCGAGATCCTGCGCCCCGCCGCGTACGACGCCGACAATGCCGCCAAGGCCCCGCGCGATCTGCTCGAGCGCGCCGCCGAACTCGGCATCACCTTGATCAATGTGCCCGAGGAGCTGGAAGGCGCGGCCTCCGAGCGTGGCGCGGTCACCAATTCCCTTGTCGCCGAAGCCCTTGCGCACGGTGACATGGGTCTGGCGCTGCCGATTCTGGCGCCCAGCGGTGTCACCGTGGCGCTGTCCCAGTGGGGCACCGACGCGCAACAGCAGACCTACCTGCCCGCCTTCACCGGCGACGCCGTGCCGCAGGCCTCGGTCGTGATCAACGAACCGCGCGCGCTGTTCGACCCGTTCGCGCTGCAGACCAAGGCCGTTCGCTCCCCCAGCGGCTACAAGCTCACCGGCGTCAAGAGCCTGGTCCCCGCGGCCGCGGATGCCGAATTGTTCATCGTGGCAGCCGAACTCGACGGGCGCCCGGCGCTGTTCATCGTCGAATCCGACACCGCCGGACTGTCCGTGGAAGCCGACCCGAGCATGGGTCTGCGCGCCGCGGGCCTGGGTCGACTGATCCTGGACAACGTGGCCGTCGGCACCGACGCCATCCTCGGCGACGGTGACGCCAAGACCCGCGCCGCCGAATACGGCGACGCCGTGCAGCTGGCGCGACTGGGTTGGGCGTCGCTGGCCATCGGCACCGGGCAGGCCGTGCTCGACTACGTGATCCCGTATGTGAACGAGCGTGAAGCGTTCGGCGAGCCCATCTCGCACCGTCAGGCGGTGGCTTTCATGGTCGCCAACATGGCGATCGAGCTCGACGGACTTCGCCTGATCACCCTGCGTGGTGCGTCGCGTGCGGAGCAGGGTCTGTCGTTCGCTCGCGAGGCGGCGCTGGCGCGCAAGTTCGCCACCGACAAGGGCATGCAGATCGGTCTGGACGGCGTGCAGCTGCTGGGCGGTCACGGCTTCACCAAGGAACACCCGGTCGAGCGGTGGTACCGCGACCTTCGTTCCGTCGGTGTCGCCGAAGGCATCGTGCTGGTCTAGGCCCGTTTCTCACTTCGTAGGAGTCCTTCCATGATCAATCTCGAACTCCCCAGGAAGCTGAAGGCCAGCGCCAACCAGGCGCACCAGGTCGCCGCGCAGATCTTCCGCCCCATCTCCCGCAAGTACGACCTCGCCGAGCACGAGTACCCGGTCGAGCTCGACACCATGGCCGCCATGATCGAGGGCCTGGCCGACTCCGGCACCCAGAAGATCGGTGGCGCCGCGGGTGGTCGCAACGACGAGGCCGACGCGGACCTGACCGCCAATGCCAACGGCGGCAACATGTCCGCGCTGCTGAACTCCCTCGAGACCTCGTGGGGCGACGTCGGCCTGATGCTGACCATCCCCTACCAGGGACTGGGCAATGCCGCGATCGCCGCGGTGGCCACCGACGAACAGCTCGCGCGGTTCGGCAAGGTGTGGGCCGCGATGGCCATCACCGAGCCGTCGTTCGGCTCCGACTCCGCCGCCGTCACCACCACCGCCGTGCTCGACGGCGACGAGTGGGTTCTCAACGGCGAGAAGATCTTCGTCACCTGCGGTCAGCGCGCCACCCACATCGTGGTGTGGGCGTCGGTCGACAAGAGCCTGGGTCGCGCCGCGATCAAGTCCTTCGTCGTCCCGCGTGACGCTCCGGGTCTGTCGGTGGCGCGGCTCGAGCACAAGCTCGGCATCAAGGCCTCCGACACCGCGGTGCTGCTGCTGCAGGACTGCCGGATCCCCGCCGACAACATCCTCGGTTCGCCGGAAGTCAACGTGGAGAAGGGTTTTGCCGGGGTCATGCAGACCTTCGACAACACCCGCCCCCTCGTCGCGGCCATGGCCGTGGGCGTCACCCGCGCCGCGCTCGAGGAACTGCGCACCGTCCTCACCGAGGCCGGCGTCGAGATCTCCTACGACACCCCCGCGATGAACCAGTCCGCCGCCGCCGCGGAATTCCTGCGCATGGAAGCCGACTACGAAGCGGCCTACCTGCTGTCGCTGCGCGCCGCCTGGATGGCCGACAACAAGAAGCCCAACTCCCTAGAGGCCTCGATGTCCAAGGCCAAAGCAGGCCGCACCGGCACCGACGTCACCCTCAAGGCAGTGGAACTGGCCGGCACCATCGGCTACTCCCAGCGCACCCTGCTCGAGAAGTGGGCCCGCGACTCGAAGATCCTGGACATCTTCGAAGGCACCCAGCAGATCCAGCAGCTGATCGTGGCCCGCCGCGTCCTCGGAAAGACCAGCTCCGAACTGAAGTGAGCTGGTAGACAACGAAATCCGGTGCGAGTCGATTTTCTGACTCGCACCGGATTTCTTGTTTTCGGAAGCCTTCCGAATCGGCTCATGGTCTCTCAGGCTGCTTCCAGGCCGTTCTCGGAGGGAAGCTCCCAGATGTGGGCCGACTCACGTACTCGAGACCAGCTTTGCCGAACCCGGGCTTCCACACGATCTTGCCGAACAGATCGCCGCTCATCGTCGCCCCCCTTGCTGTTGGTGATCAGCAGGGACACCGTCCCTCGGTCATGGGCACAGGAGTGTCGCCGTCGCGATAGCCGAGCCGGGGTACATGATCGTCGCATGGTCAGCCAGGCGCCGGTTGGCGAGCAGTTCCGGTTTCACGTCGACGCGGTCTTCACCGTGACCGGTCGAGGGACCGTGGCCGCTGGGTACATCGAGTCCGGCGAGGTAACCGCTGGCGATCAGCTCCAGGTGGTCCGAGCCAACGGTCAGGAAGGCCCGTCAGCCGTATGTCTGGCCATCGACGGGTTTACCCGCCGCGACGCGCAGCCAGGGCAGCCTGCACAGGTGGGCATCGTCTTCCGAGAGCTTCAAATTTCGGACTTCGAGCCTGGCGACGTCATAGTCAGCGTCGAGGAACCATAGCCACCCAGCCTCCTCATGGCCCAAGGTCTGACTTCGATACGGTCGAGTAATCGTTGGGTGTTGGGGGAACCGTTGATGATGTCGACGGCGGTGGCACGTCGGTGTTATTTCCGCACCCGACCAGCACAAATACGCCGGAGATCGCCGCCCACGTGCCGCCATCGCCGACTCCTCGTTCGGGACGAACCCCCACGAGCAAATACGTGACGTGCGCCACACCGATCGAGTCTACGCTCAGATTCGGTTGCGGTTTGCGGCCTTTATTTCGGGGTCGAGGCGGGCTGGGTTGACGTCGAAGAGTCTGCGGTCCCAGTTGGCGAGGTCGGCGGCGGCTTCGTAGGTGGATTGGAGGAAGTGCAGGACGGTGGCGTCGGGGTCTTGGGATTGGGTGACCACTTCGTAGGGGAGGACGAATTCGCCGAGGGATTTGTCCCAGTGGGCGCCGTCGGGGCCTGCGGGGCGGTCGGAGTAGCCGTCGGGTTGGGGGTAGCAGTAGGCGTAGAAGACGCCTTCGCCGGAGCCGCCGGGCCAGAAGCCGCCGCTGGCGCATTGGCGGTTGTAGGCCTCGAGGTTGACCCATTTCGGGCAGTGGGGGGCGCCGCCGGGGTGGGGTGGAGCTTCGCGGCCGGAGAACAGGGTGCAGGCCATGTCGAGGCCGCCCCACCAGATCTGGACGGGGCTGGCCTTGCCGGCGAAACCTGCGCGCCACAGGTTCAGGACGCGGTCGGCTTGGACGAGTTGTTGCCAGAAGATGCGGACGGCGTCGGAGTCGTAGGCGTGGTGGGTGGTGTCCTCGGCGAAGGGGATCGGGTTTTCGACTTCGTTCGGTGCGGCCTGAATGTCGACGTAGATCTCCATGTGAACTAGTGCACTGCGGAATTCGGCATAGAACTCCGCAATCGGACGTGGACGCAGAGCCACCGCGGCACGCAGGCCGTCACTGGTGCGCAACACCAATTCCTCTGCGACGAAATCGAATTCGGCGTCGAAGGCCCTGCCCTCGGCCGACATCGTATTCGTGCGAATCCCGCGCGCACTCAACTCGAATGCCACGTTCCACCACTGGTTCACCAGCGGCGTACACGCCATCTGTACCTTCCCGACGATCTGCGTCATCATGTGCAACGTCTCGCGGGTATCGGTCCAGGAATCCACGAGCAGCGGCGGCCACACGGCACCGGCCGGGGTCAAGGGTTGGGTCATGGCGAACATTCCTCACTCTCGCGGGACTGTCTCGTGACATCTCAGTCTACGTCGGCACCATTGTGTGAGACTCTAGGTCTCATATAAACTGGGATCTGCGCCACACTGAATGGGAGGACACCGCCGATGCTGTCCAAGACACGCAACACCGCCACCGATCCCGAATACCACGAGATCCTGCGCAACCTGTCCGAAGGGTCGGTCAACCGACACTTCGACCCCTACGTCGACATCGACTGGGACGCACCGGAATTCGCCGTGCACTCAGACGATCCGCGCTGGATCATGCCCGACGAGGACCCACTGGGCCGTCACCCCTGGTACAAAGCCCAGCCGGTCGACAAGCAGATCGCCATCGGCATGTGGCGCCAGGCGGGCATCGTCAAGGTGGGCCTGGACTTCGAGCAGTTGCTGATCCGCGGGCTGATGCAATACCTGATCTCGGTACCCAACGGTGACCCGGAGTTCCGGTACGTCACGCACGAGGCCGCCGAAGAGTGCAACCACACGATGATGTTCCAGGAACTGATCAATCGCATCGGCTACCGCGATGTGGTCGGCATGGGCACCATCGACCGCAAGCTCACGATGGTGATCTGGCCCGCGGTGAAGTACTTCCCCGAACTGTTCTTCACCCTGGTGCTGGGCGGCGAGGAGCCGATCGATCACCTGCAGAAGTCGCTGTTGCGCGGCGGTGTGGACCTGCATCCGATGGTGCACCGGGTGATGCAGATCCATGTGGCCGAGGAGGCCCGGCACATCTCGTTCGCGCACGAGTACCTGCGCCGCAATGTGCCCGGCATGAACATCGTCACCAAATCCGCGCTGTCGGTGCTGTTTCCGATCGCGATGCGGGTGATGCTGGACATGATCATGACCCCGCCCAAGGAGTTCGTCGAGAAGTTCGACATCCCCGCCGACGTGATGCGCGAGGCGTACTGGGGTAACCCGGAATCGGCGTCGATGATGCGCAACATCTTCGGCGATGTGCGCGCGCTGGCCACCAACAGCGGCATCATGAACCCGGTCGCCAAGCTCACCTGGCGTCTGCTCGGCATCGACGGCCCGGTGACCCGCTACCGCAGCGAACCGGCCCGTAAAGCCGCCTGAACAGGGCTTCCCCGCTGTACACAGCGCTGTACAGTGGGGTATGGCCGATTACGACAGTGTGCCGCTGACCGAGTTACGTGGTCAGCTCGGCAGTGTTTTCGACGGGGTGTCCGCGAGCGGGCGACCCGTGATCGTGACTCGGGAGGGCAAGGAATTGGTCGCGGTGGTACCGGCGGAAGTGTTGCGGCACGGGGCATTACCCCCGGCGTACTTCAATGATGATCTGCGCGAACAGATTCTGGGCGGTCTCGACGCCAGAATCACCACGCATTCCGCGGCCGATATCGCCGAGGCCGAAGCCAAACTGAGCAAGCTGATGGGCGCGCTGGACAGTCGACTGTGAGCGTCGCCGATCACACCGCCCTCACGTCGCTGGCGATGTCGCCGCTGTTCGGGCAGGTGATCATGCGCCAGTTCACCCAGCAGCGACGAATCCTGGTGGTGCCCACCGTGAGTCTGATGGCCGCGATGCGCGCGGTGGACAACATCGACGAACTCGGGCGCCTGCTCGACAATCGCGTGGCCGTGCGCTGGGCCGAACTCGACGCGCCCACCGCGATCCGGATCGGCACCACGGTTCCGATGGTCGACGATCACACCGACTGGCCGCTGATCGCGCCGGTGGTGTTCACCGCCCAGCACCTGGACATGCCGGTACTCACCGCCAAACCCGAGCTGTATCGCGGCTACAAGGTACAGATCGCGCATATGCCATAGCGAGGTTCTGAGCTCGGCTTTTCCCCGGGGGTAGTGATCGCGCCCACAGCGGTTGTGGGTACCGTGCACCACGGACGATCTACCAGAAAAGCTGCACCAGGAACACTCGAGGAGAGCTGGTTATGCATCATCTGAGTTTCATGCGTCGAATCACTGTCGCGGTCGCCGCTACGTCGGCCGCGGTCACCCTCGCCTTCGCCGGTCCCGCGGTCGCGGACCCGACCGCACAGACTGTGGATGTGGCCTCGGCCGTGTCGCAGCTGCGCACGTCGGTGGCGGACAATCCGGGCGCACTGGCCGCGTTGGATCAGCTCACGGCCAACGGCACGGTCGACGTCGCGTTGCCCGCGCAGCCGTTCCAGATCCCCGCGACCTCCGATATCGGCCAGAACGGCGCCGGACCGGGCGTGTACGGCTCGGGTATCGCCCTGGATATCGACGGTTTCCGCTTCGGTTTCTTCGGCGGACCGGGCACCATCTCGCCCAATCAGGCCGGGGCCAAGCTCGAGGTCATGTGGCTGAACCTGTCCAACGGGCAGAGCGGCACCGCGGTGCTCACCGAGCACATGGACGTGCCGGTGGACACCACCATCCGCACCGCACCGCTGAACACCGGCGGCGGGCTGATCGTGGCCGCGGTCTTCGGCAGCCTGTGGCACCGCTGGTCCGTGCCGGTCGACGAGGCGCACCCGGATGGTTTCGCGTACCAGCGCGGCACCATTCAGCAGCCGTCGTTCGGCGCTGTGACCAGGTAGTTCACCTTAACGGCCGCGCACAGTGGTGCGCGGCCGTTTTGGTCTGCGTTACAAACGATCCCGAGCTGTAACCTGAACGACCGGCTACCGGCGGCCCGATGAACTTCTCGTCCGTTCCTCCCCTTCGAACTGGACGCGTGATCAAAATAGATCATGTTCAAACGAATAGTCTTGTCCGCCTTGTGTATTGCGGCAGCCACCCTGCCCGTCGTCCCCGCCGCGGCCGCTCCCGCGCCCGCCCCGACCCGCATCGCGTCGTACAACGTGTTCATGCTGGCCGGCGCCCTGTACCCCAACTGGGGACAGGAACAGCGCGCCGACCTGATCGCCGCCCAGAACGTCCTCGCCGACCAGGACGTGGTGGTGCTGCAGGAGCTGTTCCACAACTCCGCGGGCGACCGCATGCTGGCCAACCTGCGCCAGACCTACCCCAACCAGACCCCCGTACTGGGCCGATCCCGCAGCGGCTGGGACGCCACCCAGGGCTCGTACTCCGCGACCACCCCCGAAGACGGCGGCGTGGCCATCGTCAGCCGCTGGCCGATCAGCCGCAAGATCCAGTACGTGTACGCCGACGCATGTGGCGGTGACTGGTTCTCCAACAAGGGCTTCGTCTACGTGGAGCTGGCCTCGCCCGGCGGTCCGGTGCACGTGATCGGCACCCACATGCAGTCCGAGGACGACGGGTGCAGCGCGGGCCAGCCGGGCCAGAAGCGGGCGCAGCAGCGCGCGGAGATCCGCCGCTTCCTCGACAGTCGACGCATTCCCGCCGGTCAGCCGGTGTATGTGGCGGGCGATATGAACGTCATCGAGTCCAGCGCCGAATACCCGGCCATGCTCTCGCAGCTGGGCGCCGCGGCCCCCACGCACACCGGCCACCGGCATTCCTGGGATTGCGCGGACAACTCGGTGTGCTCGGACCAGTACGGCCCCGAGTACGCCTCCGAGCACCTGGACTACGTGCTGCCGATCGCCGGTCACGCCGTGCCGAACCGGTTCGTCAACGAGACGCGACGGGTGAAGAGCCCCGCGTGGAGCGTGGACGCCGGCGGCCAGACCCACACCTACACCGATTACAGCGACCACTACCCGGTCTTCGGGTACGCGGGCTGACCTCGTTCACCGCCGCGGGTGTGACCCACCTGCGGCGGTGCGGGCCCGAATCATCGACCGACGCAGTAGGTTGACGGCGTGGATCTGGTCGACCGACTCGAAGAATTGGAACGGCGCGTAGCCGCCCTCGAAAGCGCGAATCCCGAAGTGGCGCAGCTGCCGTGGGCCGTGGCGCGGTTGCGGCAGGAGTTCGCCGACGCCGGGCAACGCACCGGCGGTGTGCTGCTGGCCGGAGCGCTGCAGTTGCCCACCGGCGAGCGGTTCGACTGGCAGGCCCAGTACCCCACCGATGCGATCGTCGGCGACGTGTGGACGATCGAGGCCGCCAATTGTCTTGCTGCCCTTGCTGATCCGGTGCGGCTGCGACTGCTGCAGGAGATCGTCTACGGTCGTCGCACCGCCGCCGACCTGGCCGCCATCGCGGAATTGGGCACTTCACCCGAGATCTACCAGCACCTGCGTCAACTGGCCGCGGTCGGCTGGTTGCAGACCGCGGGCCTTGGCCGTTTCGAGGTGCCGGAGGGTCGGCTCGTGCCGTTGCTGGCCGTGTTGGCCGCCGCGCAGCGCTGACAACAGAAATGTCCTGATTGCCCGACTGGAATACTGTGATGCAGGGCACATCGACTGCTACCGTGATCATCTAGAGCGATGCTGCGGAGGTAGTCCAGTGAACGTGTCCCACCTGGTCGAAAGCGTGAAAGCGATCGGGGTGCTGCGTGCGCGCGGCGTCTCCGATCCGAAGAAGCCGCTCGAGACCCTGCGCACGATCAAGGAATCCCGGGTCTACGGCCCGCAGGCCGCACTGGTCCGCCATTCGGCGCGCGTGTTCCCCGATCAGGTGGCCCTGGCCGACGAGCGCGGCGAGCTGACCTACCGCGAACTCGACCAGCAGTCCACCGCGATCGCGCGCGGCCTGCGCGAGGCGGGCATCGGCGAGGGCACCGTGATCGCGGTGCTGGCGCGCGATCATCGCGGCCTGATCATGTCGATGGTCGCGGCGGGCAAGTTGGGTGCGCGGATCGCGTTGATGAACACCGGCTTCGCCAAACCGCAGTTCGCCGAGGTGTGCGAGCGCGAGAAGGTGGTCGCGGTCCTGCACGACAGCGAGTTCCTCGGCCTGCTCGACGCCCTGCCCGCCGACCTGCCGCGCTACCTCACCTGGGTCGACGAAGGCACCGAACTTCCTCCGGGCTCAACAACTTTCGACGATCTCATCGCGAACAATGCCACCGAGGACCTGCCCACGCCGAAAAAGCCCGGCGGCTTCATCATTCTCACCAGCGGCACCACCGGCCTGCCCAAGGGCGCACCGCGCACCAGGGTCACGCCGATGGCCACCGCCCAGTTCGTCGACCGGGTGCCGTTCCCCAAGCAGGGCACCACGATGATCGTGTCGCCGATCTTCCACAGCACCGGCGTGGGCACCTGGTTGGTCAACTCGATCCTGTCCAACAAGATCGTCATGCGCCGCCGTTTCGACGCCGAGAAGACCCTGGCCGCGATCGCGGAACACCAGGTCGAGATGCTGGTCTGCGTGCCGACCATGCTGCACCGGATGACCGAATTGCCCGCGGAAGTACGCGCGAAGTACGACCTGTCGTCGCTGAAGGTCATCCTGTTCGCCGGTTCCGCGCTCTCTCCGGAGCTGTGCATCCGCGCTACCGAGGTCTTCGGCCCGGTGCTCTACAACCTGTACGGCTCCACCGAAGTCGCCATCGCGACCATTGCCACCCCCGCCGAACTGGCGGAAGCGCCGGGCACGGTCGGCCGTTCGCCGATCACCTGCGAGGTCCGCCTGTTCGACGAGCAGGACCAACCGGTCACCACGCCCGGCGCCAAGGGCCGCATCTTCGTGCGCAGCGGCGCGCCCTTCGAGGGCTACACCGACGGCAGACACAAGCAGATCATCGACGGCTTCATGTCCAGCGGCGACATGGGGCATTTCACCGACACCGGGCTGCTCATGGTCGACGGGCGCGACGACGACATGGTCGTGTGCGGCGGCGAGAACGTGTACCCGCAGGAGGTGGAGAACCTGCTGGTCGAGCGGCCCGAGATCAACGACGTGGCGGTCATCGGCATCGACGACGCCGAATTCGGAAAACGCTTGCGCGCCTTCGTCGTTCTCGAAGAAGGCCACAGCGTGGAGGCAGCCGAACTGCAGGCGCACGTGAAGGAGAACCTGGCCCGATTCAAGGTGCCGCGCGAGGTGGTGTTCCTCGACGAACTGCCCCGTAACGCCACCGGCAAGATCCTGCGCCGGGTGCTGATCGACTATGAGGTCTCACAATGATGAGTGCTGCCTGAGACCGAGGCCACAATCTGGTCAGACCGCTTGCTAGTGTTAGCACCAGCACTGGATCTCGAAGACGCGGTCCGTCCCTGCGTCTTTCGTGGGATCGGTCTGCCGGAAGGCTGTTCGATGTCTCTGTCTCTAGGCACCACCGCTCTAGGCACTACTGCCCGACGCGCTGGTGATTTGGCTCTCGGTGTCAAGGTCATGATGGACCGCAAGCTGTTCAACCCGCTGCGCCTCGACCATGCCGCTCGATCGTTTCGCAATGTGTCGAAGTTCGGCCCGTTCGCCGGTGTGGTCATGCACGCCGCGCAGAGCAGGCCCACTGCGGGCGCGATCGTGGACGAACTGGGTGAGATCACCTTCGGCGAACTCGACGCCCAGTCCAGCGCGTTCGCTCGCGGACTGCGCGCGAACGGGATCAGCGAAGGCGACGTGATCGCTGTGCTGGCCCGCGACCACCGCGGCATGGTGTTGAGCCTGCTCGCGGCGGGCAAGCTCGGCGTGCGGGCGGTGCTGATGAACACCGGCTTCGCCAAACCGCAGTTCGCCGACGTGGCCGCGCGCGAGAAGGTCAAGGCGGTGCTGCACGACAGCGAGTTCTTCGACCTGATGAGCGCCATCCCGGCCGACATTCCGCGCGTGCTCACCTGGGTCGACGAAGCCGACAAGGTGGATCCGTCGATCCCGACCGTGGCGTCGCTGTCGGCGCACCGTTCGACCGCGCCGGTCACCCCGCCGAGCAAGCCGGGCGGCATGATCATCCTGACCAGCGGCACCACCGGCACACCCAAGGGCGCCCCGCGTGACAAGGTCAGCCCGTTCGCTTCCGCGCAGTTCATCGACCGGGTGCCGCTGCCCAACAACGGCACCATGATCATGGCCGCGCCGATCTTCCACGGCACGGGCCTGTCGCAGTTCACCCTCGGGCTGGCGCTGGGCAACCGGGTGATCTTCCAGCAGCGCCGGTTCGATCCGGAGCAGACACTGGCCAATGTGGTGAAGTACCAAGCTGATTCGCTGGTGGTCGTGCCGACGATGCTGCAGCGCATCATGGATCTGGACGAGCAGATCCTGGCGAAGTACGACCCGTCGACGATGAAGGTGATCTTCTCCTCGGGCTCGGCCATCCCCCCGGACGTGGTGACCCGCACCCTCGACTACTTCGATGATTCCCTCTACAGCCTCTACGGTTCCACCGAATGCGCGGTGATGACCGTGGCAACCCCGCAGGACCTGCGGAAGGCACCGAGCACCGCGGGCAAGCCGCCGGTCGGGATCAGGGTCGTGTTGCTCGACGAGAACCGCAAGCCGGTCACCGAGCCGAACACCCCGGGGACGATCTTCGTGGACAACGGTTTCGCCTTCGTGGGCTACACCGACGGCCGGACCAAGGAGATGGTCGACGGGATGATGTCCAGCGGCGACGTCGGCCATTTCGATGCCGACGGCCTGCTGTACATCGACGGCCGCGACGACGACATGATCGTGTCGGGCGGCGAGAACGTCTTCCCGCTGGAAGTGGAGAACCTGATCGCCGGGCGCGCCGACGTGTTCGAAGCGGCGGTGGTCGGCGTCGACGACCGCGACTTCGGCAAACGCCTGCGCGCGATCGTGGTGCCCGGCCCGGAATCCAAGCGCGACGCCAAAGAGATCAAGGACTATGTCCGCGAGAACCTGGCCCGCTACAAGGTGCCGCGCGAGGTGATCTTCGTCGACGAGCTGCCCCGCAACGCCACGGGCAAGCTGCTGCGCAAGCCGATGATCGACATGACGGTCGAGGCGGACTGAGCCCGATCGGCGGTCTGACCTGGGCGGTCGATGTCGGTCGTCTAGTATCGGCGCGTGATCATCGGGTTCGAGCGGGCGTGCGCGCCGTCGCGTGCGGTCAGCGCGCGGCTGCGTGGTGCCTGCGCGGGCTCGATGTCGGGGGCGTTGTCGTTGGCGGCGCACGGGTTGGCCGGCGGGGGTGCGTTGCCGGGGAGCACGACGATCGTGTTGTTGGCGGCGGTGTCGGCGGTGGTCGGCGCGCTGGTTGCCGGGGTCGGGCCGTTGCGTGACGGTGCGGTCGGGTTGGCGGCGGTGCTGCTGGGTGGTCAGGTGATCGGCCACACCACGATGAAATGGTCCGGCCACGGCCACGGTGCCGACGACTCGCTCGGACTCGGGATGCTCACCGGCCACTGCGTCGCCGCGCTGCTGGCAGCGGTCGTGATCGTCGGCACCGAAGCCGCGTACCGCATCGGCAGCGCCGTCCTCGCCCGAATCCTGCCCCTGCGCTACCGCAGTCCCCGCATCCCTGACCCGGCCCCCTTGCGCCTGGTCCACCGTGACCGCGTCATCCTGCGAATCTTCGCTACGCCGTCCCTGCGCACCCGCGCTCCCCCGCTCGCAATCGTTTTCTGAACCTCCCTCACCCGGCGCACGGACTTACGCCTGTGCGCTGTCTGCGCGCATCGCGACGAGTTGTCGACTGCTCTCGCGAGGCTGCGCTGGTCACTGTGTTGACGCGACTGGCTGTGTCACGTCCGTGCTCGCCGGGTTCCGATACTCCAGAAACGAATCATCATGAGCATCACAGACACTCGTCCGCCCGCGAGAGAGATCGCGCCGCCGGTCGCCGGTCGACGCCGCGGCTTTCGCCTCTATCCACTGGCCCTGCGCCTGCACTTCTACGCGGGGATCTTCGTGGCCCCGTTCATCCTGATCGCCGCGCTCACCGGCGCCCTGTACGCGATCGCGCCGACGATCGAAGGTTTCATCTCGCGTGACCTGCTCCAGGTCGACACCACCGGCCCCGCGCAACCGCTGTCGACCCAGGTCGGCTCGGCCGTCGCGGCCCGGCCCGACCTGACCCTGGTGGCCGTCGCCCCCGCCCCCAGCGACGGTGACACCACTCGCGTGCTGTTCAACGACCCCGCTCTCGGTGATTCCGAACGAATTTCGGTATTCATCGACCCGCACACCGCCCAACCGGTCGGCGAGTCCGTCGTCTACGGCAGCGGCGGTTCGCTACCCCTGCGCACATGGCTCAGCGAGTTCCATCGCAGCCTGCATCTGGGCGAATTCGGCAGGCTCTACAGCGAATTGGCCGCGTCGTGGCTGTGGGTGATCGCACTGTTCGGCCTGGTGCTGTGGGTGCATCGCGTGCGCACACGGCGGGCACGCAATTCCGCCCGCTGGCTGCTCACGCCGGACCTGTCGGCACCGAGGCGTCGAAAGATGAACTGGCACGGCACAATCGGCCTCTGGATCCTGCCGGTGGTGCTGATGCTGTCGGCCACCGGCATGACCTGGTCGACCTACGCCGGCGAGAACGTCACGAAGCTGCGCGAGGAAATGAGCTGGACCACGCCCGCGGTCAGCGTCGCACTGACCGGGCCCGCCCAGCCGGCGGGCGGTGATCATCACAGCGCAGGTCACACCGCTGCTGCCCCTGCCGATCCGGCAGCCCGCATCGCACAACTGGACCGCGTGTACGAAGCAGCCCGCGCCAACGGAGTCACCCAGGGCGCCGAGATCACCGTCCCCGCAACACCCGAAAAGGCTTTCACCGTCAAGGAACTCAGACTTCCGGGCACCTACACGATCGACGCCATCGCGATCGACGGCACCACCGGCACGGTCACCGACAAGCTGCCGTTCGCCGAGTGGCCCCTGCCGGCCAAACTCACCAACTGGGGCATCGCCTTCCACATGGGCCTGTTGTTCGGTCTGCTCAACCAGCTTCTGCTGCTCGCGATCATGACGGGCCTGATCACCGTGATCGTGCTCGGCTACCGCATGTGGTGGCAGCGCCGCCCCACCCGCAGAACCGCGCTGCCCGTCCCACCACGGCGCGGTGCCCTACGGCGCACGTCCCGGTGGATCACCGTCCCGATGATCGCCGCAGCCGTCGCGATCGGCTGGTTCATCCCCCTGATCGGGTTGAGTCTGCTGGCGTTTCTGCTCATCGACGTCGCGTCGGGACTCGCCGCGCGCACCGAGCAGGCGTAAAGCTGGGCTGACAGTGCGGGCGGTTCGCCGACTCCGAGTTCGCGAAAGGGAATCGTCGCATCTGCGCGGTTCCCTTTCGTGGCGAATAGGATCTGACGATGCTGTCGCGTCGCCAACTTCTGCGTACCGGTTCGGTCGCGGCGCTGGTGGGGGTGGGCGCGGCGAGCAGCGCGCGGTTCGCCGCGCCGCGACGGCTCGGCGAACCGTTCTCGCTCGGGGTGGCCTCCGGTGAACCGACGTCCGACGGGGTCGTGTTGTGGACGCGTCTGGCTCCTGATCCGCTCGCGCCGGATGGGTACGGCGGGATGACGGTCGACCCGGTGACCGTGGATTACGAGGTCGCCGATGACGAACTGTTCACGAAGGTCGTGGCCCGTGGGTCGGCGGTGGCCACCCGCGCGCTCGGGCACAGTGTGCATCCCGAAGTCTTCGGTCTGGCACCAGATCGCTGGTACCACTACCGATTTCGCGCCGGGTCGGCGATCTCACCGGTGGGTCGCACCCGCACCGCGCCGCTGCCGAACAGTCCGACGCAGCGGCTGCGGTTCGCGTTCGCGTCGTGCCAATCGTGGAGTTCGGGCTACTACACCGCCTACGAACACCTGCGCGCCGAAGACCTCGACCTGGTCGTGCATCTGGGCGACTACATCTACGAATCCTCCTGGGTCCTGGCCCGTCGTGGTGCGCACATGCCACCACAACTCGCCGACGAAGCCGTTGACCTGTCCGGTTACCGGTTGCGCTACGCCCAAGCCAAAGCCGAAGTGCCACTGCAGAATGCGCACGCCGCGTTCCCCTGGCTGGTCACCCTTGACGATCACGAACTCGACAACAACTGGGCCGGTGAACGCCCCGGCTTGGGCGTGGACGTGTACCGCCTGCCACCCCTATATCGCCGACGCAAAGCCGCGGCTTTTCAAGCCATGTACGAGCACCAGCCGATGCGCTTGGCCCAACTCCCCGCGGGCCCCTCGATGCACCTGCACCGCCGGTACAGCTTCGGCGACCTGGCCGAATTCACCATGCTCGACACCAGGCAGTACCGCACACCCCAGGCCTGCGGCGACGGCTCCGCGGTCATCGGTTGCGCCGACCGCTTCGCCACCGACCGCACCATTCTCGGTGCGGCCCAACGCGATTGGCTGGTGAACGGCTTCGCTACCTCGCAGGCCCGCTGGCAGATCCTGGGCAACCAGGTCGCGATGGCGCAATCCGACTACGACCCCGGCCCCGGCCTGCTGCTGGGCACCGACGCGTGGGACGGCTACATCGCCGACCGCAACACCGTGCTCGGCGCAGCCACCGATCACGCGGTGGACAACCTGGTGGTGATCACCGGCGACCGCCACGAGAACTACGTCGCCGACCTTCGCCGCGACTACGCCGACCCTGAATCACCCGTGGTGGCAACCGAATTCACCGGTACCTCGATCAGTACCGGCAGCGACGGCGCCGACATCACCGACGCGGGCCGCAGCCTGTTGGCCGCCAATCCGGACATGAAGTTCTACAACCGGCAGCGCGGCTACGTGCGCGTAGACCTGGATCATCGCCAGTGGCGCAACGACTTCCGCGTCGTCCCGTACGTCAGCCGTCCGGGCGCACCGATCAGCACGCGCGCGAGTTTCGTCGTCGAAGACGGCACTCCCGGCGCAGTGCAAGCCTGAGCGAGACCACCGCAACCAGCAAACGCGCGACACGGGTGCGAAATCGGTATCCGGCAATGCGCGCAACGCATCGACAGCGAGCCCGTGGACGTGTCATGATCGACTGAGTTGTAAAGGTTTTGAGCGTCGGCGGTTGCCGGCTGGGGATAGTGCTCGGACAGCAACACTCGGTGCTCTCGGCCGATACTTCGAGTGATTCACCGGCCTCATTCGATCGGCGCCGTCGCGTGCGCAGCAAGATCGAGGGGGCCTGATGAGCATCAGCGTGATTCGCCACGGGACTCTGCGCTGGTGCGCGCTGCTGGCCGGGTTCGCGGGGGCCGTGTCGATCGCGCCGCTGGTCGGTGGGCGCGCGCTACCGTTTCTGTTGCTCATCGTGATTGTGGCCGGGTCGTTGGCGATGATCGGGTTCGGCCTGTACAGGCATCGTCCCGCCCACCGACTGCCCTGGTACCTGCTGGCCGCCTCGGTCCCGTTGTTCGCCACCGGCGCCGCGATCCGCGCGCTGGGCCTGCACCCGACCTGGCACCCGGCCGACGACCTGTGCACCCTGGCCGCCTACCTGTGTCTGGGCCTGGCCTCGGTCGGCTGGTTGCAGCCGCGCCGCGTCACCAACGCCCGTGACCTGTGGCTGGACTCGACACTGATCGGCCTCAGCGCACTGCTGGCATCGTGGACCTTCCTGATCTCGCCGATCCTGCGGCACGACAACGGGTTCGACACCGTGCTCGCCGCGAGCTACCCGGTGATCCACGCCCTGCTGGTCACCGTGCTCGCGCATTCGCTGACCACCGTCGTGCGGTCGGAGACTTCGCTGCGGTTGTTGCAGGCGGCGCTGATCGCGGTGTTGGTGGGCGGCCTGATCGAAAGCCTCACTGCCGCAGACACTATTGCGGTCGACCCCGAATTCGCTTTGGTGCCGCAGCAGTGGGCGTACCTGCTGGCGGGGCTGGCCGCAATACATCCGACGATGGGCGTGCTCCACGATGCCGACGAGCTCCATCCGCATCGGTCGCGGCAGCGGGCCGGGATGATCGCGGTCGCGCTGGTGGCGGCTTCGCTGATCAGTGTCGTGGGTGCCGACCTGGGCGTGGTCGACCGCGTGGTGATCTGTTCGCTGCTCACCCTGCTGCTGGTGGGCGTGCTGGTGCGCAGCGAACGCGCCATCGCCCGCAGTATGCGCAGCGAACGTCGCGCGCAATATCAGGCCGACCACGACCTGCTCACCGGACTGTTCAACCGTGCCGCCCTGCTGCGCGCACCTCACCGCTACCGCGACCAGTGGGCCGGAAAACCCCTGTGCCTGCTGTTCATCGACCTCGACGGCTTCAAAATGGTCAATGACAGCTATGGCCACGCCGTAGGCGACGAACTCATCGCCAACGCCGCCTCCCGCATCCGCCGCACCACCCACCACGCCGACATCACCGCCCGCTACGGCGGCGACGAATTCGTCGTGCTGACCCCCCGCACCCGTTCCGACGCCGCCGTGCTGGCCGAACAACTGCTCAGCGCGTTCCTTCGCCCGTTCGAACTCAGCTGCGGCGAAATCCCCATTACCGCCAGCATCGGCGTCGCCTGCGTGACCACTCGACCCACCGAGAAGACGATCTACGACCTGCTACGCAACGCCGACGCGGCGATGTACCACGCCAAGGAGTTCCGCCAGGGGTTGACCTTCCACGACGACCTCAGAAAGCCGACACCCCGCCGCCTCCACCTGCGAACCACCAACCCCACCAGCACGGCGGTCTAGTCGCCCAACTCCTCCAACAACTTTCGCGCCGCTTCCAGCTCAGCCTGTAACTGCGCCACCTTCGCCTGCTGTGCCCCGCGCGCGGCCTCCAGAATCCCGGCCACCACTTCCTCGACCTCGGGATGCAGGATCTTGGCCGCCTGCGCAACCGCCCCGCTGCTCACCGCCATCCCCTTCACCGAACGCTTCTTACCGTTGACCACATCGACAGTCCACTCACCATCGGCGGTGCCGGTGAGCGTGACGGTCACCTCGGGCACCTTGGTCTTGCGTGCCGCAGGAGCTTTCGCCGGACGCGGTGCGGCCGCGGCGGCGGGCTTCGGCGCCTCGTCGGGCACCGGGGCGAGCGACCTCGGCGCGGGCGTAGGCGCGCTCGGCAGGGTCGTCGGCTGGGTCACAGTGGTGTCCTTTCGGTTGCTGACAGCGGGAGTATTCTCCGGGCGGTTCTTGGCGGATCCGCTCGGCGCAACGGTAGTGCCGCGGGCCGGCTTGGTCAGCGTCACCTCGCTGGGGCCGAACGACAGCACATCTTTGGAACCGGTGGGCCGCACCTGCAGGAAGTCGCCCGCGGACGGATCGTCCAGGGCGATCACCTTGCCCGATTTCCCTTCGGCGACACCGACAGCGGCGGCGGTGAACCACACCATCGGCGGCTTGCCCTGCGCTAGCTCGCCTGCGATGCGCGCGAGCTCGGCCTCGGACAGTACCGGCGGTGCGGATCGACGGGATGCGGACTTGGTGCTCGGCGAGGACATCGTGGACTCCGGGGGTTGACGCTGGGTGTTCGGTGGTGTGTGGCACCGATGATGCCGCACGCCACCGACAAGTTTCCCGCCGAGCCACCATCGCGGCCCCAAAACGCCTCTCGCGACGCGAATCCGGGGCCGCCGAACGCACTCAGCGAGTGGCGTTTCCGCGCGTGGTCGGTCGAATGTTCGCACGCACCGCCGCCGCATCGCGATACCCGTTGACCGCCATCAACAGATCCGCCTCGGCCGAATAGCTGCGCAGCAGATGCACCAGACCGCGCACCCCACCCAACGCCAACGCGTACACGTACGGCCTGCCGAGGCCGACCATCGTGGCGCCAAGGCCCATCGCCTTCACCACATCGGCACCCGAACGCACCCCGGAGTCGAACAGCACCGGCACCCGGTCGTCACAGGCCGCCACTACTTCGGGCAGAGTTTCCAGCGCGCTGAGCCCGCCATTGGCCTGCCGCCCACCGTGATTGGAGCAGTAGATGCCGTCGGCGCCCAGGTCGATGGCCTTGCGCGCGTCCTCGGGATGGGAGATGCCCTTCAGGATCAGCGGCAGGTCGGTCAGCGAACGCAACCACTCGAGATCCTCCCAGGTCAGCGAGTTGCCGAAGGTCGAAATCCAGTGCAGGACAATCATCTTCGGGTCGTCGGAACCGACCATCTTCTGGAAGACCGGGTCACTGGTGTAGTTCTTCAGCACGTGTCCACGCAGCTGCGGGAAGTTGCCGCTGGCCAGGTCACGCGGACGCCAACCGGGCACCCAGGTGTCGAGGGTGACCGTGATTCCGGCATAACCGGCGGCCTCGGCGCGGTGCACCAAACTTTCCGCCAGCTCACGGTTTTTCGGCGTGTAGAGCTGGAAGAACGAGGGTGTGTCACCGGCGTGCGGGCGCACGTCCTCGAGCGGGTCCTCCATCAGCGTCGAATAGATCGCGGGCACCCCGGTCTGCGCCGACGCTTCCGCCACCGCGATGTCACCGTGGCCCCGCTCCCCGACCAGGCCGATCACCCCGACCGGCGCCAGGAACAGCGGACTGGCGAAGGTATGACCGAACGCGGTGACGGTCAGGTCGCGTTCGGTGGCGCCCACCAGCATCCGCGGCACCAGACCCCAGTCCCCGAACGCTTCGGCGTTGCGCCGCTGGGTGAGCTCGTCGCCCGCCCCACCGGCGATATAGTTCAGCAACGAATCCGGCAGTGCCGCAGTGGCTTTGCGTTCCAACGTCGCGTAGTCCATGGGAAATTCGGGCTGGATCCCACCGAGCGCGGCAAGGTAGATCTCGTTCTGATAGTCGGCGAACTGACTCATCGCAGCACTTTCGCACGCCGACTCGGGGTCACGGACCGCAGGGTGGATGTAAGGTGCGTCATACTCGAAAATACGAGAATGTGAGTGCCCGAGATTGTGAGTGCCACTGTCGTGACCGTCGTCGAACCCTCGGCCGTGCCCGCCGACCCGGACGCATTACTGGCCGACCGCTTCCATTGCGCTGCCATCCGCCACCTGACCCGCCTCGCGCTGGGGCTGTCGCAGGATTCGATGGACCTGCTGACCTCGGTCACCGATCGGCTGCGCGCCGCGGAAGGTGCGCTGCGCGACCCGCTCACCGCCGACCTCGGCTTCGACTGAGTCGAGCGGAATCGTCACCGCCGCACGGTCAGCGCAGCTAGGTCTGCCAACCGATGCGCGCGGGCGATTTCGGCGGGCGTGAACGGCTCGTCCGGCCGCACGAAACCCCAGCGGCGATCGTCGCGATCCAATTCCAGCAGCGTCCCCTCCCCCAGCCCGGTCACCGGCGCGGTCCCGGGCGCGAGATAGCGCGCACCCAGCAATTCCGCCACGGCCAGGGGCAATTCGTCCGGATCACCGACGATGCGGGCCGCGATGGCCAGCGCTTTGGTCTGCCCGTCGATCAGCGACAGCACGGTCGCGGGCCACACCCGCACCCCGGAACCGCCCGCGTGTTCCACCGCGGCGGTGATCGCGTGCGCGGTGACCTCGGTGGGCGCGGACACGACCAGTTCGTCCAGGACCGCGTCCTCGAGTTGGTGCACGTGCACGGTGAGAATGTTGGCCTCGCGATGCGCCAACTGTTTGGCCAGGGTTTCCAGCGCACCGGGCCGGTCGGCAAGACGCACGCGGATGCGCCACAGCGCGGGGGCTTCGTCGATGCGGTCGCGGTGGCGTAGTTCGGGGCTGTGCAGCCAGCCGCCGAGCATGCGCATTGCCGAGGGTTCGACGACCCAGATCACCAGGATCGTGGTGGTGATCGTCAGCAGGGCCACGGTCAGCAGGTAGGGCGGGTGCAGGTGGATGACCAGCGCGTGCAGCGCCAGTTCCACCGGGAACACCGCCGCGAGCTTGGCCAGGGTGAGCCTGGTCCGGCCCGGATGCGGCAGTCGGCCGCATACCTCGCAGGCCAGGGCCGTGACACGGGGTCGCACTGCGAATCGCCACATACGGGCCAGCGTGTTGGTCGTTCATGTCGATCTTCGAAGGCGCGCGTAACAGCGACGTGAAGGCCGACGCGAAAGCCGTTGACCTGCACAGACTCCCGTCGTGATACCGAACACCGACGCAACCACGGTGTGATCGGGGACACCTTTCCATCGATAGGCACCGGCAACGATTGTGACTCGGCTCACCAAAATCCGTTGACAAACCCACACAAGTGGGCATAAAACAACATGAGTACAGATTCACCGACCCCGAAGGAACCCATGTACGCCGAGGAACGACAGCAGGCGATCGCGACCCTGATCGGGCATCGCGGGCGCGTGTCGGTCACCGAACTCGCCGACCAGTACGGGGTCACCACCGAAACCGTGCGCCGCGACCTCGCCGTGCTGGACCGGCTCGGGGTGATCCGGCGGGTGCACGGTGGGGCGGTCGGGTCCGGTGCGCTGACCACCTTCGAACCGGGCACCGTCGAACGCGACAGCACCCGCGCCGCGGAGAAGGACCGGATCGCCGAACTCGCGCAGCGCTACCTGCCGCGCCCCGGCGGCAGCGTGCTGTTCGACGCGGGCACCACCACCGCGCGGGTGGCCGCGGCCATGCCGATCGACGTCGACCTGGTCACCGTCACCAACTCGCTGCCCGTGGCCACCCGGCTCACCGGATTCGCGGGCGTGCGCGTGCACCTGCTGGGCGGGCGCGTGCGCGGGGTCACCCAGGCCGCGGTCGGTGCCGAGACCCTGCGAGGGCTGGGCGAATTGCGGGTCGACGTGGCCTTTCTCGGCACCAACGCGTTGACCGTGCGGCACGGTTTGTCCACCCCCGACCCCGAGGAGGCGGCGGTGAAACGCGCGATGATCGCCGCCGCCGACCGGGTCGTGGTGGTGGCCGACGCGAGCAAGATCGGGCGCGAGGACTTCGTGCGCTTCGGCCTCGCCACCGATATCGACGTCCTGGTCACCGATACCGACATCCCGGCCACCGCACACGCGGACCTGGTCACCGAAGGAATCGAGGTGGTGCTCGCATGATCGTCACACTGACCGCCAACCCGAGCGTGGATCGCACGGTCACGCTCACCGAGCCGTTGCGGCGCGGGCAGGTGCATCGCGCGGCGAGTGTCACGTCGCATCCGGGCGGCAAGGGCGTCAACGTCGCGCGGGTGGTGTCCGAAGGTGGTGCGGCGGTGCTCGCCGTTCTGCCGGGGGCCGAGGACGATCCGGTGGTGCACGGATTACGCACGGCGGGAATCGAATTCCGTACCGTGCCGGTGGCCGGTGGGCCGCGGGTGAACTTGACCATCGCCGAAACAGACGGCACCACAACCAAAATCAACGAACCGGGTTATCCGTTGAAGGCGCGGGATCTGGCCGAGCTCACCGCGTTGCTCGTCGAATTGTCCGCGGGTGCGCAGTGGATCGTGCTGTCCGGGTCGCTGCCGCCGGGAGTGCCGGTCGACTGGTACGCGCAGCTCGTCGCGACGTTGTCCACACTGAGCCTGTCCCCCAACGGAACTCGACGCACCCGCGTTGCCGTCGACACTTCCGATGCGCCGCTGCTCGCGCTGTTCGCTGAATCTTTCGGCGCTGTCCCGGATCTCATCAAACCGAACTCCGAAGAACTGGCTCAGCTCACCGGCCTCGATGCCATCGACCTCGAAAACCCCACGGCCGCAGCCGAAGCCGCTTCGACTCTGGTCGAACGCGGCGTCGGGACGGTGCTGGCCACGCTCGGCGCGGCCGGTGCGGTGCTGGTCAGCGCCGAAGGAGCCTGGTTTGCCGCCGCTCCGCCGATCGTGCCCCGCAGCACCGTCGGCGCGGGCGACTCCGCGCTTGCCGGGTACCTGCTCGCCGACCTGGCAGGTGCCTCCCCCGCCGACCGCCTGCGCACCGCCGTCGCCTACGGCAGCGCCGCCACCGCACTACCCGGCACCGAACTACCCGGACCGGCCGACATTCTCCTCGAGGCAGTGACTGCCACCCCCCTCACCGCCGAACGTCCACCGGCATGAGCGCCGCCCCCGAAAGCGCCGGAATCCCACCACGGTGTTCGACCGCCATCACCACCGACTGATCCGCCCCGATATCGCGACCCCCGCCGCACCCCCACTCAGAAAGACACGACGATGGCCGACTCGATCATCACTCCCGACCTGATCGCCCTGGACGCCGACCTCGGCACCGACAAGTCCGCGGTGATCACCGCCCTAGCCGACAAGCTCGCCGCAGCCGGCCGCGCCACCGATGCCGCCGCGGTGTCGATGGCCGCGCTGGCCAGGGAGTCGCAATCGGCGACCGGCCTACCCGGCGGCATCGCGATCCCGCACTGCCGCTCGGCCGCGGTGACCACCCCATCCCTGGCCTTCGCGCGACTGTCTCCCGCGGTCGACTTCGGTGCTCCCGACGGGCCCGCCGACCTTGTGTTCCTGATCGCTGCCCCCGAAGGTGCGGGCGCCGAGCACATGAAACTGCTGTCGTCGCTGGCTCGCGCGCTGGTCCGTCCGGCATTCGTGGCCGACCTGCGCGCCGCCGCGACACCCGCGGACGTGGTCACGCTCGTCGACGGCGTCATCAATCCCCCGGCCGCGTCCGCGACATCCTCCGCGAGCACGGCCGCGAGTTCCGCCGGAGCCTCGAGCACGGCGGCAGCCGCGAGTTCCGCCGCAGCGACGACCAGCGCCGCATCGTCAGCCGGGGGCGACTCGGCTGGTGACGCACCGGCTGTCAGCATCGCGAAGTCCAGCGCACCGAAGAAGATCGTCGCCGTCACCGCCTGCCCCACCGGCATCGCGCACACCTACATGGCCGCCGACTCCCTGGTCGCCGCGGGCGAACGCGCAGGCGTCGACATCGCCGTGGAAACCCAGGGTTCCAGCGGCGGCGGCACACTCGACCCGTCCACCATCGCCGATGCCGACGCCGTCATCTTCGCCACCGATGTCGGTGTGAAGGACCGCGGCCGTTTCGCGGGCAAGCCGGTGATCGAGTCCGGCGTCAAACGCGCCATCAACGAACCCGACAAGATGATCGCCGAAGCCGTCGCGGCCAGCGACAATCCGAACGCGGCTACGGTCGGCGGTGCCGCACCCGCCCCTTCGGAATCATCGGCCAAGGGCATCGGCTGGGGCACTCGCCTACGGCAGATCCTGCTGACCGGCGTCAGTTACATGATCCCGTTCGTCGCCGCGGGCGGTCTGCTGATCGCGCTGAGCTTCCTGCTGGGCGGCTACGAGATCTCCGACAGCGCGAAGGCGATCGTGCTGGACAACTCGATCACCGACCTGCCCGACGGCGGCCTGGCCACCTACTTCGGCGCGGTGCTGTTCCAGATCGGCTCGCTGGCGTTCAGCTTCCTGGTCCCGGCGCTGGCCGGTTACATCGCCTTCGCGATCGCCGACCGCCCCGGTCTGGCACCGGGTTTCACCGCGGGCGCCATCGCGGTGTTCGTCGGCGCGGGCTTCCTCGGCGGCCTCGTGGGTGGTCTGGTGGCCGGTTTCGCCGCGCTGTATGTCAGCAAGCTGCCGGTGCCGGTGTGGGCGCGCGGGCTGATGCCGGTGGTGGTCATTCCGCTGCTGGCGTCGGCGATCGTGGGCCTGTTGATGTTCGTGCTGCTGGGTAAGCCCCTGGCCGCGGTGACCAACGGGCTCACCGACTGGCTCTCCGGCCTGTCCGGCACCTCGGCGGTGGCGTTGGGTGTCATCCTGGGCGTGATGATGTGCTTCGACCTCGGTGGTCCCGTCAACAAGGCCGCCTACTCGTTCGCCGCGGCGGGCCTGTCGGTAAACGACCCGGCGACCCTGCGGATCATGGCTGCGGTGATGGCCGCGGGCATGGTGCCGCCGTTGGCGATGGCCCTGTCGACCCTGGTGCGTCCGCGCCTGTACACCGAGGCCGAACGCGAGAACGGCAAGGCCGCCTGGTTGCTGGGCGCCTCGTTCATCTCCGAGGGCGCGATCCCGTTCGCCGCCGCCGACCCGCTGCGCGTACTGCCGTCGATGATGGTGGGCGGCGCGGTGACCGGCGGCCTGATCATGGCCACGCAGGTGACCCTGAGCGCCCCGCACGGCGGCATCTTCGTGTTCTTCGCGATCGGCCACATCGGCTGGTTCCTGGTCGCGCTGCTGGCAGGCACCCTGGTCGCGGCGCTGTGCGTGACCGTGGCCAAGGAATTCACCCGCAAGCAGCCCGTATCCCCCGTCCTCACCACCGCGTAATCCATTCGCACACAAGGAGATATCCCATGGCAAGCACCACCGTCACCGTCGGCTCCTCGGTCGGCCTGCACGCTCGCCCCGCGGCCCTGATCGCCGAGGCGGTCGGCGCCGCGGGCGTGCTCGTCACGATCGCCGTGTCCGGCGGCGACCCGGTCGACGCGGGTTCGGCCCTGATGATCATGACCCTGGGCGCGGGTCAGGGCGCGGAAGTCGTGATCACCAGCGACGACCAGGCGACCCTGGACAAGATCGCGGAACTGGTGGCCAGCGACCTCGACGCCTGACCCGGATAACGCGAAAGGCCCGGAACCAGTGGTTCCGGGCCTTTCGTTTTGTAGCGGGGACAGGATTTGAACCTGCGACCTCTGGGTTATGAGCCCAGCGAGCTACCGAGCTGCTCCACCCCGCGTCGGTGTGAACACAACATTACACACAGGTGCGCGTGAGTGCCAAATCGCGTGGTCAGCGTGGGTTTTCGAGGGCATTCGCGCGATCTTCACTGTGCGACACCACAGATCGAGGGCCGCGAATGTGGCAGCCATCACACATTCGGCGGCCACTCCCGACCGAGTGTGCATTTCAGTGAGTGGCGTCACTATAACCTCGTGATCCCGAACACATAACGGACCAATAACAGACCGACCGGAATCTAGGTATTCCCACTGGCTATGCACCGTAAACCTTGATAAGACGGCTATTCCATTCATAGAATTTGCTCGTTATCAAGATGTGATCGGCATCGATTCTTTGGTTAGCGTCTCCCTCATGATCCAGACCCGGAAAATCAGCACCCGTGCCCTCGGCGTCGCCGCTATCGCCGGCGCCCTGGTTGCCGCTCCGTTCGGCCTCGCCACCGGTACCGCCTCCGCAGCCTCCTACAACTGGGACGGCGTCGCCCAGTGCGAGAGCGGCGGCAACTGGGGTATCAACACCGGTAACGGCTACTACGGTGGCTTGCAGTTCTCGCAGAGCACCTGGGCTGCCAACGGCGGCCAGGGTTCGGCGCACAATGCCAGCAAGGAAGAGCAGATCCGCGTCGCGGAGAACGTGCTCGCCAGCCAGGGCGTCGGCGCGTGGCCGCACTGCGGTCAGTTCCTGCAGTCGGGCGCCTCGACTCCCGAGCCCGCCGTCGAAGAGCCCGCCGTCGAACTGCCGGTGCAGGTCCCCGCGCAGGCCAAGACCGACGTTCAGGTCGCCGTCGACCAGGCCAAGACCGCCGGTCAGGCGCTTGCCGACCAGTACGGTGTCGCGGGCCAGTACCAGGACCTGCTGAACGCCAATTCTCCGCTGATCTCCTCGATCGGCGGCTGATCCACCGTTCCCCCTGCACGAGGAAGGCCCCGCCAGAATTTGGCGGGGCCTTCCTTGCTGTTGCCTGCGACTAGCGTCCGGCTGCGTCCTGGTACGCCTTCATCGCGACGTCCAGTTCATCGAGCGCCTTACCGTAATCGGTGAAGTTGCCCGACCGCATCGCCGTGCGCACCGCCTCGATCTTGCGGTTGAGCTCGGCGGCCGCGGCCTCCTGCGTCGGCGAACCCGCGGGCGGGGTCGTCCCCGGCGGCTGGGTGCCACCGGGCGGCGGAGTGACCGTGCCCGGCTCGACCGGCGGGGTCGCGCCCGGCTTCGGCTTCACCGACGGATCGCCACCGAACGGCGTGGCCAGCGATCCCGTACCGGGCATCACCTGGTTCAGCGCCTCGGCCAGCGTCGCCGCGTAACCGACCTTCACGCTGCCTCCCGCGTCGCGATAACTCACGAGCACGCGAAGCAGCTGCGGGAAGGTCGACGAACCGGTATTGCGTTCGTTGTAGAACGGTTCGACGTAGAGGATGCCGCCGTCGGCCACCGGCAGGGTGAGCAGGTTGCCGTAGCGGATCTTGTTCGAGTTCGACAGCAGGGTCTTCTCTTGGGAGACCGCGCCCGCGGTGGTCATCGCGTTCTGTGTCTGCTGCGGACCCTGGGTCTGCGTTTCCACCGGGAGCTGCAACACCGTGAACTTGCCGTACCCCTCGGGATCTGCCCGCACAGAGATGTAGGCCGACAGGAACTCTCGGTTGTAGCCGACCATGGCCGACGTCAGGTTGAACACCGGCTTGTTGGTCTTCGGGTCGCCCAGCAGGACGTAGTACGGGGGCTGTTTGAACACCCCGCCCTCGATGGTCGGGTCATTGGGGACCGACCAGAACGCGTTGTTGGTGAAGAACTCTCGCGGATTGTCCACGTGGTACTTGGTGAGCATTTCGCGCTGGACCTTGAACAGGTCCTCCGGGTAGCGGAAGTGCGCGCGCAGCTCGGGGGAGATCTCGCTCTGCGGCTTCACCGCGTCGGGGAACACCCCACGCCAGGCCTTGAGCACCGGGTCGACGGTGTCGGTCTCGTACAGGGTGACGGTGCCGTCGTAGGCGTCGACGGTGGCCTTCACCGAGTTGCGGATGTAGCTGACTTCCTTGCGCGGGATCACCCGCCCGGTCTTCTTGTCGATACTGTCCTCGACCGCGCCGTCCAGCGAGGTCGGCTGGGCGTAGGGGTACTTGTCCAGCGTGGTGTAGGCGTCGACGATCCACTTCACGCGGCCGTCGATCACCGCAGGGTAGGCGTTGCCGTCGGTGGTCAGCCACGGTGCGACCTTCTGCACCCGCTCACGCGGACCACGGTTGAACAAGATCTTGGAGTCCTCGCTGATCGCGGAGGAGAACAAGATGTTGCGCTCGGCGTACTTCGCGGCGAAGGCCAGCCGGTTGAACCAGTTCCCGATCGGCACGCCACCACTGCCGTCATAGGTGAACTGCGCCTGGTCGGTGTCGTATTCGCGGGGCTGTTGGCCGTCGGCGGTTCCGACGATGGCGTAGTCGGGGTCGGTCTGGGCGATCAGCTCGCCGTAGTAGATGCGCGGCTGATCGACCTTGATCTGCTGGTCCTCGACCTTGGTGAACAGGTCGCTGACCATGAACAGCGGGTAACCCGAATCGCTGCCGCCGCTGGCGCTCTGGGCCTCGGACTGCGGCTTGTTCACCCGGTTGGCCGGTGCGGCGACGAAGCCGTTGCCGTGGGTGTAGACGGTGTGCTGGTTGATCCAGTCCTTCTGGTTGCCCGACAGCGCGGCCGGGTGCAGCTCGCGCGCGGCCACGATGTAGTCCTGGATCTCACCGTTGAGGTTGTAGCGGTCGATGTCCAACGACTCGGGGAAGCCGTAGAAGTTCTTCCGCTGCTGCAACTGGGTGAAGGTGGGCGACAGGATGTTCGGATCCAGCAGCCGGGCATTGCCGATGGTGGCCGCGTCGGCAGGCACCTCGAGCGGGCTCTTCTTGCTCTCGCCCTGATAGTTCTGATATTCGACTTTGTCGTCGGTGATGCCGTAGGCCTCGCGCGTGGCTTGGATATTGCGCTCGATATACGGGCTCTCCTTTTCGGCGGCGTTGGGTCGCACCGAGAACTGCTCGACCACCATCGGCCACACCGCGCCGACCAGGATCGACGACAGCACCAGCAGCGCCGCCGCCATCGCGGGAACGCGCAGATCGCGCAACACGATTCCGGTGAAGAAAGCCAGCGCGCAGATCACCGCGATCGACAGCAGGATCAGTTTGGCGGGCAGCACCGCCATGATGTCGGTGTACGAGGGACCGCCGAACGTTGGTTCTTTGCGCGTACTCGACAACAGGTCGTACCGGTCGAACCAGTACGCCACCGCCTTGAGCAGCACGAAGATTCCCGCGATCACCGCCAGCTGCACCCGTGCGGCGCGGGTCAGCGTGCCTTCGCGCCCGGCCAGCCGCAGGCCGCCGAACACGTAGTGGGTCACCAGGTTCGCGAAGAACGCGATCACCACCGCCACGAACAGCCAGTTCAACACCATCCGGAAGAACGGCAGATCGAAGGTGTAGAAACCGATGTCCAGGTGGAACTGCGGGTCCGTCTGGCCGAATTCGCCGCCGTGCAGAAACAGCTGCACCGTGGCCCAATTCGACTGCGCCACCAGCCCGGACAGCACGCCCAGCAGCACCGGGATGCCGATGCCGAACAGGCGCAGCTTGCTCATCACGGTGGTGCGGTAGCGCGCGATCGGGTCGTTGGGCCCCGCGACCGGCACGAACACCGGACGCGACCGATAGGCCAGCAGCAGCGCCGCCCAGACCACCAGACCGACGAACACTCCGACAACGACGAACAGCAGCACCCGCGTGCGCAACACGCCGAGATACACACTGCGATAACCGACCTCGCCGAACCACAACCAGTTGGTATAGGCGTCGGTGAAGCGGGGCCCGAGCAACAGCAGCGCCGCGAGGACGACTGCTGTCACAAGCAGCACACGGCTGCGTCGGGACAACGAAGGTAAGCCGGTGGGGGGCCGCATGCCCACGGTGCCACTCTCCAAGGTCCGGCGGTTCCGCGCCGTGATCGGCACGGACACCGCAGTCCGAATGTTGCGGATGACCCGTCGCCGGATCGTTGGCGCCCACTCTACGGAAATCGGACACCGTGCAAGCGTGCGGGCCGAAAATGATTGGATGTGCGGGTGAACGATGACGAGCACGCCGAAGTCCTCCTCGCCCGCTGTGTACGCGAGGTCGTCGAGTTCGCCGACGCCGAGGGCTGGGGAAACCCGCCGCAGATGTTCGCGTTGGTGCCCACCGCCGACCTGGCCGCGGCCGAACCCGACCTGCAGGATCAGCTCGACGACGGCAGCGAACTGACCCCTGTTGCGCAGGAAGCCTTTCCCGACGACATCACCGGCGGGTCGATGGCGCTGGACGAATTCCTGGCCACCACCACCTGGCCGCCCGCGGTCGAGGGGTGCGTGCTGGTGCAGGAGATCGTGGTGCTGCCGCCCGACGCCGAGAGCGATCTGGACGAGGCACTGGTTCCGCTGCTGGCCGACGACGAAGCCGCCGACGCGGCCGGGCGCGCCGCCGCACACGCGCATCCGGGTCGTCGCGACGCCCGCCTCATCGCGGGCGTGCTGCGCCAGGGCGCGGTGCTGTGCCTGCTGCAGATCCGCCCCGAAGACGACGACGGCTTCGGCGATCTGGACCTGCGCACCTACCCGAACCTGGCACCGGGCCTGGTCGAGGCCCTGCAACACACCTTGGAGTGACTACTTACAGCCGACCGGCTCGCGGCCTTCGTTGATTGCTGTCAGCGAGCTGATCGCGCTGTCGAGGGTGTCGACTTTGACCAAGCGCAGGCCCTCTGGGATGCGCTGAGCTGCCTCGTTGCAGTTGTCGGCGGGCACTAGGAACGTTTCCGCGCCGGCTTCGCGGGCGGCGATCATCTTGTACTGGATGCCACCGATCGGGCCGACTTTGCCCTCCTGATCGATGGTGCCGGTGCCTGCCACGAACTTGCCGCCGTTGAGTTCGCCGGGCGACAGCTTGTCGATCAGCGACAGGCTGAACATCAGGCCCGCGGACGGTCCGCCGATGTCGGCGAGGTTGAACTCGACCTCGAGCGGCGGTCGACCACCTTCGCCGGGGGTGATGCCGAGGTAGCCCTTGGCATCGTCGTCGGGGCGCGGCGCCAGGGTGATCTGGCTGGTGCGCTCGGCATCGCCGCGCCGGTACACGACAGTGATGACGGTGCCGGGAGCCTTGGTCCCGACGATGTCGATCACGTCCTTGGGCGCGGTGATCGGGGTGCCGTCGATGCTGATCAGCTCGTCGCCTGCCTCCAGCACGCCGTTGGCCGGGCCTTCCTCACCGAGTCCGCGCACCAGCACGACGGTGGGCATCTTCAGGTAGTGCAGCGCGGCGACCTCGGCATCGCTCTCGGAATCCTTGAAGTCCTGCTGATTGGACTTGTCGACCTCTTCGCGCGACACGCCGGGCGGGTAGACCTCGGCGCGCGGGACCAGTCCGTGTTCACCGCTGACCCAGAAACCGAACGCCTCGAACAGGTTCAGTCCGTCGCGCACCGACACGGTCGTCATATTGAGGTGCCCGGTCGTGGGATCCAGTGGTGCGCCGGTGACATCGACCACCGGTTTGCCCTCGACCTGCCCGAGCGTGTCGAAGGTCGGGCCGGGGCCCAGGGCCACGAACGGCACGGTGACCACGCTGCCCGTCACGCCGAGCACGAGGACAGGGACCAGGGCCACGATCAGGGTGAGGATCCGACGATTCACTCCGACCACAGTAGTGATCAGCTCGCGTGCGCAACGGTAGTGGCACGCTTTTGTGGCGCAGGCGATGCCGGGCGATTTCGCGATGCGCGAACACCGAAGCCCCAGGGGGCCCGCGTAACGTAAAGGGTATGAGCGATCTCCCCTTCGGCTTCTCGACCGGCGACGACGACGAGTCCGGCAAGCGTCGTGACGAGGCGAACGGCCCCGGCGGAAGCGATCCGTTCGGTTTCGGAACCGGCGGTGCGGGCGGGTTCGATCCGTCGCAGCTAGGTCAGATGCTCAGCCAGCTCGGGCAGATGATCAGCGGCATGGGACAGGGCATGGGCCCCGGCGGCACTCAGTCGGGCCCGGTCAATTACGACGTGGCCAAGCGCCTGGCCCGCCAGCAGCTGGGTTCCACCGTGGCCCCGATCGCGCCGAGCACCACCACCGCGGTGATCGACGCCGCGCACCTGGCCGAGCTGTGGCTCGACGGCGCGACCGTGCTGCCCGCGGGCGCCACCAAGACAGTCGCGTGGACCGCGAACGACTGGATCGAGGAGACCCTGCCCACCTGGAAGCGCCTGTGCGATCCGGTGGCCGAGCAGATCTCGGGCATGTGGACCGCGCAGCTGCCCGAGGAGGCCAAGCAGTTCGCCGGGCCGATGGTCGGCATGTTGGGCCAGATGGGCGGGCTGGCGTTCGGCTCCCAGCTCGGTCAGGCACTGGGCCAGCTGGCCAAGGAGGTATTGACCTCCACCGATATCGGTCTGCCGTTGGGCCCGGCCGGTACCGCGGCGCTGCTGCCGACCGCGATCTCGGCGTTCAGCGAGGGGCTCGAGCAGCCCGAGAGCGAGATCATGGTGTTCCTGGCCGCGCGCGAGGCCGCCCACCAGCGGCTTTTCGCGCATGTGCCGTGGCTGCGTCAGCAGGTGCTGGGCGCGGTCGAGGATTACGCGCGCGGGATCAAGATGGACTTCTCCGCGATCGAGGAGGCCGCGCAGGGCATCGACCCGATGTCACTGAGCGACCCGTCCAAGCTGGAGGAACTGCTGTCGCAGGGCACCTTCGAGCCGCAGACCACGCCCGAGCAGAAGCAGGCGCTGGAACGTCTCGAGACCCTGCTCGCGCTGATCGAGGGCTGGGTCGACGTGGTGGTCACCGATGCCGTGGGTGAGCGGCTGCCGGGTGCGGGCGCGCTGTCGGAGACGCTGCGTCGCCGTCGCGCCACGGGTGGGCCCGCCGAGCAGACCTTCGCCACGCTGGTCGGGTTGGAGTTGCGCCCGCGCAAGGTGCGTGAGGCGGCGGCGCTGTGGCGTCGGCTGACCACCGACGCGGGAATGGAAGGGCGCGACAAGGTGTGGGAGCACCCGGACCTGCTGCCCGATTCCGCCGACCTGGACTCCCCCGCCGGGTTCATCGACTCGGTGATCGGCGGTGGCACGGGCGCTTTCGACGATCCGCTGGCGCAGTTGGCCGAGACCGAGGCGCGCGAACGCGAAGCGGCCGACCTCGAGAAGAACAAGGGTGACCAGAACCCGTCCGACACCGGCGATTCCGACCCCGATTCCGGTACCGACAAGTCCTGATCCGCGCCGCCGCCATGGTCTGCCGATAAATCTTGCGACCATGGCGGCGCGACACGGTTCCCCCGCTAACGACCGTCGGGAAATGCCGCGACGACCCGCGGTACACCGGTTGTTCACAGTTCGAAGTCGAGCTGCCGACACGCCGAAAGCCTGTGGATAACTGCGCTTTCGGGGCAGGTTGTGCTCGGTCGGGTTGTCGACACTTTGGGCATGACGACCAAATCCCCACTGCGCGGCCCGATGTTGCACCCGCGCGTGACCACGCTCGTTCGACCCTCCGGCACGGTCCAACTCGGCTGGGATCCCGAACGCGCGCTGCTGCTCGAGACCACCGACCACGACACCGGCACGGTGCTGGCCTTCCTCCGCCTGCTCGACGGGCTGCAATCCAGACCCCAGATCATTTGGCGCGCAGGTGAATTCGGCATCAGTCCCGATCGCACCATGGGGATGCTCACCGCGATCGAACGGGCAGGACTCCTGCTGGAACCCGAACACAAACAGGGCAAGATCCGCAGCATCACCGTGCACGGACTGGGTCCGCTGTCGGATGCGGTGGCGATCGGGTTGCGGCGCATGGGTTTTCGACCGACCCGCTCGCGCGAGTACCGACCCGACACCCCGATCGGGGCGACCCCCGGCGATCTGGTGGTGCTCACCGACGCCCTGATGATCGATCCCGGACTGTCGGTGGATCTGGTGTTGCGGCGGGTCCCGCATCTGCAGGTGCGCGTTCGTGACGGGATCGGCGTGGTCGGTCCGCTGGTGTTGCCCGGCGAAACCAGCTGCCTGCGCTGCGCCGACCTGACCCGCGCGGGTTTCGACACCGACTGGCCGCACCTGGCCGCCCAGCTGCTGGGCCGCACCGGCCATGCCTCGCCCGCCGGCATCGCGGCCACCACGGCGCTGGCACTGGGCGAACTGGAGGCGATCATCGCCTGCTCGCCGCGGCGGGCACCGCGCACCCTCGACGCCACCGTGGAATTGGACCTGGATACGCACGAGATCCAGCGCCGCCCGTGGCTGCCGCATCAGGAATGCGGGTGCCGGAACATGACCGCGCACGTGCAGGGAACGTCGCGGTGACGGGCGTCGCATACGCCGGTGTGAGCATTCTTATGGCACACACCGGGCAGGTTCGGCCATGATGGGTACCGTGTCCGAGATCGTGCGCCGCAGTTCCAGCCGCAATGCCAAGTTGGCCAAGATACCGCTCGGCATCGCCGGACGAGCCGCGGTCGGATTCGGCAAGAAACTCGTCGGCGGTGACAAGAAGCAGATCAACGCGAACCTGAACCAGAAGGCCGCCGAGCAACTGTTCGCGGTGCTCGGTGAGCTCAAGGGCGGCGCGATGAAGTTCGGCCAGGCCCTGAGCGTGATGGAGGCCGCGGTCCCGGAGGAGTTCGGCGAGCACTACCGCGACGCGCTGACCAAACTGCAGGCCGCGGCACCGCCGATGCCCATCGAAACGGTGCGTCGCGTACTCGATCAGCAGCTGGGCACCAAGTGGCGCGAACGCTTCCAGTCCTTCGACGACACCCCCGCCGCCTCGGCCAGCATCGGCCAGGTGCACCGCGCGGTGTGGTCCGACGGTCGCCCGGTCGCGGTGAAGGTCCAGTACCCCGGTGCCGACGACGCCCTGCGCGCCGATCTGAAAACCTTGTCCCGCATGACCGGCCTTTTCGCGTCGGTGATTCCCGGCGCCGACGTGAAGCCACTGCTGGCGGAGATCGTCGAGCGCACCGAGGAAGAACTGGACTACCGCATCGAGGCCGCCAACCAGCGCCGTTTCGCCGCGGCCTTCGACGGGCATCCCAGCATCACCGTCCCGAAGGTGGTCGCGGGTGCCCCGAAGGTGATCGTGACCGAGTGGCTCGACGGCACGCCAGTGTCGGCGCTGATCAAGGAAGGGGCGCAGGACCCGGAAGGCACCCTGGCACAGCGCAATCGGATCGCCGAGCTGATGGGCGTCTTCCATTTCAGCTCGCCCGAACTGGTCGGGCTGCTGCACGGCGACCCGCACCCCGGCAACTTCCTGATCCGGCCCGACGGCACCCTGGCCGTGCTCGACTTCGGTGCCTGCGCGCCGATGCCGGGCGGTTTCCCGGAGATCCTGGGCCGCATGTTGGCCCTGGCCGTAGCCGACGAGCACGCGGCACTGACCGAACTGCTCTACGAACACGGCTGGGTGATTCCCGGACGGGTGGTCACCCACGAGGAGATCGAGGCGTACTTACGCCCGTTCAGCGACCCCATCCGCACCGACACCTTCCACTTCACCCGCGCGTGGATGCAGCAGGTGGCGGGCAAGGCCTCGGAGTTCTCCAGCCCGGAGATGAAAACCGCCCGCGCTCTGCAACTTCCGCCCGAATATCTCACCGTGTTCCGGGTGCTGGGTGGGTCGGTGGGCATCCTGGCCCAACTCGACGCGGAACTGGGCTTCATGAACCTGGTTCGCACCTGGGTTCCGGGGTTCCGCACCGAACAGGCCTCGTAGGCGACACCTGCCTGCTCCTCCGATGCGTCTAGTCGACGGACGCTTCGGTACCCACCTCCGACCGAGGTTTCCGGTCGGCGGAGTCACGCCTGCCGACGGTGCACAGCAGGTGAACCGCGATGCCGACCACGGCAGCCATGGTCACCCCACTGCCGAGCAGCAGTTTCAGGTCGGCGGGGAAGCCGCGGTACAGGGCGGGTACCAGGATCGGTAGCAGGCCCGCGGTCAGTGCCGCGGTGGTGGTGAGCAGGGCCGAGTCCTCGTCGAGGTCGACCTCCCGGAACAGGCCGATCGCGGAGGCGATGATCGTGGCGAACACGATCGCGGCCGTCGCGCCGACCACCGGACCGGGCAGCGAGTTCACGATGCGCCCGACCGGGGCGACGAACGCGGCCACGATCAGCATCAGCCCGGTCAGCGCGGTGACATAGCGGCTGCGCACACCGGTCAGGCGGATCAGGCCGATGTTCTCGCCGCTGGTCACCATGGTCGGGCCACCGAACAGACCGGAGAACAGCGAGGTCACCGCGTCGCCGCGGATCGTGCGTCCGACCGTGGGCGCGGTGTCGATCTGCTTGCCGACCACCTGGGCGTTGAGCACGGTCTGTCCGGTGGCCTCGGCCATCGAGCCGATGCTGAACACCAGCAGCGGCACCGCGGCGAGTAGGTCGAAATGCGGTGTGCCGAACAGGAAAGGCTCGGGCAACTGCACCAGTGCGTTACCCGGTGCCAGGGTGAACTGGCCCAGCGCGGCCGCCACCGCGGTCCCCACACCCATGCCGATCAGGACCGAAACCCGACGCCACCCCGAAGGGAGAAAGCGGTGGGCAAGCACGGTGGCCACGATGGTCACGCCGGCGATGGACACCGACCTGATCGGTGTCGGATCGTCGGCCGAGGTGATCAGGTTCGCGCCGACCTTCACCAGGTTCACCCCGATCACCAGGATCATGCTGGCGATCACCACCATCGGCAGGAACCGCACCAGCTTGCGCGCCACCGGCACCAGCGCGATGCCCGCGACCGCGGTGATCAGCACCGCACCGGTCGCGGTCGCGGGGTCGTAGGTCTGGGCGGTCTGGATGAACAGCACCACCGCCGCACCACCGGGCAGCATCACGAACGGCAGTCCGGCGCCCAGGCCATATCGTCCACTCGACTGCAGGATCGTGCCGATGCCGCTGAAAAGCAGTGCGCCACACAACAATGCGCGCGCGGCGTCATCGTCGAGATGCAGGCTGCGGCTGATCAGCAGTACCGAGGTCAGCGGCATCGCGATCATCACCACCAGGTGCTGCAACGCACCCGCGAAAGCCCTTCCAGCGGAAGGTATCTCATCGACCGGCGCCACCACCGGATCGGTCACCGCAGCCATGGCAGTTCCTCCGCCTGGTATCGGTACGCACGGAAGATGGCGTTGGAGATGCCCGGAAACACCTGCGCGGTATCGGGATCGGGGTATTCGGTGAACGAGGGCACCACGTACTCCCAGCAGATCTGCCGGTCCGGCGTCACCTCGAAGATCCGGCCGAAGGCGGCCTCGGTGATCAGCGTGTTGCCGTTGGGCAGCCGCTGCGCCCCACCCATGAAAGGAGTGAAGAACGCCTCACGCGGTGAATCCTGATAGGTCCAGCCCACAGCGCCTGTGGCGGTGTCGATTTCGACGACGCGGCTGTAGGTCACCGACTCCCCGGTGCGGAAGGTGCCGTTGTCGAACACCAGGATCTTGCCGTCACCCACCGGGGTCGCATGGTGTTGCTGGGCGAGCACGGTGCGGTCGGCCAGGTTGGTGACCGCGCCGGTGCGCCGATCGATGAGGATCACCGCCGACACGCTGCGCAGGCTGGCCACCACGGTGTGCTCGTCGAGCGGGTACACGCTGTTGATCAGCGGCCAGTGCTCACGCCAATAGTGTGGCTGCAAAGCGAATTCCGCGGGATCCAGGTGTTCCACCGCACGCCATTCCCACCGCAGCGCACCGTCGGCGTCGACCTCGCGGATCACGTCGGACCACACGATCCCGTCGGCTTCGGTGCCGGGCACACCACCCTGGATCTGGGCGGCGTCGGCGCCGGTGAGTGGCTGCACCGCAGCGTAGAGCACGCGGCCGTCGTCGTAGTGGTGCGCGTCGTGGTGGGCCAGGTCGTCGCGGATCTCCGACAGTCGCGCGCCGGTGTGGTCGTAGCGGGCCATCGAACCGCCGGAGTACTTGCGCCACATGGCGAACAGCGGCTCGCGGGCCAGGGTCGCGCCGTTGTAGGCGAGGCTGCCGTCGGCGAGGATGCGGGCGTGCCTGCCGGGGCGGTAGGGCAGGTGCCACTGGTGGGCGATCTCGCCGTCGAGGTCGACCAGGTCGACCCGGCCGTTGCCCGCCAGCGGCGCATAGAGGGTGAAGCCGGGCGAGGCCAGCTCGGGATTGCTACCGATCAGCCCGATGCCGCGTCTCTTGAGCGTGTTCTGTTCCATGCCGCCTCTTCCTGAATATTCGACCCCACTGAATATTCAGTAGCGGCGGCGAAACGGGAACGGTTCCGATCACGGTGCGCGAAACCCGCTCATCGCCTGGTCGGCGCCCGAAAACCGCACCCCGCCCCGATTCGGTCCACCGAAAATTCACTACAGTCGCAGGCACAGCGGTACCGAACACACGGAGGCGAGCAGTGGCCAGCGGCGACCACATCCGACATCGACAACTGGGTACCGTGATCCACGACCGTCGCCTCGCCGCCGGACACACCCTGGCCCGCCTGTCCACCGAGACTGGGCTGTCCCAGTCATTTCTCAGCCAACTCGAAAACGGCCGCACCAACACCAGTTTGCGCTCGCTACAACAGATCGCCGACGCCCTGTCGACCACCGCCACCGCGCTGCTGGCCGCCGCCGACGACACCGCACCCGCGGCGGTGGTCCGCGCCGCCGACGACACCGTCCTGCCCCAAACCGACCCCGGCGCAGGCACAGTCCGCTCCCTGGTCCACGGCGACCGCGACCTGCGCGCCCTGGAATTCACCGGCGGCACCGACCGCGGCGACCGCGATTTCGTCCACCAGGGCGACGAGATCATCCACGTGACCCGCGGCGCGATCTCCCTGATCGCCGACGGCACCGAACACGAACTGGGCGCCGGCGACACCTACTACTGCCGCGCCGGCGAGAAACACCGGTGGTGGGCGCACTCCCCGGACACCACCACGTTGGTCCTGGCCGTGGCCGACGGTCGCACCGTCAAACGCAACTCCCGCAAATAACAAACGAACCGCTCACCAGAAACAGGTGAGCGGTTCGCTTGCGGTACAACCCTTTTCCCGGGTTCATGCTGTGTTCATTCGGCATGCTCGGGCGGCCTACGTGGTTACGCTCCGCTGCCGCCTCCGACCGCTGACCGCTCATGCCATGATCGCGACCTTGCGCGGCCGACCGCGGGGGCGCTTGCGGGCGATCACGACACCCTGGTCGAAGATCTCACCGCCCCACACGCCCCACGGCTCGGCGCGGTCGATGGCCGCGGTCAGACAGGTCTTGCGGATCGGGCAGGCAGCGCACAGTTCCTTGGCCTGCTCCAGATCGGTGGGGCTCTCGGCGAACCACAGATCGGGGTTTCCGCCCCGGCAGGGCAGAGTCCTGGTGACCTGCGTCACGGTTCGGCATGTCACGTCAGCAGTGGCCGTGGGCCAGTCCTGGGCGGTGAACACGTCGTTCTCCTTCAGCTCGTTTGCAGCGGTGGGATGTTCGGTGTGCGAACCCGGTGCCTACGGCTGAGGAGCCGAAAAAATATGGCCACGGATTTCGCTGTTCGCGATCCGTGGCCAGGAGGTCTGGGAAGTGGTTCCCTACCTAGTTCGACAGTGCTGTCGAACCCTGTTCACGGTCGCTGGGTGGACGCGGAGGCGGATTGCGCCGACGACCGCCGGTGCGTAACCGGCTTCGTCGGCGGGTGCTGCCGGTGCCGAAACGGCGGTCGGCTGCCAACCCACACTGGGCTTGTCCTGGCGGCGAATCTGATGCGCGTCGCCGACGGACAGGCCGGTCCCCTGCAGAGCGAGGACCCCCCGGAAGGCGGACATGCCAAAGGCGTTCACCAGGACGCGATTGCTCATCGCATCGAACGTGGTGTTCGTATTCGTCTTCATGTCTCTGCCTCCCTCCTGAACTCGTGTGTGAACAATGGCCGCGCATCGGCATTGCTGCCGTTGCGTGTTCTCCACCATAGGCAATGATCGAGAACCTAACAACCTATTTTCTACCTGGGGTTTTGCTCCGTGGCCCGCAAACGTGAGGCAACGATGGCCAGCACATCGGCGCCGTACTGTTCGATCTTCTTCGCCCCGATTCCGGCGATGGCCGCAAGCGCGGTGTCGTCGGCGGGGAACTGTTCGGCGATGGCCGTGAGCGTGGTGTCGGTGAACACGACGAAGTCGCGCACCTTCAGCGCCTCGGCTTTTTCCGACCGCCACTCCTTCAGCGTGTCCAGCAGCAGCGGGTCGACTTCGCCCGGACAGCGTCGGCAGCGGCCGAGCATGGTGGCGTAGGTGCCGATCAGCGGCTTCAGGCAGACCCGGCACAGCGGACGTGGAGCCTGCGCCTTGCCAGGCAGTTCGACCGCGATCCGAGAGGCCGCGGATGTGTCCGGGATCAGGTCGTTGAGGAACCGCGAGCGGGTCACCGGCCGGTAGTCCCCGCCTGCCTGCAGTCGTCGCTGGGTCCACGACAGGTTCAGGTGTTCGCGCGCTCGGGTGACGCCGACGTACAGCAGTCGCCGCTCCTCCTCCAGTCCCGCTTCGTCGACGGGAGTGTTCTTCTTGCCGAGCACGTGGAAGATCGGCAGCGTGCCGTCGGTGAGTCCGACCAGGAACACCGCGTCCCATTCCAGGCCCTTGGCCGCGTGCAGCGACGCCAGGGTGACGCCGTCGACCGTCGGCGGATGTTTGGCCTCGGCGCGGGTGGCCAGTTCGCGCAGCAGCGCGGTGAGGTCCATGTCGTCGTCGTGGCTGACCAGTTCCTCGGTGAGCTGGACCAGCGCCAGCAGCGAGGACCATCGTTCTTTCGCCTGCGCGCCCGCGGGTTCCTCGGTGGTCAGCCCCACCGGGGCCAGCGCCGCGCGCACCAGTGTGATCAGCGACGATCCGCTGCGGGCGGCGTCGGGCAGGTCGTCGCGCCCGTCGACCTGGCGCAGTGCCGACACCGCCTGCCGCACCTCCGGCCGCTGGAAGAATCCCTCGCCACCGCGCACCTGGAACGGGATCTCGCGTGCGCCCAGGACCTGTTCGAACGGTTCCGACAGCGCGTTCGTCCGGTACAGCACCGCGATCTCGGCGGCGGGTGTCCCGTTGGCGATCAGTTTCTGGATCTGCTCGGCGACCGCGACGGCCTCGGCTTGCGCGTCGACGTACTCGGCGAACTCGGGTTCGGGACCGTCGGCGCGCTGGCCGATCAGCGCCAGCCGGGTGCCGGCGATGCGCCCGCGCGCGGCCCCGATCACCCGGTTGGCCAGCGACACGACCTGCGGGGTGGACCGGTAGTCGCGTTCGAGCCGGACCACCGTGGCGTCGGGGAAGCGCCGGGAGAAATCGAGCAGGTACTTCGGGGTGGCGCCGGTGAAGGAGTAGATCGTCTGATTGGCGTCGCCGACCACGGTCAGGTCGTCGCGCTCGCCGAGCCACGCGTCGAGCACGCGCTGTTGCAGCGGGGTGACGTCCTGGTATTCGTCGACGACGAAACTGCGGTACCGGCCACGGAATTCGTCGGCCACGGCCGGATAGTCCTCGAGCGCGGCGGCGGTGTGCAGCAGCAGGTCGTCGAAGTCCAGTAGTAGGCCGTCGGCGGAGGCTTTGGCGGATTCGTATGCCTGGTAGACCTCGGCGACCTTGGTGACGTCGACCGGTGCGTCGCGATGGTGCCTGGCCGCGGCGGCCGGATAGTCCTCCGGCGCGATCAGCGACGCCTTGGCCCATTCGATCTCGCTGAGCAGGTCACGCACCATTTCGGTCGACGCGCGCAGTCCCGCTCGTTGCGCGGCCTGCGAGACCACGGGGAACTTGCTGTCGATCAACCGCCACGGCACATCCCCGACCACCTGCGGCCAGAAATAGCGCAGTTGCCGCAGCGCCGCGGCGTGGAAGGTGCGCGCCTGGACCTGCCCGGCATCGCCGCCCAGGCCCATCGTGCGCAGCCGATTGCGCATCTCCCCCGCCGCCCGCGCGGTGAAGGTCACCGCGAGCACCTGGTCGGCTTTCACGTGCCCACCGGCGATCAGATGCGCGATCCGGTGCGTGATGGTCCTGGTCTTGCCCGTGCCCGCACCGGCGAGAACGCACACCGGCCCCCGTGGTGCCCGCACCGCGGCGGCCTGTTCCGGGTCGAGGGCGGTGAGATCGAGTGCTGGCACGCGCACCATCATGACAGCGACCCCCGACAACAAACGCGCACGGCCGCGATCGCACCGCGTCGGAACACCAGGCGCTTGCCCGACGTTGCACACTGCGTGACTGAAGCAACCCCAGATCTGACGATGTATTCGACCACGTGGTGCGGCTACTGCCGGCGCCTGCGGACCCAGCTCGACGAGGCGGGCATCACCTACTCGGTGATCGATATCGAAGACGATCCCGCCTCGGCGGAGTTCGTCGGCAGCGTCAACGGCGGCAACCACGTGGTGCCCACGATCAAGTACCGCGACGGATCGACCGCGACCAACCCGTCGCTGGCCGCGGTCAAGAAGGCATTGGCCGCACAGGCCTGAGCCCGCCGGGTCAGTCAGCCCAGGATTCGATGATCGTTCGCGCGATCGAGATCGAACCCGGGACGAGCAGTCGTGCGCCCGGTTGGGTGGCGGTCCAGTCGCCTGCCTGCAGAGCTGCACGGACCTCGTCGCGAGTGAACCAGTGCGCCTCGGCGATCTCGCCATCGGAGAACACGAACTCCTGGGCGGGGTCGCCGATCGCGGCGAAACCCAGCATCAGCGAGCGCGGGAACGGCCACGGCTGGCTGCCCAGATAGTGGATATCGCGCAGGTCCACGCCGACTTCCTCGCGCACCTCGCGTTCCACGCAGCGTTCCAGCGATTCGCCGGCCTCCACGAATCCGGCCAGCAGCGAGAACATCGTCTCCGGCCAGTGCTGTTGACGTGCCAGCAGCACGCGATCGGCGCCGTCGTGCACCAGGCAGATCACGGCCGGGTCGATGCGCGGGAATTCTTCCTCGCCCGCCGCGTTCAGACGCGACCAGCCGCCACGCGCGGGCGTGGTCGTCGAGCCGTCGCCGCCATGGAATCGGGCCCGGTCGTGCCAGTTGAGCAGCGCGTACGCGGTGGACAGCAGTTCGGCGGTGAAATCGTCGACCGAGCCGAGCACCCGCAGATCTTTGAGCGTGCCGTCCAGTTCCGGTTCGCGTACGGCCCACAGGTGACTGCCCTCGACCACGCCGAGGAAAACCGCGGCGTCACCGGGGCCGTCGCCCACGACGGCTGCGTTGTCGAGCACGATCTGGTCGTTGTCCACCCGCACTTTTCCGCGCGGGTCCACGCGCAGCACCTTCGCCTTGCCCCACCCCTCACGCAGCGCGTCGGGATCGAGTCGCACGTGGTCGGCGCGATCGAGGGTGGAACGGGACAGCAGCGGAACGTCTTTCAGCCGGAAGGACACCTGTGCAGCCTAGCGGTGGGCGCGGCCTACTTTCCGGTGTGCCGGATGTACAGCAGTTTGTCGCCGGTTTCCAGCGCGTCGACCTCGGGCTCGCCGACCCGGATCAGCGCGCCGTCGCGCACCACGCCGAGCACGATGTCGCTGAGGTGGCGCGGCGAACCGCCCACTTCGCCGGGTTCGACCTCGCGTTCGGCCACCGCGAAACCCTGTTCGGGGGTGAGCAGGTCTTCCATCATCTCCACCACGGTCGGCTTGGTGGTGGCGATGCCCAGCAGCCGGCCCGCGGTCTCCGAGGACACCACCACCGAGTCCGCGCCGGACTGGCGGACCAGGTGCGTGTTCTCGGCTTCGCGGATGGCCACGGAGATCTTGGCGGTCTTGTTGAGTTCGCGGGCGGTGAGCGTGACCAGCACCGCGGTGTCGTCGCGGTTGGTGGCGACCACGACCGCGGACGCGCGCTGCACGCCGGTCAGCCGCAGCACATCGGATTTGGTCGCCGAACCGTGCACGGTCACCAGGCCCGCGGCGGCGGCGGCCTCCAGCGCGACGGGGTCGGTGTCGACCACCACGATGTCGGACAACTGCACTCCGTCACCGACCATCGCATCGATCGCGGTGCGGCCCTTGGTGCCGTAGCCGACGACGACGGTGTGATTACGCACGGTGTGCCTCCATCGCTGAATCTTGAATGCCTGCCGCGACCGTTCGGTCAGCACGCCGAGAGTGGTACCGACCAACACGATGAGGAACAGCACGCGCAGTGGGGTGATGACGATGATGTTGACCAGTCGCGCCGACGGGGTCACCGGGGCGATATCGCCGTAACCGGTGGTCGACAGGGAGACGGTCGCGTAGTACATGGCGTCGAGGAACGACAGTTCGTCGCCGGTGTTGTCGCGATAGCCGTGCCGGCCGAGGTAGACAACGGTCGCGGCGGTGAACAGCAGCGCGATCGCGAACAGCACGCGGCGGGTGAGCGAAACCCACGGGCTGGACTGCGCCGCGGGAATCCGCAGCAGACCGACAAGCGCATAGTCGGGACTGCTACTCAACCCGATCGGGTTGCGCGTGTCACCGAACATAAATATGAGCTCCTGTGTTTATTGGCGGCTGGTGCCGCGGGTTTTCGGCCTGGGTACCTTGATCTTCCCTCCCGGCGGGTGCTCCTTCGTCACACCCTCTGGTCAGTCCAGATCAAGGCGGCCGAAAACTGGCGGCTGGCGCCGCTTCGTTGTCGGGCCGTGCCGGAGGGGCTGGCCTTCGGCGCTCGCCAGCGTATCGGCTCATGGGTGGTCGTGTGGCGCGGTGTCGGTGTTTTCGGGGGCGGCGTCGCGGATGAGACGTTCCAGGTCGGCGGGGCCTGCCAGGTCTGTGGGGGCGATGGTGCGGCCGGAGCGGATGTAATGGAATGCGGCGCTTACCCGTTCGAGCATGTGCTGTTCGGTGTCGCCGGTGCGGGCGGCCATCAGGCGGGCCCAGGCCAGGCGGTACACGGCCAGCTGCATCGCCACGGCGGGTTCGTCGGCGGGGCCGGGTTCGGCGCCGGTTTTCCAGTCGACGACGATCCAGCGGCCGCCGGGTTCGGCGAAGACGGCGTCCATGCGACCGCGAATCACGGTGCCCGCGATGCTGGTTTCGAACGGCACCTCCACGTCGACGGGGTTGCGGTGTGCCCAGGCGGATCTGCGGAACGCGGACTGCATGGCGGCCAGTTCCTGGTCGGCGCGGCCCATTTCGGTGGTGCTGTCGGCGGCGCCGGGCAGTTCGTCCAGGCCCAGGAGCTGTTCGGTGCCGAACCAGGATTGCACCCAGGCGTGAAAGGCAGTGCCGCGCCGGGCCATTGGGTTGGGCGGGTACGGGAGCGGTCGGCGCAGGCGGGCGGCGAGGCGGGTGGGGTCGGCGCGCAGTTCGACCAGGGCGGTGGCGGGGAGTTGGCCGGGTAGTTCCACCTGTTGTTCGGCTAGTTCGGCGGCGGTGAATTCGGCGAGCAGTGCGTCGACGTCGTTGACCCAGCCTTCGGGGTCATCCTCTGGTGTGTCAGTGTCCTCGGAATCCACTGGGGTGCTTCGCAATTGGTCGAGGGCGTCGCGGACCAGTGCGGCGCCCTGTTCGATGGGGTCGCGACGGTTGCCCAGTGGGTCGCGCGGCCACTGGGCGGTCGGAGGGTTGTCGGCGAAGGGGTTGACCGCGTCCGGGGCGGGCTTGTCGTCCCAGCGTGCGATGGTGGCCACGCCGTAGGCCTCGCTGTCGGGGTTCTCGTTCGCCTCCTTCAGTTCGAGGAGAAAGTCCGAAGGACCCTTCTGCGAGGTTCCCGTTTCTGGCCAGTAGTACGCCGAAACCAGCAGTACCCGTTCGGTTCTGGTGAGCGCGACATAGAACAGGCGGCGTTCTTCGTCGAGGCGACGGTTCCGCAGGGCCTCCCTGTGGTCGACGATCGCGCGTTCGAGGTCGACACGATCGCCGAGGCCGGTCAGGTCCAGGACCGGGACGCCCTCGCCGGAGTCGGGTTGGATGCGGTCGCCACGCAGGGTGGTGGGGAGTTCGGTGAGTGCGCCGAGCCAGGTGCTCAGGGCATTGGTCGACGGAAATACCGAGGAGCTCACGTGTGGCACGGCGACGACTTCCCATTCCAGGCCTTTGGCGGCGTGCACGGTGAGCACCTGCACGCGGTCGCGCGCAACCTCGACTTCGCCTGGCTCCAAGCCGTTTTCGACCGATTCGGCCGCGGTGAAGAAGGCGAGCAGACCGCTCAGCGAGGCCCGCGAGTCCGCGGCGTATCCGGCGACCACCTCGGCGAAGGCGTCCAGGTGCTCGCGTCCGGCGCCGCCGCCCACGATGGCGCGCCTGGCTTGGGTTTCGACGCCGACACCGATGGTGCGTTCGACGTCGGCGACGAATTCGATCAGCGGCTGCCCGCTGCGTTCGCGCAGTGCTGCCAGTTCCTCGCTCAGGGCGGTGATGCGGGTGAACCCTGCCTCTGAATACTGGTCTGCCGCACCGGGATCGGCGATGGCGTCGGCCAGGCCTGCTTTCTCGGTGGGTTCGGGTGCGACCTCGCGCAGTGCGGTGGCCAGGCCTGCGGCGTCGGTGATCTCGTTGGCGTCGCCGCCGGACAGGCTGCCGATGGACAGCATTCGCGCTCGTCGCGCCAGTGCGGCCAGGTCGGCTACTCCGATTCGCCATCGGGCGCCGGTGAGAATACGGACCGCCGCGCTGCCGGTGCCCGGTTCGGCGATCAGGCGCAGGGTGGCGACGATATCGGCGACCTCCGGTGTCGCCAGCAAGCCGCCGAGTCCGACGATTTCCACGGGCAACCCCTGCTCGCGTAGCGCTTCGGCCAGGGGCGCGGCGTCGGCATTGCGCCTGATCAGCACCGCCGAGGTGGGGGGCGGATCATCGTTGCCGCGTGCGGTTTCCCACTCTCGGGCAATTCGCGCGGCGATCCAATCTCGTTCTTGGGCAATGGTTTCAGTGAGTGCGAACTCGACTACGCCCGCGTGTGCTTGCGGCTTGGCGCGCAAGGCGTCCACTGTCGCGCCGCCCGCGGCCCGCGCCACCATCCGCAACGGGTCGGCGACCAGGTTCGCCAATGCCAATGCTTCCGGCGGGTTCCGCCAGCTGGTCAGCAGCGGCAGTACCGGTGCGGGAACTCCTGGCGCAGTGGGGAAGTCGGTGGCGAACCGTGGCAGGTTGGCCGCTGAGGCTCCGCGCCATCCGTAGATGGATTGCATCGGGTCGCCGACCGCTGTCACCGCGAGCGCCTGTGCACTGCGGGCTCGCTCATCGCTCCCTGAAAGCGCAGAGGCGGTTTCGCCGGGGACCGCCGATGCCGAATCCCGCTCATCCATCGGGAACAGCGTGTCGGACTCGTGTGCGCGAGGTGGCTGCGCGTCACCTCGAACCCGCACGGTTCGCGTTCGATTCTTGTGCACCGCTTCGGGATTGCCGAACAGCGCCGACAGCAGCACCCGCTGGGCGTGCCCGGTGTCCTGATATTCATCGAGCAGCACCAGCTTGAACCGAGCGCGTTCGGCAGCGGCGACTTCGGGATGGTCGACGGCCAGTTGAGCGGCAAGGGACATCTGGGAGCCGAAATCCAGTGCACCACGGCGGTTCAGTGCCTCGGCGAGTTGCCGGACCAGCGGCAGCAGGGCAACACGTTCGCGTTGCGCGGTCACCACATTGATCAGCTCTTGTTTGGGCCCGCCGCGTTGCCGTGGACCCGCGGGCAGCGTGTAGACCAGTTTCTCCAGCTCAGCGTGCGCTTCGGCCAGCTGTTCGGGTTCCACCAGGTGTTCGGCGAGCTGCCCGGACAGGGCGAGCACCGCCTCGGTGACCGACACGGGCGTGCGGTCGGTGTCGAGGTCGCCGTCCCACGACCGCACCACCTCGTGCGCGAGCTGCCACAGCTGAGTTTGGGTGAGCAGTGCCGCCGAGGGTTCCACCGGCAGCAACAGTCCGTGCGCGGTGAGTAGCCGGCCCGCGTACGAGTGATAGGTGCTGATCTCCGGTTCGGCTGCGGCGACGATCGTGCGCAGCGCCCCACTGGGGTCGATCTCGCGCAGCAGCGGCGCGCCGGCCAACCGTGCCAGCCGCGTGCGAATACGAGAGGTCAACTGCTGCGCGGCTTTTCGGGTGAACGTGAGGCCGAGCACTTCGTCGGGGGCGACCAGCTGGTTGGCCACCATCCACACCACGCGCGCCGCCATCGTCTCGGTCTTGCCCGCGCCCGCACCCGCCACGACCAGCGTCGGGCCCGGCGGCGCCGCGATGACCGCAGCCTGTTCCTCGGTGGGGGGCGGTAGACCGAGCGCGTCGGCCAACCGCTGCGGGGTGACGCGCACGCCGCTCACTCGTCGGTCACCTGCCGTCCGGTGTCCTGCACCGGGCAACTGCCCGCGACGGGACAATGCCTGCACCCGTCATTGCGCACTGCCAGATAACCGGGCCCTCGGGTGGCGTCGGCGGCATCGTGAATCGTGGTGCGCCACTGCTCGAGTCCCTCGCTGTCGAGGGGTTTCTGCGCCCGTTCGGTGGCACCGGTTTTGGTACTGGGCTTGGCGACGTACACCAGTCGCGCACCACCCGGATCGGCAACGGGCGCAGGCTCATCCGAGTCCTCGTCGAGCGCGCCATGGGCGGCGGCCACCTGATAGGTCGCCAACTGGGCATGGTCCGCAACGCCTTTCGCGCTGACCGGCGTCTTGCCCGTCTTCACATCAACGATCACGAAGCGCCCCTGCGCATCTCGTTCGAGCCGATCGATGCGTCCCCGAATCCGCACGGCCCGTGCGTCTTCCGTGCGCGCGGGCAACACACAGTCGACCGGCACCTCCACACCGGCCTGCGTGAGTTCACCGCGGGTGGCGCGCACCCAGCCGAGGAAGGTCTCCAGCATCGTCTCGGTGCGCCGCAGTTCCTGCCGCGAATGCCAACCGCTGGCCGGGTCGACCGTCTTCCACGCCTGGTCCAGCGCCGCGCGCACCTGCGCCTCCGGGACGTCACCGGCCAGCGCCTGCACCAGCGTGTGCACGAGGTTGCCCTTGACCGCGTGCGGGTTGTCGCCGTCGGTGCCGCCGTGCCGTTCCAGCGCCCAGCGCAGCGGGCAGGTGCGCAACAGTTCCACCGTCGACGGTGACAAACCGATCGGCGAATCGTCGTCGTCCCACAGTTCCCGGTCCGAACTCAGTTCGGCGGTGCCGTACCAGTGCGCGGGGTCGGTGCCCGGCACGCCCGCGTCTGCCAACCGTGCCAGCTGACGTGCCGCACGGTCGCGACGTTGCGGCTCGGTGCCTGGATCGCACACCACCCCGCGCAGTTCCGCGACCAGCGAATGCATCACCAGCGCACGACCGGGATCGACCACCGGCAAGGCACCCGGTTCACCACTGTCGTCATCGCCGACCAGCTCGGCCAGAAACCGCGACGGCACCAGATCCTGGTCTCCCGCAACAGATTCCACGGCGGTCACCAGAAGCGACCGCCGCGCACGACTGCACGCGACGAACAGCAGCCTGCGCTCCTCGGCCAGGATCGGCGCGCCCCTGCTCACGGTCGCGCTCGGATCGACCCCGGCCACCAGATCGACGAGGTCCTCGGTATGCAGCAGCGTTCCCCTGGCTCTCGGGTTCGGCCAAATCCCTTCCTGCACAGCGGCAACCGCCACCACATCCCACTCCCGACCCGCCGCCGCGTGCGCGCTGAGCAGCGTCACCGCCTCGCCTTCGACGGTCAGCGGCCTGCCCTGCTGCGGAAGTTGCTGGTGCAACAGATATTCGACGAAACCGTCGATGCTCGCCTTGGGTAACCGGTCGACGTAGGCCGCCGCGGTATCGAACAGCTCCACAGCGGCATCGAGATCGCGATCGGCCTGCATCCCCGACGCTCCGCCGCGCCGCGACTGTTTGAACCAGCGTCGCTCCAGCCGCGAACTCGTCCACAGCGTCCACAGCACGTCTTCCAACCCCTGCCCTCTGGCCTGGGTTTCCTTCGCCTTCGCGATCGCCCGCAGCACGCGATTCAACGGTGCCGCTTCGACTTCGGTGAGTTTATCGAGCAGTCGCTGTTCGCCGACGCCGACGATCAGGTCGCGCAATACCTCGGCCGACGATTGGTCGATCAGCAGCACAGCGGCCACCGCGGGCTCGGCGCGCGAAGGTTCCGACACGGCCTCGATGATCGTTCTTGCGGCAGGGGGATTTTCGACATCGAGCAGGTCGAGATGGTCAGGAAGACGATCGGCGATATCCCAGTCCGGTTCAGGTTCCAGATCCGGCGGCGGCAACCACTCATCGTCGATCGGATCGGGTTCGAGCATGTCCGGTGGCGGCACCGTCTCGTCCCACAGCACGAACTGATCCGCACCATCGACGAACGACTCGGCAAGCGCCCCAGTACGTTCCAGGTCCAACACGCTGCGCCGCACACCACGCCGCAACCGCCGCAGCGCGATCTGATCGGCCCCACCCAGCGGCCCGGACAGCAGATCCATCGCGTCGTCCGCGGAGAACATCGCGTCGATCGCGCGCCGCGACCCCGGCCGCGACGAATCCCCCGCCAACAGCACCCGCAACGCGAGCACCATCCACGCCGCACCCCGCCTGCGCGCCAACGGCTCAGCCACCGCGGGCCTGCGCACCGGCACCCCGGCCGCGAGCAGCGCCCGTCGCAACGGCGCCAACGACAACGGCACCGATCGCACGATCACGGCCATCGACGACCACGGCACCCCGTCGGTGAGGTGTGCGCGTCGCAGATGGTCGGCGATGAGTGCCGCTTCCTTGGCCGGTGTCGACAGCACCCGCACGCGCACGCTCGACTCGTCGACGGGCGGCAGGTCCTCGGGTGGCATCCACCCGTCCTCGGGGGGTTCGTCGGGCGGAACCCACCCGTCGTCCGGGGGTTCGTCAGGCGGAACCCACCCATCCGTCGACGGTTCTTCAGGCGGAACCCATCCGTCTTCGGACTCGATGCCTTCCGGCAGGTCGTTTTCCTGTCCCGGCAAAATCCGATGCCGCGCACTCCCTGGCAACCTCGCCGCGATACGAGCAGTCGCCAATCGAATCGGCGCACCGCTGCGATAATTGTGCCGCAAGACAATTCGTCGCTGCGCCACCGTGTCCAGCTCGGTGAGAAACGCCGAATCCGCACCACGGAAGGTGAACACCGCCTGGTCCGGGTCACCGGCGATCACCGTGCTCGCACTACCGCTGCCGATCGCCCGCACCAACGTCGCGGCCTGCGGATCCAAATGCTGCGCATCGTCGACCAGCAACCACCGAGTCCGATCCCGTTCGGCGGCAAGCAGATTCCGATCCCCGACCAGCGCGTCCAAAGCCGCACCAACCAGCTCGGCCGCATCCAGAGCAGGCGCGGTAGCTTCCGGCGCGGCCACACCCACCGACCACCGCAGCATCGACGCGTGCTCATACCGTTCGAAGAACCGCCCGGCCGCCACCCACGCATCGTTGTCGTGTTCGCGACCCAACGCCATCAAGTCCTCGGGGCCGAGACCACGTTCGGTGGCACGCAACATCAGGTCGCGCAGTTGCTCGGCGAACCCGCCCAGCGCCAGCGCGGGCTGCAACCGCGGCGGCCACAGGCCCGGTGCGCCCCGCTCGATGTCTTCGAGGTCGCCGTGCAACATCTCGCGCAACACCGCGTCCTGCTCGGCACCGGTGAGTAGTCGCGGCGGCGGGTTGCCGTGCAGGTCGGCGTGCCGGCGCAGCACCGAGAACGCGTAGGAGTGCAGCGTGCGCACCATCGGTTCGCGGCTGGCTCCCGCGATCCCCGCGGCAGGCCCCAGCTGGTGGGTGATCGCGTCGCGCAAGGCAGCGGCGGCGTGCTTGGTGTGGGTGAGCACCAGCACCGACTCCGGGTCCGCGCCGTCGACGATCCGCGCCGTCACCAGGTCCACCAGCAACGCGGTCTTCCCCGTGCCGGGCCCGCCCATCACCTGCCACGGTCGCCAGCCGGGGCGAGGCGGCGCGGGCTGGGCTTGCTCCGCGAACAGCGCGCGAACAGCCGCGCCCCAGGCTCGCGGCCGGGGCGCCCGCGTTGTCCGGCGCACAAGTCGCACCGAGCTATCCGATCGCACCACATCGGCTATTGCAACAGACCCCTCCGACACTCCGGCGCACCCCTACCGACCAGGCACGCTGCGAGACCGCGTCCGACCGGCCAGAATGGCAGTCGTGTCGCCTCTTCATGTGTACCGTTTCGGCCCCGCCGACGGTCCCGTCGTCCTCGCCCTGCACGGCCTCACCGGTCACGGCAACCGTTGGGAAACCCTGGCCACCCAGCACCTGCCGCAGGCCCGGATCATCGCCCCCGACCTGCGCGGACACGGCCGTTCCAGCTCGCTGCCGCCGTGGGATCTCGAAACGATCGTCGCCGACCTCGCGGACCTGCTGCGCGCCGAGACCGACGCCCGGGTCGTGGTGGTCGGCCACTCGTTCGGCGGCGCCACCGCGATCCACCTCGCCCGGCGACATCCCGACCTCGTGCGTGCGCTGGTGCTGCTGGATCCCGCGATCGGTATCGACGCGAAGCTGATCGAACAGGTCGCGCAGGCCAACCTCGCCTCCCCCGATTACACCGATCTCGCCGAGGCGCGTTCGGACAAGCAGGTGAGCGCGTGGGGCCCCGACGAGGTCGATCCCGAGGTGCTGGAACGGGAGTTGGCGCAGCACCTGGTGCCCACCGAGGGCGGTCGGGTCGGCTGGCGGATCTTCCAGCCCGCGATCACCTCGTACTGGGGTCAGCTGGCGCGCCCGTTCGTGCTGCCGCCCGCCGACCTGCCGACCGTGTTGGTCCGCGCGGCCAAGGTCCAGCCGCCGTATGTGACGCCGGAGTTCCTGGCCGCGCTCACCGACCACCTAGACGATTTCACCGCGCAGGTGTGGGACTGCGATCACATGGTCGCCCAGGCCCGCCCCGCCGAGACCGCCGCGCTGATCGCCGGGGTGCTGTAGCCCGATGGCGGCCACCACCGACGAACAGGTCGAGAAGGTCCGCGAACTCGTCGCCGCGATCCCGGCCGGACGCGTGGCCACCTACGGCGATATCGCCGCGGCGGCGGGGCTGTCCTCGGCGCGCACGGTCGGCTGGATCATGCGCACCGACTCCGCCGACCTGCCGTGGCACCGGGTGATCGGCGCGTCCGGTCGGCCCGCCGCGCATCTGGCCGCGCGTCAGTTGCGTCTGCTCGGCGAGGAAGGTGTTCCGATCGTCGACGGTCGCGTCGTTTTGCGCACGGCCAGGCTCTGACTCTTCGGCGCATTCTGGAGACCTCCCCCGCCGAGCACGAGTGGGTGCAGGGGACGGTCGTTCCATCGAGCGGCAGTGAGATCGTTGCCGGTCTGTCGACGACCTCGCTGCCGATGACACGTTCGATATGGACGAAATCCGGGCTGATCTGCCACCGCGACTACCATGCAGTCGTGCCGATCAACCGATGCCGAATCAGCCGATGACCGCCGCCGATGCGATCGTGCTCGCGGGTGGGCGGGCCAGCCGGATGGGCGGGGTGGACAAACCCGCGATCGTGATCGGAGGTCGGTCGATGCTCGACGCGGCCCTGGCGTCGGTGCGCGACTGCACACGGGTCGTGGTGGTCGGACCCCATCGTTCCGAACTGGATTCACGTTTTCTACAGGCTCGCGAGGTACCGCCGGGTTCGGGCCCCGTCGCCGCGATCGGTAGTGGACTGAGCGCGCTCGACGCCACCAACCCGTGGATCGTCGTGCTCGCCGCGGACATGCCGTTCCTGACCGAGGCTACCGTGGTCGAATTGCTGCGCGAGGCAACGGAATCCACCGCTGATGCCGTCTTCGCGATCGATGCCGACGGTCGCCCGCAATATCTCGTCGGAGTGTGGCGACGCGGTGCGCTGGAAGCCGCACTGGCAGGGCTGGATTCGCTGGTGAATCAGCCGATGAAAGCCATCGTGCCCGCGCACACCGCCCTGATCGAGCTGCCCGACATCGCCGATTGCGACACCGAGGAAGAGGTCCGCCTCGCCCGCGAAACGCTCGCGACCACCCGCGCGTCAGCCCGCCTCGACCTCACCGAAGCCCGCGAGCACATCGCCTCCGGCACAACATCTTTGGCACCGCACGACGCGGAACTTGCCGACGTCACCGGCGCCGCACTGGCCGCACCGATCACCGCCGCGGGCGCACTGCCCCGCTTCGACGTCTCCGCGATGGACGGCTACGCGGTCTGCGGCGAGGGCCCCTGGAAACTACGACGCGACATCGGATTCGCCGGCGGCGCAAGGCCTGTCGGGTTACTCCCCGGCGAAGCAGTACGCATCGCGACCGGCGCGCACGTCCCCGACGGCACCACCTCGGTCCTGCGCGACGAGTTCGCCACCATCACCGGCGACGAACTGAACCGCCTGCCGGACACGCCTATCCGCGGCGACGTGCGAAAAAGTGGTGAGGACAGAATGATCGGCGACCTCGTAGCCCCCGCGGGCACCCGAGTAACCGCCGCTCTGCGCTCCGCCGCGGCCTCGGTGGAAGTCACCACCGCCTCGGTCCGCGGACCCGTGCGCGCACGAATCATCATGACCGGCGACGAGATTCGCAGCACCGGCCCCCTGCAAACCGGCCAGACCCGCGACTCGATCGGCCCCGTCCTCCCAGACCTGTTGGCCGGGTGCGGCGTTCGCGTAGTAGACCGAGTCCACCTCCGCGACACCGCCAACAGCTTCGACGACATGCTCACCGACACCGAAGGTGTCGACCTGCTGGTGGTAGTGGGCGCGACCGGCGGCGGCGCCGCGGACCAACTCCGCACCGCCCTCGCCCGAGCCGAAGCCCGCATCCTGGTCCCCCGCCTGGCCCTCCGCCCCGGCGGTTCCACCGTCGTGGCCGAACTCCCCACCGGCCCAACAATTCTGGGCCTACCAGGCAACCCCTTCGCCGCCATCGCCGTCCTGCTAGCCCTCACCCCCGCCATCGTCTCAGCCCGCACCGCCTCCCCCCTCCCCCGAACAATCCTGGCCCCCCTCCACAACGCCGCCGACATCACCGCCCCCGTCACCCGCATCACCCCCGCCCAACACGCCCCCCAAGGTGGCTACCTCGGTGACCCCACCATCCGCACCGCCCACCTGGCAGGCCTCATCAACCGAGACGGCCTGGTAATAGTCCCCCCGAACGCCACCAACGGCGACCTGGTCGAGTTCCTCCCGATCCCCTCCTGACTAAACTAAGATTCAATCTTAGTAAGATCTGATCTTAGTAAGATTCCATCTCAGTTAGGTGCCTGCATGGAGTTCACCGGCCGAACCAGAGATCTCGAGCTCATCGCGCATCAACTCCGCTTGGTCACCGACGGTGCGGCAGGCACACCCGGTCGCGCAGTCATCGTCACCGGCCGCCGCCGAGTGGGTAAATCACGCCTCATCCAGGAGTTCTGCGACCGGGCCGACGTCCCGTACACCGTGTTCCAGGCGACCCGCGGCCGCAATCCCAGCGCGGAGCGGGCCGATTTCGTCGAGACCGCCAGCCGTATGGGCTCCCCGGGCGCGGACCTGATCCGCGGGCTGTCGGCCACCGATTGGAACCAGGCTCTCCGGGCACTGGCCGTCGCCGTTCCGGACGATCGACCATCGATCGCCGTCATCGACGAAGTGCCGTGGCTCGTCGAGCAGGACCGCGAGTTCGAGGGCGCGCTGCAGACGGTCTGGGATCGGGACCTGTCCAACAAACCGGTGTTGCTGATCCTGGTCGGCAGCGATATCTCGGTCATGGAGGCGCTCGGTGCCCGCGATCGCCCGTTCTTCGGCCGCGCGACCAAAATGACGGTTGAACCGCTCGATGTCGCGGACGTGCAAACCATGACCGGCCTCGACGCAGCCGCGGCCATCGACGCCCGCCTGATCACCGGCGGCTTCCCGCAGATCCTGACCTCATGGCGACCGGGCATGGACCGCCTGGACTTCCTACGCGAATCCACCGCCGACCCCCTGTCCCCGCTGTTGGTCGCAGGCGAACTATCGCTACTGGGCGAGTTCCCCGAAGGCACCCGTTCCCGCGCGGTCCTGCAGGCAATCGGCAGCGGCGAACGCACCTTCAGCACCATCGCCGCGCAGGCAGGCTCCCAGGGCGATCTCCCGGCCGGCACTCTCAACCCCCTGCTGAAAACGTTGCAGGACAAGCGAATCGTCGCGGCCGATTATCCGGTATCGACTGTCGCCGATACGAAGAACAAGCGCTACCGAATCACCGACTCCTACTTGCGTTTCTGGCTCGCTTTCCTCGAACGCAGCCTTCCCCTCGTAGAACGCGGCCGCGGTGACTTGGCCCTGGCCCGCATCGAGCGATCCTGGACGTCCTGGCGCGGCCGCGCCGTCGAACCCCTCATTCGCGCGTCACTGCTGCGCCTGCTCCCCGACGAAAACTGGCCCGACACAGAAGAAGTCGGCGGCTGGTGGAACCGCACCAACACCCCCGAGGTAGACCTGATCGGCACCGACCGATCCCCCGTCGCGAAATCCATTCACTTCGTCGGCTCGATCAAATGGCTGGAAAACCACCCTTTCGACCGCCACGATTACGACGCCCTCACCCGGTCACTGCTAGCCATTCCCGGCACCGATCCGGATACCGCTTTGGTGGCGGTATCCCGTTGCGGAATAACCTCCGATGCCGGTGTCGCGCAGTGGTGGGGACCGGACGAACTGGTTTCCGCCTGGCGACGGCCGTGACAATTCATCAATTGCCGGACACGCCGCATATGCGCTGGTAGTTGGCCTATTTACTGCTCAGCTCTACCCTTGCGGCGTAATGGTGCCTATCGTGGGAGAAGTCAGGCGTGGGACGCCCCGCACGCGAGGTGGATTGCGTCGGACAGTGCGTTGAAGGCTTTATCCCTTTATCCCTCGGAAAGGACCGTGTGGAGATGGCTGATAAGTCGAAGAAGGCGCCGAAGAAGATGCCCAAGCAGATGCCGCGCCAGCAGCAGGAGCAGCGGCAGGAGCAGGGGCAGCAGGACTCGCAGGGTTCCACGCGAGCAGGTCAGGATGATCGGCGTGATCAGCAGCGCCGCCCCGGCCATCACTGATAGTCGTGTGTCGACGAGCCGCCGGTGTCATGACCGGCGGCTCGTCCACGTCATGCCCCGACTCGCTGTGGCGCGGCTGCCGCGGATCCGGCCCGCCCGCGTCGCGCCGTCGACGGATCGGGAGCGGGCACCGCGTCGAGCAGGCGGCGGGTGTACTCCTGAGCCGGTGCGGCGAATACCGCGCGGACCTCGCCGGTTTCGACGATCCGGCCCTGCCGCAGCACCACAACCCGGTCGGCGACCTGGTGCACCACGGCCAGATCGTGACTGATGAACAGGCTGGCGAAGCCGTATTCGGCGCGTAGGTCGGCGAACAGGTCCAGGACCTGCGCCTGCACGGAGACGTCGAGTGCGCTGGTGGGTTCGTCGGCTACCAGCAGTCGCGGTGCCAAGGCCAGTGCGCGAGCCAACGCCACCCGCTGACGCTGCCCGCCGGACAATTCGTTCGGCCGACGCTGCGCGTAATCCCTTGGCAGACGGACCGATTCGAGTAGCCCCTCGACCTTGGACCGCAGCAACGCACCCGACGCGGCCCGGTGCACCTGCAATGGTTCGCCGATCGAGTCCGCGACGCTGCGCCGCGGGTCGAGCGAGGCGCCGACATCCTGATGCACCAGCGCGACATGCTTGCGCAGTCCGCGCAGATCCCGTCGCGACAACCCCGTCAGCGAAACACCTTGCAACGCGATATGTCCCGCGGTGATCGGCACGATGCCGAGGGCCGCACGGCCCAGAGTGCTTTTGCCGGAACCGGATTCACCGACCACGCCGAGGACCTCACGCGGGCCGAGGGTGAGCGACACGTCGGCAAGCGCGGCAAAGGACGCGCCGCCGTGCGGTGCCGGATACACCACCGACACGTCGTCGATGCGCAAAACGTCGCGATACTCGGGTTCGACTGTGCCGCCGCCCTTTTCGGCTACAACCGCGGGTGCGCGCGTGACTACCCCGCGCAGGATCCGACGGACCGCAGTTTCCGGGACGAGCGTTTCGGAATCACCCTCCGAGTCCGCGGCCTCGCGAACACCACCCGCCTCGTCGGCATCGACATCTGCGTCGGCGGCGGCGACTCCATCGACCTCGGCCGCTGCCTGCCCTTGGACCGCACCGACACCATTCACCGCACCCCGCGACGTCACCACAGGCAGACGCGGCACCGCGGCCAGCAGCGTGCGGGTGTATTCCGCGCCCGGATCGGCGAACAACCCGAACACCGTCTGCTCCTCGACCACTTGTCCGTCCCGCAGCACCACCACCCGATCGGCGATCTCCGCGACCACCCCGAGGTTGTGGGTGATGAACAGAATCGCCGCCCCACGCTCGCGTTGCAGCGAACGCAGCAGGTCGAGGATCTCGGCTTGGACGGTCACATCGAGCGCGGTGGTCGGCTCGTCGGCGATGAGCAGATCGGGTTCGCCCGACAGCGCCAGCGCGATGACGACGCGCTGTTTCTGACCACCGGACAGCTGATGCGGATACCAATCCAGGCGCTTCTCGGGTTCCGGAATGTCGACGGCGGCAAGCAGTTCGATGGCCCGGGTGCGGGCCGCGGCCTTGTCGCTGACCCCGTGCGCCCGCAAGGCGGCCGCGAGCTGGGTGCCGATCTTCTGCACCGGGTTCAGCGCGGTCTGCGGCTCCTGAAACACCATGGCGGCCCTGGTGCCTCGCAACGCCCGCAACACGGATTCGTCCGCACCGATGACCTCGGTGCCCGCGAGCCGGATAGACCCGGTCGCTCGCGCGGTCTCGGGCAACAGCCCGAGCACCGATCGCGCGGTGAGCGATTTCCCCGACCCGGATTCACCCACCAGCGCGACGACCTGGCCCCGCCGCACCCGCAGACTCACCCGGTCGACCACCGCCCTGTCCCCGAACGCGACCGTCAACTCCTCGATCTCGAGCACCAGGTCGTCGTCGTGTCGCGGCTGGTCGGTGTGTGCGCTCATGCCAGTCTCCTTGCCCGGCCCAATGCCTGGGCTATCAACAGAAATCCCAAGGTCAACGCCGATACCACGACCAACGGGCCGATGGCGATCCACGGATTGGCGTCGAGGTTGGCGATCGAGGCGGCGATGAGCGAACCGAGCGAAGGTTGCGGCGCGACCACCCCGATCCCGATGAAACTCATCGCGCCCTCGATGAATACCGCGATCGACAACGACAGTGCGAATTGCACGGCCAGCGGCTCGATCACGTTGGGCAGCACGTGCTTTCGCAAGGTCCACCAGGTGTCGGCGCCGATGACCTCGGACGCTTCGACGAAGGGCTGTTCGCGCACGGTCAGCACCGCGGCCCGGATCTGGCGGCCGAACAGCGGGATCTCGGCGGCGATGATCACGATGACCACCGCGTGCCAGCCCGGTCCGGCGATGGCGGCCAGGGCGATACCGAGGATCAACGTCGGAAACGCGAGGATCAGATCGAACAGCCGCTGCACGGTCACGTCCGCGATCGGATGAGCGGTGGCCACCAGGCCGATCAACGAACCGATCGCCGCGCCGACCGGGACCGCGATCAGCACGATCAGCAGGTTGATCCTGATGCCGGCCAGCACCCGGGCGGCGACATCGCGGTTGAGGTGATCGGTGCCCAGCCAGTGTTGCGCGCTGGGCCCGAGCAGGTTGGCACCCGGAATCTGGGCGAGCGGGTCGTAGGAGCTGAGCAGCCCGGCGAACACCCCGGCCAGCGCGACTACCGCGACCAGTAACACTCCGGCCAAGCCCTGGCCGCGCCCGAGCGCCCGCAGCGGGCTCCCGGCTGAAACCTTCTGTGCGACAGACGATGTAGCGATTACCTGTGTCCGGGTCATGCTCGTCCTCCGATCCGGATGCGCGGGTCCAACCAGGCATGGGCGATGTCGGTGATCAGCTGGATCAGGACGAATACCGCCACCGACAGCAGCAACAGCACCTGCACGAGCGGGTAGTCGCGACGGCTGATGCCCTGTTCGATGAGCTGTCCGATTCCCGGCCACACGAACACCGCCTCCACCAGCACGGCGCCGCCGAGCAGGTGACCGGTCTGCAGGCCGAGCACCGTGAGCATGGTCGGCAGCGCGTTGCGCAACGCGCCGCGGGTGACGATCTCGCGATGCGGCACGCCCAACGAACGTGCCGTCAGCACATAGGGTTTGGTGAGTTCGGTGCGCAGCGCTTCGGTGAGGAAGCGAGTCAGCGCGGCGGCTACCGGCAGCGCCAGGCAGATCGCGGGCAGCAGCAGATACTGCACCGCGATGTCGGGACGCGCGATGAACCCGTCCGGCGGCACGCCACCGGCGGGCAGCACCGGAAGTGCCACCGCGAACACCAACACCAACAGCGGCCCGACCACGAACGTCGGCAGCGCGACCGCGATCGTGTTCGCCGCGGCCACCACCGTGCTGAGCCAGCGATTCGGCCACAGCACCGAGACGACCGACACCGACACGCTCAGCACCACGGCCAGCAGCAGCGCGGTGCCGGTGAGCGCGAGGGTGTTGCTCAGCCCCCGCCCGACCAGCTCGGCGATCTCGCCGCCGATCATGTACGACCGGCCGAGATCGAGGGTGAACACGTCGGCGAGCCAGCTCAGGTATTGCACGGGGATCGAACGGTCGAGGCCGAGCTGATGCCGGATCGCGGCGATCGAATCCGGCGTCGCGTCGTTGCCGGCCAGGATGCTCGCCGGGTCGCCGGGGACCAGCCGCAACAGCAGGAAGATCAGCACCGACGCCGCGAACAACACCACCAGCGCCGACGGCAGCCGACGCAGCAGGTACCCGGTCATGACAGGAAGGTGTCGGTGAACACGGCTTCGCGGCGCTTGGTCCAGCTCAGTCCGTGCACCTTGCCCGCGGCCGAGTACTGCAGGTAGCGCACCCCGATCTCGATGAGGAACAGCCCTTCCAGCAGCTGGTCGGTGAGCGCCTGGTAGGTGCGCTCGGCGTCGGGGCCGGTGCCTCGAGGCTGGCGCCACGCCGCGTCGGCGGCGGCGAGATAGGCGGGCGAGTCATAGCGCGAGGAGTTGCGTCGCGCGTTGAACGGATAGGCGCTCGCGGTCAGCGTCGACGGCACGAACTGGGCCCACGAGTGGTCGGTGATCCACAGCGCGCGGAACTGCTGACCGGTGAGCTGCTTGACGAAGGTGGCGGCGTCGACCGGGTCGAGCTCGGTCTCGATGCCGATCTCGGCGAGGTTGGCCTGCACGATCTGCGCGGTCGCGCCGTAGCCGGGCGGGAAGGTCAGCGGTAGCTTCGGCGGCTTGGGGCCTTGGCTCAGCAGCTCCTTCGCCTTGGCGACATTGCGGGTGTACTTGGTGTTGCGGGTCTCGTCGTAGGCGGGAGAACCCTTGGGCCACGGCACATTCAACGGATAGCCCGCACCGCGAAAGACCTCGGCGACGATCCGTTCCCGATCCAGCGCGAAGGCGATAGCCTGCCGGACCCGAACATCGGCCAGCGCGGGTTCGGTCACATTGACCCCCACGTAGGTCTGCAGTTCGGCGCCCTCGAGGTTGACCACCTGGTAGCCGTCCTTGCCGAGATTCTCGGCGTCGCGGTAGTCCAGATCGATGGCCGCGGCGACCTGGCCGGATTTCAGCGCGTTCAACTGCGCCTGCCGGTCGGTGATGACGGTGAGTTCGACGCGATCGAGGTAGGGCCGATCCGGCACGTGGTAGGCCGGGTTCTTCTCGAAGATCAACTGCGAATTGGGCACTCGCCGCACATATTTGAACGGACCGGTGCCGATATAGGTGTCGCCGGTACCGAGCTGGTCGATGGTCTCGCTGTCCAGGATCGGGACCGTGTCGAGCAGGTCGAAGATGTTGTTGACCGGGTTGTCCAGGGTCAGCACGATGCGGGTGGGCGAGACGATGTCGAAGCCGGTCACCGCGGCGGCGGTGCTGCGCAGCTGACCCGACCACTTGGCGTCGGCATAGGTGCGCAGGGAGAACTCGACATCTTTGGCGGTGAACGGGCGACCGGAGTGGAAGGTGACGTCGTCACGCAGGTCGAGGCTGATCGAGCGGGCGTCGGGTGCCAACTGCCACGATTTCGCCAGCAGCGGTTGGGGTTCCAGCTTGTCGTTGGGGTAGCGGATCAACGACTCGTAGACCAGACCGACGACCGACGAGACCGCGGTGGTGGTGTTGGTGAGGATGTTCGCGGGGACCAGGTCGGCGTTGATGGCCACCTTCAAGGTGCCACCGCGCACCGGTGTCGCATCGTCGCCCCCACCTTTTTGCTCCGACACCGCCGAGGTGCACGCAGCCAATGCCGCACCGCCGAAAATGGCCGCCGCGGCAATACCGCTGGTGCGCAGGAAGTTACGACGGTCGAAGCCGCCGGGGGTAGAGCTCATCGTCAAGATCCTCGAGGACGCATCGACCCGCACGGGGCCGAGAAGGGTGGAGCGGGGGAAGGTTTCGGCCGCGAACGTCGCAGGTGTTGGTCAGCCGCGCAGGACACGACACGAACAGCAGCTGCAGGGCTGATTCGTGGGCATGGCAGTGACGCTAACAAGTCGCGGTGCGGCGGTCACCGATTCGACGCAGCGTGCACTTAACCCTGGTGACCAGCGGATATGTCGCCTTTACTGCGACCATGCCTGTTCCATCTGATGCTCGCGGTTACGAATCCTTCGGCGGCTCGGTCGGTCGCACATCCGAAGGATCCACGCCCGAATGGACCTACCCGCCGACCGCGCCCGCCGGTGCGCCCAACATTGTCGTGGTGCTCGTGGACGACATGGGTTACAGCGATATCGGGCCGTTCGGTTCGGAGATCGAGACCCCGACACTGGATCGACTTGCGGCGCACGGTGTTCGACTGTCGAACTATCACACGACCCCGCTGTGCTCGCCCTCGCGCGCGGCTCTGCTGACCGGAATCAATTCGCACCGTGCGGGTTTCGGGTTCGTCGCCAATGCCGATCCCGGGTACCCCGGTCTGCGGCTGGAACTGGCCGATGATGTGCTTACGCTGCCGGAGATATTGCGCGACAACGGCTATGCCACCTACGCCGTGGGCAAGTGGCATCTGGTGCGCGATGCCACGATGAACCCGTCGGCGAATCGGGACTCCTGGCCGACGCAGCGTGGGTTCGACCGCTATTACGGGTCGCTGGAGGGCCTCAACTCCTTCTACTACCCCAACCAGCTGGTGTCGGACAGTTCGGTGGTCGATGTCGAGGAGTATCCCGAGGGCTATTACCTCACCGACGATCTCACCGACAAGGCCCTGTCGTACATCAAGGACCTGCGCGCGCACGACGCCGAGAAGCCGTTCTTCCTGTACTTCGCTCATGTGGCGATGCACGGGCCGTTGCAGGCCAAGGCGCAGGATCAGGCCAAATATCGCGGGCGCTACGCCGATGGGTGGGATGAGGTGCGCCGGCGTCGCTTCGCGCAACAGTTGGCGCAGGGGCTGTTTCCGCCGGGTACGCAGCAGAAGCCGCGCAATACCGAGCCGGGTTACGAAGCGGCGGAATGGGATTCGCTGTCTGATGACGAGCAGCGGCGGTATGCCAAGTACATGGAGGTGTACGCGGGCATGGTCGACAGCATCGACCAGAGCGTGGGCCGCATCGTGGATCTGCTCGAGGAGCTCGGCGAACTCGACAACACCATCATCGTGTTCACGTCCGACAACGGTGGCACGGCCGAAGGTGGGCCGGAGGGCACGCGGTCGTACTTCGCCGCGTTCCCTCAGGTGGATGATCCCGAATGGATCAGCGACATCCCGGTCGACGAGGAGTTGATCGGCACCGCGAAGCTGGGGGTGCACTATCCGCGTGGGTGGGGTCAGGCGTCGAATACGCCGTTCCGGTTCTACAAGGGGCAGACGTTCGCCGGTGGGGTTCGGGTGCCGCTGGTGGTGTCGTGGCCGAAAGGGTTGCCGCGCACCGAGGCTGACGCCGGAATCCGTCACGAGTACGCGTATGTCACCGATCTCGCGCCGACGCTGCTCGAACTCGCGGGCTTGAACCGGCCGACCGTGCGTAATGGTCTGCCTGCCAAGGATTTCGACGGTGTCTCCGCCGCCGCGCTGCTGCGTGATCCCGCCGCGCCGACCCTGCACACCGAGCAGTATTCGGAGATGACCGGCCACCGTGGGTTCTACCGCGACGGGTGGAAGTTGCTGTCGTTGCACGAGGACGGAGATGCGCTCGACGCACCGAACTGGCAACTGTTCGACGTGCGCGCCGATCCCACGGAGCTGCACGATCTTTCGGCGCAGTTTCCGGAGAAAGCTGCCGAGCTGGCCGCCGCTTGGGACGAATCTGCTTGGGCCAACACGGTTTTCCCACTGCTCACCCGCGCCGACCTTTTCCGTCGCCGCCCGGAGGAAGCTCGGTTCGCCGCCCCGGTTCGGCTGCTGCCCGGCACGCCCACCCTCGAGCGCTACCGCTCGCAACGGCTGATCGCCTACCGCGACTTCACCATTACCGCAGACCTCACCGGCACACGTTCCGCCAGCTCGTCCGACATCCGCAGCCCGCACATCGCCTCACCGCCCAGCGACAACGGTCCAACGCCGGTAGTCGCAGCTCAGGAGGGCTATCGACCCGGCGACGAAGGTGTACTGGTCGCACACGGCGATCCGCTGGGCGGGTACGTGCTGTACGTCGAGGACGGGGAGGTGGTGCTCGGCGTGAACAGCTACGGCCGGTACGCGTCGGTCGGGGTGCCGCTGCCTCTCGGCACGCGCGAGATCAGGGTGCGTGCCACGGTCGCGCCGCACCTGCGCTGGGACTTCACCATCGAGGTCGACGGCACGCCGCTGGCCGAACTCACCGATCAGGTGCAACTGGTCGGGATGGCGCCGTGGACCGGGATCTCGGTAGGCGTCGACGCACGCGGCCCGGTCTCGTGGGACCTGCGCGAACGCCGGGGGCCGTTCCGCTACACCGGCGCGTTGCGGGCGATCACCTACACGCCCGGACCGATCCAGGTACCGCAGCGCACGATCGACGCGGTGGAGCGCGAGGCCGAGTACGCCGCGGAATGACTGACCGCGATCCGACCGGCGTAATCACGCACAACGACGCTTTCCGGTCAGAAAACTGATCGAGAACGTGCGAATTGCGTGATTGCGCCGGTTGCCACGGGACTCGCCTTGCGCGAACAGCACGTGCTCAGCGCAGCCCCCCGGCACACCACGATGACCAGGTCGGATACCGTCTACCAGCCAGAATTACCGCGCAGTGAGGACCTCCGATGGACGACAGTTCCCTGATCTGGGACGACGGTGCGCTCGTGACCATCGACCAGCGCGGACTGCCGCACGAGGTCCGCGAACTGCGCCTGCGCACCGTCGACGAGATCATCGACGCGATCACCACCCTCGCCATCCGCGGGGCGCCGGCGATCGGCATCGCGGGGGCGTTCGGCGTGGTCATCGCGACCAGGGCCCATACGCGCGATGACGCAGCGGATCCGACCAACGCGATGCCCCACGTGGCCGCGGTCCACGCCGAGGCCGATCGGATTGCCGCGGCTCGACCGACGGCGGTCAACCTCGCGTGGGCCGTCGACCGGGTGCGCGCCCGGATCGCCGAGGGTGCCGACGCGGTGCTGGCCGAGACCCTGGACATGCTCGCCGAGGACGGGCGAGTCAACCTCGCCGCCGCCACCCACGCCGCCGACCTGGTGCAACAGCTGTGCGGCGACCGCCCGTTGCGCCTGCTCACCCACTGCAACACCGGCCGCCTGGCCACCAGCGCGGTCGGCACCGCGATCGGCGCGATCCGGGTGCTGCACCAGCGCGGTGCCGTCGAGGACGTGCTGGTCGACGAGACCCGCCCGCTGCTGCAGGGCGCCCGACTCACCGCGTGGGAGTTGGCCGAAGCAGGCATCCCGCATCGACTGACCATCGACTCCGCCGCCGCCTGGGCGATGGCGACCGGCCAGGTCGACGCGGTGCTGGTCGGCGCGGATCGGATCACCGCCAACGGCGACGTCGCCAACAAGATCGGCACGTTCGCGCTGGCGCTGGCCGCCCGCCACCACGGCATTCCGTTCATCGTGGTCGCGCCCGAGTCCACCCGCGACACCGCGATGGCGACCGGCGCGCAGATCGTGGTGGAACAGCGCGCGGCCGCCGAGGTCACCGGGTTCGGCGGGGTCGAGACCGCACCGGCAGGCACCGCGGTATTCAACCCGGCCTTCGACGTGACACCGACCGAGCTGGTGACGGCCGTTGTCACGGAAAACGGTGTGGTGTACCGGAATTCGGATGTCAGCGCCGAACAGCGTTTCACCGAGCAAGGGCAGGCGATCGCCGCTACCGCACGCCAACTGTATGGGCGCGGCTGGATGCCCGGCACCGCGGGCAATATCTCGGTGCGCATCGACGACGATGCCCTCATCACCGCCAGCGGATTGTCCAAAGGTGAACTGAGCGAACGCGATACGGTGCTCGTTTCCATCGAGGACACCACCGCACGCCCCGGGCAAAGCCGGAAACCCTCCGCGGAGACCAGCATTCACACCGCCGTCTACCGCACTCGCCCCGCAGGCGCGGTCGTGCACGTCCACTCCCCCTTCGCCACCACCCTCGCTACGACCGCCGCACAAGATTCAGTAACCACCTTGCGCATCAACGGTTTCGAACTACTCAAAGGCTTCGGCCTGGCCGACCCGTCGACGCTCGAGATCCCGGTCTTCCCGAACTGGCCGCACGTCCCCCGCATCGGCACCGACATCGAGACCTACCTGCGCGAAAACCCTGACGCCCCACCGATTCTGTTCATCACCGCCCACGGGATCACCACCTGGGGCGACACTCTGGCTCAGGCGCGCGACCGCGCCGAATGCCTGGAAGCCCTGTGCGAGTTGATCACCCGCACCGGCCGCACGCACGCCTCGCCTCTCGAGATCGGATCACGATGACCCTGCTGCAAGTGATGGCCGCCGACAACGCCGCGAACGTCCGCGTGCGCACCACCGACCCCACCGAGATCGCCGCCGAGCTGGCCCGACACGGCATCGCCTACTCGCACTGGGACGTGCTGCCCGACGCCGCCACCACCGATTCCGACACCCTGCTCGCGCACTACGCCCCGCGGATCGCCGAGCTCAACGCGTCGGGCCGGTACCGGCACATCGACGTCGCGCGCATCCACCCCGACGACACCGACCCGGACTGGCCGACCACCGCCGCGGGCGCGCGCGCCAAATTCCTCGACGAACACCGCCACGCCGAAGACGAGGTCCGCTTCTTCGCCGCCGGTCGAGGCTGCTTCTACCTGCACGTAGACGACGCCGTCCTGGCGACGGTCTGCGAAGCGGGCGACCTGCTCTCGGTCCCCGCGGGCACCTTGCACTGGTTCGACATGGGCACCCGCCCCGATTTCATCGCCCTGCGTTTCTTCGAGGAAGCCGACGGCTGGATCGGCGACTTCACCGGGGACAAGATCAGCGCCGGCTTCCCGACCCTCGACGAGCTGCTCGCATGATCCGCGCCATCGTCGTGGACATCGAGGGCACCACCAGCCCCACCGACGCCGTCCGCACCGACCTCTACGGCTACACCGAACAGCACCTACCCCAGTGGCTGGCCGAAAACGCCGACGGCGCAGCACAATCGGTCATCGCCACCACCCGCAAACTGGCCGAAGAACCCACCGCCGACACCGTCCGAATAGCCGAAATCCTCACCAGCTGGCTACATTCCGACATCAAAGCCGAACCGTTGAAGGCCGCCCAGGGAGCAATCTGCGCCCAAGGTTTCCGAGCAGGTGCCCTGCACGGCCGCTTCTTCGAAGACGTCCCCCCCGCCCTGAAAACCTGGCACACCCAAGGCCTGCACCTCTATGTCTACTCCTCGGGTTCCGAACGCAATCAACGAGATTGGTTCACCTACGCCGAACCCGGCGACCTCTCCGGGCTGATCGAAGACCACTTCGACCTGGTCACCGCGGGCCCCAAACGCGACCCCAAGTCCTACGACCGCATCGCCGAACGCATCGCCACCCCGCCGGAGCACATCCTGTTCCTGTCCGACCACCCCGACGAACTCGACGCCGCGGTCGCCGCAGGCTGGCAGGTAGTCGGCGTCCGACGCCCCGGCGAGCCCAACCCGGCACGCCCGCCCCACCACTGGGTGAGCACGTTCGCCGACGTCGAGATGACCGTTTAGTCTGCTTCCATGAACGACCAGGGGCAAAGCCTCGAATCCGCCCCGCAACCGACGAATCCGCCGACCACAGCGCAGCCCGACATCGACCCATTCACCCAGCCCGCACCCGAGATCCCGGGCCTCGACGTCCCCGACGCGACCGTCGCGTTGACGCCGGACACAGCGGCACAACTCGCCCGCCACAATGCTCTCCGGGCGGCGCCACGATTCATCGGGATCTTCCTCGCGATCGCAGTGCCGGCCTGCACGATCGCGCTGCTCTGGTTGAACCTGCCCTGGAAAACGATCGTGATGTTTCAGGGTGCGATCGTCGCGTATGTACTGGTCATCACGTACTTTTCGCTCCATCGACAGTTCCGGAGCGTGTCGCGGTCCGATGTCACGACGGGCAGTTGCGCCATCACGCTCGGCGCCGACGCACTCGACTTGGCGGAGAGTGCGTCGCGCACCCGTATCGGCTACGACCGTCTGCGATCCGTCACGGCTGCGCGCCACGTCGTCACCCTGAGTTTCGACAACCGGCACGTCGCCCTACCGCGGGCGCTGTTCCCCGACGCGCTGCTCGCGCGACTACGTCGGCTCATCGACTCCGAGCCCACAGACGTCCCGGCCCCGCTGCCACCGCTTCCTCGACTCCCCCACCCGCAAGTCCACACGGTGATCGCCGCCGATACCGCACACCGACTAACCGTCGCTCGCCGCCTGCAGCCGTGGCGGCGAGCGTGGACTCCGGTCGCCCTCGCCTTCATGCTGGCGGAGGCCGGTGTGCTCGGCGCACTGGAATACGGAGTCCGCGGTGCGCTGACGGCGTTGGTGGTCGCATCCCTGTGCGGGTTGACGATTCGGTTTTGGATGCGTCATCCGTCGGACAACGCCTTGCGCCAGTACCAAGGAATGCTGCCGGTAGCGAGCGGGCTGGCGGCGCAGTTCGGCACTGACGCGGTCGTGCTGGCCGGGCACACCTTCCAACTGCGCGTGCCGTATTCGCTGGTCACCAAGGTGGTCCTGCACGCAGACTGTTCGGTCGTGCACTACGGCGCCGCACCGATGGTCCTGCCGAGAGCGTTGTTTCCGCCAGAAGTCCTTCCCCGCTTGCGCGACCTCGGCGTTACCCTCGTCGAGCGGTAGGCCTCGCCGAGGTCCGGGGTCGACCGGACCTCGACGATCAACGATCAGGACGAGACCGACTCCTTGTCCCGTTCGGACTCGGGCTGGTAGGTCTCCCAGAACGTGGCATTCGGGATGCCCAGCTTCTTGGAGTTGAAGACCGGGTCCTTCCCTTCCTTCTTCTGGCGTTCGAAATCGCGCAGGGCCTTGAAGGCGGGCTGCTGGATGATCAGGATGCCGATGATGTTGAGCCACGCCATCAGGCCGACGCCGACGTCGCCCAGTGCCCAGGCGTCGCTGGCGGTGGAGACCGCGCCCGCGGCGACCGAGGTCAGGATCAGCGCCTGCAGGACCAGGGTGGTGTTGCTGCCGACGGTGCCGCGCAGGAACGGGACGGGGGTGGCGGCCTTCTTGCCGAGCAGGAATCGGACGTTGGTGTCGGCCATGTAGTAGTAGGCGATGATCGTGGTCAGGCAGAAGAACGCCAGCGAGATCGCGACGAAGGTGGAACCGAAGCCGCCCCAGAGGGTGTCGACCGCGGTCTGCGCGTAGGCGGGGCCCACGGCGACGTCGGACGGGAGCGCGCCGCCGTCGTGCAGGATCGCGCCGTCGGCGGATTCACCGTCGAAGACCCGGTAGGCGCCGGTGGACAGGATCAGGAAACCGGTGGCGGTGCACACGAACAGGGTGTCGATGTACACGGCGAAGGCCTGGACCAGGCCCTGCTTGGCGGGGTGCGAGACCTCGGCGGCGGCTGCGGAGTGCGGGCCGGTGCCCTGGCCTGCCTCGTTGGAGTAGACGCCACGCTTGACGCCCCACATCACCGCGGAGCCCACGATCGCGCCGAACGCCGAGTCCAGGCCAAGGGCGCTGCGGAAGATCAGGGAGAGGATTTCCGGAATCTGGCCCGCGTTGGCGAACACGATCACCATGGCGATCAGGATGTAGGCAACGGCCATGAACGGCACGACCACCGACGCGAACGCGGCGATGCGCTTCACGCCGCCGATGATCACGAAGGCGAGCACGATCACGGTGCCCACGGCGATGACCCATTCCGACAGGCCCCACGCCTGGTGCATCGCGGCGGTCATCGAGTTGGACTGCACGCTGGGCATCAGCAGACCGCAGGCCAGCACGGTGACCGCGGCGAACAGCACGCCGTACACCTTGAACAGCGGCGCGGCCTTGGTGTGTGCCATCGCTTTGCTGAAGTAGTACGCGGGGCCGCCGCGGTACTCACCGGTGATGCTGTCGCGGGTCTTGTAGATCTGACCCAGCGTGCATTCGACGTAGGAAGTGGACGCGCCGAGGAACGCCACCACCCACATCCAGAACAGTGCGCCGGGGCCACCGAACGCGATCGCGGTCGCGACGCCGGCGATATTGCCGGTGCCGATCCGGCCCGACAGTGACATGGCCAGTGCCTGGAACGACGAGACGCCGGAGCTGGACTTCTCCCCGTTGATCAGCAGCCGGATCATCTCCGGGATCTCCCGCAACTGCACGAATCTGGTCCGGATCGAGAAGTACAAACCTGCGGCCAGACACAGATAGATCAGCGAGTCACTCCAGATGTACCCGTTGATCGTGGTCAAGAACTCAGACACTTGTTTTTGCTCCCTAACGGTAACGCGGTCGGGAGACATAATCGCACGCCGAGTAACGGTCGGGTAGCTGTACCCGTTACGTTCTTGTTAGCGAAACTATTGATCACCCAGGATTCAACCCACGTGGGCGGCGACCGCGCCCAACCTGCCCCGCTGCATCGGGGCGAACACTCGCCGCGCGTGCACCGCGACCGGAGCTGTGGACCACGGCGCCAGGGTGGTGGTGAACATCAGCTCGCACCACGACAGCGCCGGGATCTCGCCCGCGCACAGGGTCGCGATCAGCGACAACTCGGTGTCGTGTCCCAACCACGACGCCACCAGCCACGACGCGTCGAACCTGCCGAGGAATTCCTCGGCGTCCTCGGGTGGGCCGTGCGGGGTGTCGACGGTCAGGTGAACAACCGCGGCGACGGCGTGCCGCATCTTCGCGTCCATGCCGATCGCGTCGTGCAGCAACAAACCCTCCAGTGCCGCGCGGAGTTCGGTCCAGTGGTCCAGGGTAACGGTGTGCATGGCCGACCTTTCCTGCCCGAATTTCGGTACGTCTCCGATCTCATCGCCGATGAATGTATTTGTCCATAGCTGAACGCATTTCAGCAAACCCCTGTGAGGTACCCCCACTCGCCAGTGAATCCACCGAACCGGCGGTATCGCATTTTCGTCGGACTGTCGATTTTTCTCGGCGCAGTTCGTATGTTTCGACAATGCCCTTCGCGCACTCTGATTCGGTCGATATCCATTTCCGCACCGGCGACGTCGGTGGACCCACCCTGCTGCTCGCGCACGGTTTCCTCCTGGACGAATCCATGTTCGATCCACTGCGAAGTGTCTTGGCGCACACCGACATCAACATTGTGACGTGGGATGCCCGCGGACACGGGCGCACGGGATACGGCGCCGACCCTCGGTTCGATTACTGGGATCTCGCCGAAGACGGTCTGCGGGTGTTGGATTCACTGGGCATCGAGTCCGCGATCGTCGGCGGCATGAGCCAGGGCGGATACGTCGCCTTGCGCATGGCGTTGCTCGCGCCGCAGCGAGTCACCGGATTGGCGCTGCTGGATACCGAAGCCGGTGCGTGCACCAGGGCCGACGAAACCTACTACGAGGATTTCTTCGACACCTGGTGCGGCACGGGCGAATTGGCGTCGCTGGCGGAAACTCTCGCACCGCAATTGATCGGCGGCGGCGATCCGCGCGCCTGGCAGCCGTGGATCGACCGCTGGGTCGCCGGCGACCGGAGGACGATCCGCCCGGCCGCCGACTGTCTGATCGGCCGCGACTGCGTCCTGGGACGACTGGGCGAAATCACCGCTCCCGCACTGGTTCTGCGCGGCGAACACGACCACAACAGCACCGCCGACAAGTGCGCGCACCTGGCGGCGGGACTGCGCGATGCGGGTGCCGTGGTCACGGTGACCGGCGGCGGTCACGGATGCGCGCTGACCCACCCCGAGCAGGTGGGCGCGGCAGTGAAAGGCCTGGTGGCCCGGTGTGCGGAGCGGGCAGCGGCCTAGGCGGGGCCGCGCACGCCCAGGTAGTACTGGATGCGGCCGGGGTAGGCCACGGAGTCCAGGCGGAACATCTGGACGTCGACGGTGTAGTGCTCGCCGGTGTGCTGGTCACGCAGGCGCATGGCCGTGTGTTCGCGGCCGTAAGCGGTGTCGCCCGAGTCCCAGATGCGGCGGAAGTCGCGGTACTGCGCCAACTCCTCGAGCAGTTCCGCGGCCCAGTCGCCGCCCGCCTGCTGACCGATCAGCCCGCGCAGCCAGTTCACGGTGAGCGTGGATTCCTTCTCCCACTCGACCATCACCTCGCGCGACAGCGGGTTACCGAAGAACCACCGCAGAATATTCACATCGTCGATCAGGCCGGGAAACGCGCGAGCGTAGGTTTCGTTGCCTGTCAGCACATTCCAGCGAGTGTCGACGTAAGCCGCCAGATTGGGTTCCTGCAGTGTCAGGGTGCGACGCATGTCATCGGTGATTTCCGCACGCAAATCCTGCACCGAGGGGTTGTCGATGGGGGCAAGGCCGGCCAAATCGAGCAGGTGTCTGCGTTCGATATCGCTGACCGGCGAAATGCGATCCAGGTAGCGCACCAGTGCGTCGATCACCGCGCGCGTGGGCCGCTCACGGTCGCCGCTTTCCAGGTGTGTGATGTAGCTGGAACTCACTCCCGCGGCGAATGCCAACTTCTCCCGGGAAATGCGTCGGTCGTCGCGCAGTCGCCGCAGCAATCCACCCAGTGTCGGCGGTCGCGGTGGACCGTCGGGTCCCTCGGACGAAGTTTTCGGTAGCACCCCTACCCTCCCTGTCTGCATGACTTCATCCTGGATGACGCTTCAACCACGATCCAATAGCAAAACGGAAAAGATGCCGTTTCTTTATATTGCCGATCGTGAACATTGGGTAGCTAACGGCAAGCAACTGTGCCGACGGTCACCAATCATATTGACACAGAACGATATAGATCGATCTCGAATTCTATTGTTTTCGCCTCGACGACACTGCGCATCGCCGACCGCCGACACGACCCGGCCGCACCCACCATACTTGTGCGCGGCGTCACATCCGCGCTGTTCAGTGGGCACACCAGGCGTGTAAACAAATGTAAACCGCGGGAGAACCCGTCGTTTCCGAAGCATCACCGTCGACCCGCCGTGCCGACCCGCGGCGTGGCCGTTCGCGCTGTCGCAGGCTCGTTCACGCTGGTGGGGCTCCGATCGCCGATGACGCCGGTCACCTCCCCCGTGACCAGTACATTTCGCCCACCTCACAGCTCACACGGGCCCGAATCCGGATGTGAAAAGTTCGTTTTGCCCACGACCTCGGCCTCCTTACTGTTTCCCCAACAGCCCGATTTCACAGCTCGAAGGGGGCGTCGTGGTTAATACGCGCACGCAAGGTCCGTCGCCCGATTTCGGCGACACACTGCTGAACCTCGGTAAGTACTTCCAGCGCGGCGAGGTGTCCGCGGACAACCGGTCGATCCACAAGGTCGGTGGTCGCGATGCCGACGAGTTCTACCGGGATCGCTGGTCGCACGACAAGGTGGTGCGCTCCACGCACGGGGTGAACTGCACGGGTTCGTGCTCGTGGAAGATCTACGTCAAGGACGGCGTGATCACCTGGGAGTCGCAGCAGACCGACTACCCGTCGGTGGGTTCGGACAAGCCCGAGTACGAGCCGCGCGGTTGCCCCCGTGGCGCCTCGTTCTCCTGGTACACCTACTCCCCCGCCCGGGTGCGCTACCCGTATGTGCGCGGGACGCTGCTGGATCTGTACCGCAAGGCCAAGGCCGAGTTCAAGGATCCGGTGCTGGCGTGGGAGTCGATCGTCGAGGATCCGGTCAAGGCCAAGGCCTACAAGACCGCGCGCGGCAAGGGCGGGTTCGTGCGCGCCGAATGGTGGGAAGCCGCCGAGATCGCCGCTGCCGCACACGTTTACACGATCAAGCAGTACGGACCCGACCGGGTGGCCGGCTTCTCGCCGATCCCCGCGATGTCGATGGTCAGCCATGCCACCGGCGCGCGTTTCGTGTCGCTGATCGGCGGTTACATGCTGTCGTTCTACGACTGGTACGCCGACCTGCCGGTGGCCTCGCCGCAGGTGTTCGGCGACCAGACCGACGTGCCCGAGTCCGCGGACTGGTTCGACGCGGGTTACCTGATCATGTGGGGCTCCAATGTCCCGGTGACCCGGACCCCCGACGCGCACTACATGACCGAGGCGCGCTACCGCGGTCAGAAGGTGGTGGTGGTCTCCCCCGATTACGCCGACAACACCAAGTTCGCCGACGAGTGGGTGGCGGCGAATCCGGGAACCGATGCGGCACTGGCGATGTCGATGGGGCACGTGGTGCTCAAGGAGTTCTTCCTCGAGAAGCAGACTCCGATGTTCACCGACTACATCAAGTCCTACACCGACCTGCCGTACCTGATCTGTCTCGACGAGTCGGCGGATCAAGAAGGCGCGCTGCCGGGCAAGTTCCTCACCGCGGCCGATCTGGGCCACACCGACGAGAACGCCGAGCACAAGCCGGTTCTGCTGGATCAAGACGGAAACCCGGTGGTGCCCAACGGTTCTCTGGGGCACCGGTTCAACGAGGCCGACGCGGGCAAGTGGAACCTCGACCTCGAGGGCATCGATCCGCTGCTGACCCTGCTCGGCCACACCGACGAGGCACCCGCCACCATCGCGCTGCCCCGCTTCGACACCGATGTCGCCGGGTCCATCCTGCGTGGTGTGCCGACGAAAACTGTTGCGGGCAAACGTGTCACGACCGTATTCGACTTGCTGCTGGCACAGTACGGCCTCGGCCGTGATGGGCTGCCGGGTGAGTGGGCCAAGGGTTACGACGACGCGGACTCCCCGTACACCCCGGCGTGGCAGGAGCGCATCACCGGCGTTCCGGCCGCGCAAGCCGCGCGCATCGGACGCGAATTCGCTGACAACGCAGAGCGTTCCGGCGGCCGCTCGATGATTCTGATGGGCGCGGGCACCAACCACTGGTTCCACTCCGATCAGATCTACCGTGCCTTCTTCACGCTGACGCTACTCACCGGTTGTCAGGGCAAGAACGGTGGCGGCTGGGCCCATTACGTCGGCCAGGAGAAGTGTCGTCCCGTAACCGGTTGGGCCACTTTGGCTTCCGCTTCGGATTGGCAGCGGCCGCCGCGTCAGATGCAGGGCACCGTGTTCTGGTACCTGACCAATGACCAGTGGCGCTACGACCCGTTCACCTCGGACTCGTTCGCGTCGCCCCTCGGTAAGGGCAAGTTCGCCGGTCGCACCGCCGCCGACAACATCGCCCTCGCCAGCCGTCTGGGCTGGATGCCGAGCTACCCGACGTTCAACCGCAACCCTCTCGACCTCGCCGACGAGGCCGCCGAAGCCGGAAAGACCCCGGCCGAGCATGTTGTCGACGGGTTGAAGTCCGGTGAGCTGCGGTTCGCCTGCGAAGACCCCGACGCGCCGGAGAACTTCCCGCGCGTGCTGACGGTGTGGCGCGCGAACCTGCTCGGTTCCTCGGGCAAGGGCAACGAGTACTTCCAGAAGCACCTGCTGGGCTGCGGCTCCAACCTGCAGACCACCGACGCCACCGGCGTGCGTCCGCAGGAACTGGAATGGCGCGAAGAAGGGGCCGAGGGCAAGCTGGATCTGCTTCTCGCACTGGACTTCCGGATGACCAGCACCACCCTGTTCGCCGACATCGTGCTGCCCGCCGCGACCTGGTACGAGAAGCACGACCTGTCCTCGACCGACATGCACCCGTTCGTGCACGCGTTCTCCCCCGCCATCTCCCCGCCGTGGGAAGCCAAGACCGACTTCGAGGCGTTCCACCGGATCGCGCGCGGGTTCTCCTGGTTGGCCGAAAAGCATTTGGGCACACGCAAAGACATCGTCGCGGTGCCGTTGCAGCACGACTCGCCTGACGCCCTCGCACAGGCCGGCGGAAAGGTGCTGGACTGGAAAGCCGGTGAGTGCGAACCGATTCCGGGCAAGACCATGCCCAAGATCGTGGAGATCGAACGCGACTACACTAAGATCGCGGAGAAGTTGGCCGCGCTCGGGCCGCTGGTGGAGAAGCTGGGTCTCACGACCAAGGGTGTGACCACCTTCCCCGAGGAGGAAGTGGCGTACCTGGCCGGGCAGAACGGCACGATCGTGTCCGGCATCGCGGCGGGACGACCGTCGCTGGCCAAGGACACCCACGCCGCCGAGGCGATTCTGTCGCTGTCGGGAACGACCAACGGCCGTCTGGCGGTCGAAGGGTTCGAGGCGCTGGAACGTCGCACCGGCACCGAGCTGGTCGACCTCGCGAAAGAGGCTGAGGGCAAACGGATTACGTTCGCCGATACCCAGGCTCGCCCGGTCCCGGTGATCACCTCGGCGGAATGGTCCGGCTCGGAAGCCGGTGGTCGCCGGTACTCGCCGTTCACCATCAATGTCGAGCGGCTCAAGCCCTGGCACACCCTCACCGGTCGCCAGCACTTCTACCTCGACCACGACTGGATGATCGAACTCGGCGAGCAGTTGCCGATTTTCCGTCCGCCCCTTGATATGTCGGCGTTGTTCACGGAGCCCAGCATCGGCAATGTGAGCGGCAACGGGCTGACCGTGCGGTACCTGACCCCGCACTCGAAGTGGTCGATCCACTCGGCCTACCAGGACAACCTGCACATGCTCACGCTCTCGCGCGGCGGTCAGACGATCTGGATGTCCGACGTCGACGCGAAGAAAATCGGTGTGGCGGACAACGATTGGATCGAAGCGATCAACCGCAACGGTGTCGTCGTGGCTCGCGCGATCGTGTCGCACCGCATGCCCGAGGGCACGGTCTTCATGTACCACGCCCAGGACCGCGCGGTCGACGTGCCGCGCATCGAAGGCGCCGAGGACACCACCCCCGAGGCCAAGGGCAAGCGCGGCGGTATCCACAACGCGCTCACCCGCGTGCTGATCAAGCCCTCGCACCTGATCGGCGGCTACGCCCAGCAGTCCTTCGCCCTGAACTACCACGGCCCCACCGGAAATCAGCGTGACGAAGTAACCACGATCCGTCGCCGCAACCAGAACGTGGAGTACTAACCATGCGCGTAATGGCTCAACTTGCGATGGTCATGAACCTCGACAAGTGCATCGGCTGCCACACCTGCAGCGTCACCTGCAAGCAGGCATGGACCAATCGTGGTGGCACGGAATACGTTTGGTTCAACAATGTGGAAACCCGTCCGGGACAGGGCTATCCGCGTCAGTACGAGGACCAGGAGAAGTGGAAGGGTGGCTGGACGCTCAACAAGCGCGGCAAGCTGACCCTCAAGTCCGGGTCGCGGTTCAAGCGCCTGATGAACATCTTCGCCAACCCTGATCTGCCCACGGTCGCGGACTACTACGAGCCGTGGAGCTACGACTACGACAATCTGCTGTCGTCGCCGCCCATGGACACCACCCCGGTGGCGCGGCCCAAGTCGCTGATCACCGGCGAGGACACCAAGGTCACCTGGGGTGCGAACTGGGACGACGACCTCGGCTCGGGTCCCGAGCAGGTCGGCAAGGACCCCATTCTCGGCAAGCTCGAGACCAAGGTGAAACTGGAGTTCGAAGAGACCTTCATGTTCTACCTGCCGCGCATCTGCGAGCACTGCCTGAACCCCTCCTGCGCCGCGGCGTGCCCCTCCGGCGCGATCTACAAGCGCGAGGAAGACGGCATCGTGCTCGTCGACCAGGACAAATGTCGCGGTTGGCGGCAGTGCATCACCGGCTGCCCGTACAAGAAGATCTACTTCAACCACAAGACGGGCAAGGCGGAGAAATGCACTTTCTGCTACCCGCGCGTGGAGGTCGGCATTCCGACCGTGTGCTCGGAAACCTGCGTCGGACGGCTGCGCTACATCGGCGTGATGCTCTACGACGCCGACGCGGTGCTCGACGCGGCCCAGGTCACCGACCCGCAGGACCTGTACACCTCGCAGCTGGGGGTGTTCCTCAACCCGCATGACCCGCGCGTGATCGCCGAAGCCGAGAAGGCGGGCATCTCGTCGGATTGGATTCAGGCCGCCCAGGATTCGCCGGTCTACAAGCTGATCGTGGACTACCAGTTGGCGCTGCCGCTGCACCCGGAATACCGGACGATGCCGATGGTTTGGTACGTGCCGCCGCTGTCGCCGGTGGTGGACGTGCTCAGCGAGACCGGCCACGACGGCGAAGACGTGCGCAATCTGTTCGGCGCCATCGACGCGCTGCGTATTCCCTTGGAATATCTGGCCGAACTGTTCACCGCCGGCGAGATAGGGCCGGTGCGCTCGTCGCTGCAACGGTTGGCCGGGATGCGGGCGTTCATGCGTTCGGTCAACCTCGGCGAGGAGCCCGAGCCGCACATCGCACCGTCGATCGGGCTGGAACCCGAGGAGATCGAGGCGATGTACCGGCTGCTGGCCATCGCCAAGTACGAGCACCGGTACGTGATCCCGATGGGCGCGACATCCAAAGCGCACGAACTGGATTCGCTGGCCACCGGGTGCAGTCTCGACACCGACGGCGGACCCGGCATGACCGCGTTCGACCAGGTGGTCGAGAAGTTCTCGCTGTCGGACGTGAATCAGGCCGCGCCCGAGGAGAAGTCGGGCCGGATCAACCTGCTCAACTGGGACGGGCGCAGCACCAGCGGACTCGTGCCGACCACGAACGGCACCGAGGAGACCGGCAACGGCGCCGGTAACGGCAACGGCAGCAACGGCGCTGCCGTTACCGACTCGCCCGTGAGCGGTGTCGCGCCATGAGCCTGCTGTCGATTCGCAAACGGCCCCAACCGGTGACGGCCATGGCCGAGCACGACCGACTCGTCGTGTGGCGACTGGCCGCGTTCCTGCTCGACTACCCCGGCGAGAAGACCCTGGCGATGCTGGACCAGTTGTCCGGTGCCGCAGCACAATTGCCCGAAGAGGTGCAGGCGCACTTCGCTGAGATCCTCACCTACCTGCGCGACACCCCGGCGATCGAAGCGGCGCAGAGCTACGTCGAAACCTTCGACATGCGCCGCCGCGCCAGCCTGCACCTGACGTTCTACGCGTTCGGTGACACCCGCAAACGCGGCATGGCGCTGCTGCGCTTCAAGCACGCCTACCGCCAGGCCGGGGTGGAACTGGGCGACGAGGAATTGCCCGACCACCTCCCCGTCCTGCTGGAATTCGCCGCCACCATCGATCCCGTAGGCGGCGAACGCCTGCTCGGCGAACACGTGCCGGTGATGGAACTGCTGCGACTGTCGCTGGGCGACAACAACTCTCCCTACAGCGGCGTGCTCGGCGCGGTGCTGTCCACGCTGCCCCCGGTCACCACCGCCGACCGTCGCCGCATCGCCGAACTCGCCGCGCAGGGACCACCCGAGGAAGAAGTCGGCCTCGAGCCCTACGCCATGGACCCTGCTCTCTTCGACGCCGCGGAAGGCCGCCGATGAACGCCACAATCCCCCTGCCCGAAGGCCTTTGGCTGATCCTGCCCTACATCGCGGCGACTTCCTTTGTGCTGGGCCATGTCTGGCGGTACCGCTTCGACCAGTTCGGCTGGACCACCCGCTCCTCGCAGATCTACGAGTCCAAGCTGCTGCAGCTGGGTAGCCCGCTGTTCCACTTCGGCATGCTCGGCGTGTTCGGCGGGCACGTGATGGGGCTGCTGATCCCCGAATCCTGGACTGCCGCAATAGGAATCTCCGAACACGCCTACCACCTCGTCGCCGTGGGCGCGGGCTCGATCGCGGGCCTGATGGTCGTCGCGGGCGTGGCGATCCTGTGCTACCGCCGCATCGCCATCCCCGCCGTACGCAAGAACACCAGCCGCAACGACATCATGATGTACACGCTGCTCACCCTCGCGCTGGTCACCGGCCTGCTCAACACCTGGGGCTCCAACCTGCTGTGGGGCACCTACAACTACCGCACCACGGTCTCCCCCTGGTTCCGCAGCCTGTTCTCCATCAACCCCGAACCGGGCCTGATGGTCGGCGTCCCGTGGACCTTCCAACTCCACGGCCTGGTCGTGCTCGCCCTGGTCTTCGCCTGGCCCTACACCCGCCTGGTCCACATGTTCAGCGCCCCCATCGGCTACCTGACCCGCCCGTACATCGTCTACCGGCGCAAGGAAGTCGACACCAAGGACAAGACCCGTTTCGCCAAGGCTTGGGACGCACCGGTGACTCCCGACAAGTGGTAGTTGGCGCCGGCACCGATGAGTTTGTGGGGGCCGATCCGTCTTCATTACGGAGCGTCGAGGTGGCACCGTCGCGTTCCGGGAGCTGCCGGTGCCCGAATCGGAGGTCGTCGTGCCTGAACAGTCTGCCCGTGAACTGCCCCGCGATGCGCTGTGGGAGTTGGCGCGTGCCGAGCGTGCGGCGTTGGCCGATGACCTCGGTGGTCTCGACGACGAGCAGTGGGGGCGGGCGTCGCTGTGTGGGGCGTGGACGGTGGAGGATGTGGTTGCGCATCTCACGGCGGCGGCGAGTGTGGGTCGGGTGCGGTGGATCGCCAGTGTGTTGGCCGCTCGGTTCGACTTCGACAAGCACAATGAGCGGCGGAAGGCTCAGTATCTCGGGGCGACGCCGGCGCAGACGCTCGCGATGTTCACGGCGATCATTCCCAGCAAGGTCGCTGCGTCGGGGCATACGGCGGCGTGGCTGGGTGAGGTCATCGTGCATGGTCAGGACATCCGTCGTCCGCTCGGGTTGACCCGCGTGCCGTCGATCGACGCTACGACCGCGGTCGCCGAGTTCTACGCCAGTCGCGACTTCACTGTTCCCAGCCGAACCCTGATCAAGGGCTTGCGGGTCGAGGCGACCGATGGGCCGTTCGCCACGGGCGCGGGTCCGCTGGTCAGCGGTACGACGCTGGCGCTGACCATGGCGATGGCGGGGCGGGAGGCTTACTGCGCCGACCTTGTCGGACCGGGCGTATCTACCCTGCGCGACCGCATCCTCGCGTCCTGACTGCCCCTACGACTTGCCCAGCGCCTTACGCACTGTCTCGAACCAGGCTTGGGTGCCGACCAGGCCTGCCTCGATGTCCTTGCGGCCCTTGATGAATCCGAACAGGTCGGCGGCGTAGCGGCTCAGGACTGTGCCCTCGTTCTCTTCGAACTCCGCGAGTACTTCGGCGTCACCGAGGATGTAGGCGACCACGGCGACCTGGCCGGCGGGCCATTCGGTGCGGTAGTCGGCCCAGCCGTCGGCGCGGACGGCGCGAGCCCTGGTGAGCAGGTCTTCGCGCAGGGCGTCACGGTCGGCGTCGGTGGGGTGGCGTGGCTTGCCCCAGGCGATCTTCTTGGCGTCCGACATGTCGAGTCCCTTCGCTGATGGGCGGGCGGCGGCCGACCAGTTCAGATCGGCCGCCAACCGGTCATCAGGTGAGAGTACGGACCGGTTCCTACTGCGAGCGCAGGAAGGCGCCCACTCGTTCGGTGCCCAGGGCCGGATCGGCTTCGCCCTCGCCGAAGACAAAGCGTCCGTTGACGAAGACCGCGGTGACCGTCTCGTCGTTGCGGTTGACCATGCGGGACAGGTTGCCGAACACCTTGATCGGATCCTCGGCGTACGCGTCGAGGGTTTCGTCGAGGTGGGCGGGGTCGATGACCACGGCGTCGGCGCGGTCGCCCACGCGCAGGTGGCCGGTGTCCAGGCCGTACCAGTCGGCGAGTTCGCCGGTGAGGCGGTGGATCGCGTGTTCGACTGTCATGAACGGCTTTTCGGTGTTCGCGGCGTCGTTCACGCGGCGCAGCAGGCGCAGGCCGAAGTTGTAGAAGGCCATGTTGCGCAGGTGGGCGCCCGCGTCGGAGAAGCCGAGTTGGACCGACGGGTCGGCGGCGAGAATGTCGGCTACCTCGGGGCGGTGGTTGGAAATCGTTGTGCGCCAGCGCAATTTGTCGCCGTGTTCGACGACCAGGTCGAGGAACGCGTCGACGGGGTGCACGCCGCCACGGTCGACACCGACCTGGCCGAAGGTCTTGCCGATGACGGTTTCGTCGGGGCAGGCGACGATGTCGGCGTCGAAGAAGTCGCGGTGCCAGGCGCGGGGGCCGTACTTGTTGTCGTAGTCCTTGCGGAACGCGCGACGGTATTCCTCGTCCTGCATGAGGTGGCGCTGCTCGTCGATGTGGTCGGACAGGTGCAATGCCGCTGCGCCGGAACCGAATTCCTCGAACACCGGCAGCGAGATGCCGTCGGAGTACACCTCGAACGGGACGGGCAGATGCTGCCAGCGGAAGTTGCCGTTGAGGCCGTTGATGATCTTGCCGACGGCGGGGAACATCTTGGACGCGCCGGGCACCGCCTTCACGTCGGCGGCCGACAGCAGGCTCACCTTCAGCGGCTTGCGCCCGATGCCGATGCTCGAGACCGCCATCGAGACAAGGCTTTTGGGGTTGGCGATGTCGGGGCCGCCCTGCAGTGCGCGGTTGCGCTTGCGCAGGATCGTGTTGAGCTTGTGCCGTTCCTTGCTCTTGGCATAGGTGGACGGCAGGGTGCGCGAACGGCAGGTCACACCGTCGAGCTTGTCGAACATCAGTTGCTGCGAGGACATTCCGACGAAGCCGGCATCGAGGGCGTCGACGAGCATCCGCTCGATCTCGGCGAGTTCGTCCTTGGACGGCTTCACCTCGTCGCGGGTGGCGCGGTCCAGACCCATCACCGCGGCCCGGATGTCGGAGTGGCCGATGAAGCCGGCCAGGTTCGGGCCCAGCGGCAACTGCTCGAGCGCATCGATGTATTCGCCTGCGGTACTCCAGGTCTGGCCGTCGTTCATCGCGCCGACCACGAACTCGCGCGGGATGGCCTCGACCCGGCCGAACAGGTCACCGGCGGTCTCACCGTCGACGTGCACGGTGGACAGCGAGCACGAACCCAGCAGCACGGTGGTCACGCCGTGCCGCACCGATTCCGACAGCGACGGGTCGAGCAGGACCTCGATGTCGTAGTGGGTGTGGATGTCGATCATGCCGGGCATGACCCACTTGTCGGTGGCGTCTACGACACGGGCACAACCGGTTTCGTCGAGAGGGGTCTCCGAGATTTCGGCAACCTTGCCGTCGCGGATGCCGAGGTGACGGACCGCGGACGGGGCGCCGGTGCCGTCGAACCACCGGCCGCCTTTGATGATGCTGTCGAACATGTCAGTGACTCCTCTTACATCGCGAGCTCGCGACGAGTGACCTTACCGGTTGCGTTGCGTGGCAGCTCGTCGGCGGAAATCCGCCAGCGGCTGGGAACTTTGAAATAGGCCAGGCGGGCGGCGACGAACGCGCGCAGCTCCTCGGCGTCCACGGTGCCCGGGTCGGCGACGACCACCGCCGCCACCTCCTGACCCAGATCGGCGTGGGCGACGCCGAACACCGCGCAATCGTCGACCGCGGGATGCGTGCTGAGCACGTTCTCGATCTCGGTGGGGTACACGTTCTCGCCGCCGCGCAGGATCAGATCGGTGCGCCTGCCCGCGACAGTCAAGCGGCCACCCGAGATTGTGCCGAAATCCCCTGAGCGCAACCATCGTTCGTCGTCGATCGCGGCGGCGGTGGCAGTCTCGTCGTTCCAATAGCCGAGCATCACATATGGGCTGCGGATACAGATCTCACCTTCGGTGCCGTCGGCGACCACCGCACCGTGCTCGTCGCGGATCTGCACCGCGACACCGATGATGGGCCTGCCGACCGAGGCCAGGTCGACCGCGAGATCCAGCGGGGTCGCGACCGTGGCCGCGGTGCCGCTCTCGGTGAGTCCGTAGCTGGTGGTGAGCGCCAGACCTGCCCCGGCGAGGTGACCGCGCAGCTGTTCGAGCAGGTCGGGCGAGGTCGGAGCGGAGTTCAGCGACAGCGCGGACAGCGAGGACAGGTCGTACCGCGACACGTCGTGGTCGAGCATTCTGCTGGCCATGGTCGGCACCGCGGCCCAGTTGGTGACCCGCTCACGTTCGACCAGCCGCAACACCCGGTCGACATCGAACGCACCGTCGGGGAACACCACCGCCGCACCGGTGGCCAGGCGCGGAATCACCAGGTTGTGCAGGCTGGCGATGTGGAACAGCGGCGCGGTGACCAGGTAGCGCCGGTCGCTGGGTCCCGCGGTGGGTGACTGGCCCATGAACACGGCCATCATCGCGTCGGTGAAGCGGTGATAGTCGCTGATCGCCACCAAGTTTCGCTGCGAGTGCACGACGCCTTTAGGGCGGCCGCTGGTGCCGCTGGTGTAGAGGATGACGGCCGGATCGTCTTCACCCAACGGGGTATTCGGGATATCGGCACCGGCGAACTCGGCGAGCAGGGCGGGCAGATCGTCCTCGATAGACAACACCGCCGCACCCGACTCGACCAGCAGCGCAGCCCTTTTCGCGTCGGCGATCACGACTTTCGGTGTGGTGTGGCTGATTCCGTAAGCGACCTCCGGGGGTGCCCACCACGCGTTGTATCCGACCGGAATCGCACCCAGACACTGCGCCGCCCAGAACGCGATCACCCAGTCCGGGCCGTTGGCAGCCAGGATGCCGACTCGGTCCCCCTTGCCGACTCCGTATCGGGCGGCCAGCGCGGTGGCCAGCGCGCCCACTGCGGAGGCGTGCTCGGCGAAGGAGATCCGGCGATCCTCGGTGACGAGATAGTCGCGCTCGCCCCACTCGCGCGAGTGCTCGAACACTTCGCGCAAGTTGGCGCGACGATGGGCCATCACCGGAATCGGCACGCCGAGAACGGGTTCCACGGTCATCTCGAACGGCGCACCCGGCGCGGTCAGCCCCGCGGCGACCTTGGCGACGAATTCCTGCGGGTCTACAGCTTCGGTCATGTTCTTCTCCATCAGGGAATGAGGTCCGCGGCCGCGTCGAAGGTGGCCTTCAGGTAGCTGTCGCAGCGGTCGGAACCGATCAGCCCGGTCGCCATCCGATTCATGGTGTAGGCGAAGGTGATTCGTCGGTCCAGGTCGTTGACGACCATCGAGCCGCCGTAGCCCGCCCACCAGCAGACGCGGCCGTCGGGGATGTGCGGGAAGGTCTGTGGGCGGGGCAGGCCGTAGCCGATGCCGAAGCGCAAGGGGGTGAGCAGGGCGAGGTCGATGCCGTCGGCCTGTTCGCGGAAGATCAGGTCGATCGTGGCGGGTGCGAGGTAGCGTCTGCCGCTGAGTTCGCCGCCGTTGGCGATCAGCGATTGGATGCGGGCCACCGAGCGGGCGTTGCCGTGTCCGTTGGTGCCGCCGATCTCGGCCTCACGCCAACCCTGGGTCGCGGTCTCGGAGACCTCCAGCCAGGGACTGGTGAGCGTTTTGATCAGCACGCTGTCCTGGTCCAGCGTCGACAGGTCGAAGTCGGGCAGCTGCGGCGGGATCAGTTCGGCGATCCGGTCGGCGTGCTGCGGGCCGGTGCCGATATGGAAATCCGCGCCCAGTGGTCCGGCCAGTTCGTCGGCGAAGAACCGGCCCAGCGAACGGCCGGTGAGGCGGCGCACCAGCTCGCCGATGAGATGGCCGTAGTTGATGGCGTGGTAGCCCGAGGCAGTGCCCGGCTCCCACCAGGGGGCCTGCGTGGCCAGCCGGGCCGCGGCGGCGTCGGTGTCGTAGATGTCGGACAGTGCGATCGGCTTGTCCCAGCCCGAGACGCCCGAGGTGTGCGAGAGCAGGTGGCGGACTTCGATGTCGGCCTTGCCATTGGCCGCGAACTCGGGCCAGTAGTGGGCCACGCGCTGGTCGACGTCGAGGTCGCCGCTGTCCACCAGCAGCAGCGCGCACAGCGCCGTCATCGTCTTGGTGACCGAGAAGACGTTGACCAAGGTGTCGGCACCCCACGGTGTGGTCTGCGCCGCGTCGGCGTGACCGCCCCACAGGTCGACGACCGGGTCACCGTCGACGGTGACGCACAGCGACGCACCCAGTTCGGCACCGGAGGCCAAGTTCTCGTCGAAAGCCGCACGGACACCGGCGAATTCATCGCGACAGAAACCAGAACTCATCGCGACACTCCTGTCACCGCGCGCGCGGGTACCGGCAGGCTGTTGCCCGCCGCGGCCGCACGTTTCGCGCCCTGCTCGAGTTCCTTGTTCATCGAGCGCACATACGGTTCGAATTCGATCTGAATCGTGTGGCGCGGCGAATCGTAATACCGCCCGGCACGTTTGGCCTCCTGCGCATCGAGTACTCGATCGATCTGCTCGCGCGGGGGCAGGTGGTAGCGGCCGGTGAGGTAGGCGGCGACCAGTTTGCTCTGCTGCTCGGCGAAGTTGACCAGCGTCGGCATCGGTTGCGCCAGACCGAGATAGAACAGATTGTCCACACCGGGCTTGTGCATCATCTGGAACAGCGGGAAGTGGTTGGCCGCATCGGGCACCAACCGCGCGTCGGCGAAGAACGGGAAGCTGATGTGATAGCCGGTGGCGCACAACACCACGTCGACGCGCTCGCTGCTGCCGTCGGCGAAATGCACTGTGTCGCCGTCCAATCGCGTGATGGCGGGCTTGAACGTGATGTCGCCGCAGCCGGCGCGATGCAGGAATTCCTCGCTGGCCGAGGGATGCGCCTCGAACGGTTCGTGATCGGGTGCGGGCAGACCGTAGTTCTGCATCTCGCCGCGATTCTTGCGCACGAACCGCTGCTTCAACTTCAGCGCCACCCGGTCCGGGATCCACGCCGGTACCGACTGTCGGTCGCCCACTCGGCCGTTCACGTATTTGGGCAGCACCCACACCCCACGGCGCGCCGAAACGAACAGCTTCTCCGCCAGGAAACGCTGCGACAGCTCCGAGGCGATGTCCAGACCCGAGTTGCCCATGCCGACCACCACGACGCGCTTGCCGCGCAGATCGACGGGGTCGAACGGGTCGCGGTAGGCGTGGCTGTGCATCAGCACACCGTCGAATTCGCCTGGGTAGTCAGGGAATCGGGGGTCCCAGTGGTGGCCGTTGCATACGATCAGCGCGTCGTAGATCTCGGTGTCGCCGCTGTCGGTGGTGACCCGCCACAGCCCGTCGTCGTCGTGTTCGGCGGCGGTGACCACCGTGTCGAACGTGATGCGGTCGCGCAGGTCGAAGTGGTCGACGTAATCCTTGAAGTACTGCAGCAGCTGGGAGTGGTGCGGAAAATCCGGCCAGTCCGCGGGTGCCGGGAAATCCTCGAATTGCAGGCGGTACTTGGACGTATCGATGTGCAGGCTCTGATAGCAGGCCGACATGCCGTTGGGGTTCTTGAAGTACCAGTTGCCGCCGACTTCGTCGGATGCCTCGTAGCAGTCGAACGGAATCCCGTTCTCGGCAAGCCTTTTGGCGACGGCGATACCCGAAGGTCCGGCGCCGATGACGCACACCCTGGGCAATTCGCGTGTATCCATGCACAACTCCTGAACGGCTGCGGTCGTCGATGACCTCGCCGAGTGACGTGGACCACAGGATAGCGGCTCACTGGACACGGCGTCTAGTGAATGATCAAGTCGTATGATGACCGCATGACGACCCCCCGCCGCGGCTCACTCCGTGAGGAACAGAAGCGTCTGACCAAGGCCCGGATCGTCGAGACCGCCCGCACCCTGTTCGAGACACAGGGCTACTCCGACGTGCGCGTCGACGACATCGCCGCCGCCGTGGGTTGCAGCCGGGCGACGTTCTACCTGCACTTCACCAGCAAAGGCGAGGTGCTGCGGGCCATCGCCCTGGACGGCACCCTGGCCAGCGTGCTCGACTTCTACGCCGACCTGGACCGAGTGCTCGCGCTGGGTTCACGAGAGTCGTTCGCGGACTGGATGACTCGCGCGATCGACTGGTTCTTCGCGAACAAGAACATGCTGCCCGCCTGGGACGAGGCCACCGCGCTGGAACCGGAGTTCCGCGCCGTGGCCCGCGAAGGCATCATGGCCCTGGCCGACACCATGCCGGACTACCTCGCCCGCTGGCCCGAACATCGCCGCGACGAGGCCCGGCTGCGCATCGAACTGCTGGTGGCCCAGCTCGAGCGGTTCTTCACTCGGTGGGCCATGCAGGGCACCATCGAAGTGTCGGCGGAGCAGGCGGCCGCGGTACTCACCGATGTCTGGTTCCCGGCCCTACAGGCGCCGGCCTGAGCTCAGAGCAGGCCCAGCGTCCGCGCCTGGGCGATGGCTTCGCCGCGGGCGTTCACCGACAGCTTGTGGTAGATGCCGCGCAGGTGGGTCTTGACGGTGTTCACCGAGACACCCAGCTCGGCGGCGATGTTGGCCGCGGTCATGCCCGACGGAAGTTGGCGCAGCACAACGAGTTCGGTGTCGGTGAGCTGTGGGGCGTTCGCGGTGGTGCCGCGGTGGGCGCGGATGCGATCCACGAGGGTGGCGTGGCGGGCGAAGCGGGGACCGAGGCGATCGAGCAGTTCGGCGGCTTGCGGGACGTCGAGGAACGGGCGGATCAGCTGTTCGGGGGCGGCGCTCGCGAGAGCCTGCTCGCAGGCGTGGTCGACCTTGCGGGGGCGGTCGAGGTGGTCGGCGGCGACCGCGACCAGCAGCCAGGCCGTGACCAGGGTTCGCGGCGCCAGGTTCGGGGTGGTCAGCAGCGGTTCGAGCACGGACAGCACCGCGGCGGGGCGGTGCGCGTGCAGGGCGAGCCCGGCTTCGGCGACGGTCAGGTCGGGGGTGGGCCCGAGGACTCTGGTCGCGTGGTCGACCAGGTGTTGCGCGTCGGCTCTGGCCTGTAGGCGCAGCAGCAACCACAGCACGTCGGTGACCAGTTCGCCGGTGCCGTGCAGGGTGGGCGATTCGTCGAGCAGTCGGTGCAGCGGCTTGCTCACCGCGAGGACGGCGGCGATGCGATCGGCGGGGTCGGTGTGCGTGAGCAGCGCGGCCATGACCCCCGCTCGGCGCACCGGCGCGGGCACCATCGTCTCGTCGTCCACCGGCAGCACGGGCGCGTCGATGTCCACACCCTGCTGGTAGGCGCCGAAGGCCGCGAGCACCCTGGCCTGGGCGGCGTCGGTCGAACCGGCGGGCTCGTAGCGTCGCGCGCAGTCGATGGCCGCGTCCGCCAGTGCGCGCAGCTCGCCGATGCGGCCCGCCATGCCCGCCGCCACCGCCGCGGCCGTGCGGGCGCGGACCGCGACGCGACCGAGTCCGGCCTGCTCGGCGTGCACGATCGCGTGCCGTACCGCTGTTGTGCCGCTGTCGATTTCACCGGCATAGATGTCGGCGGTGCCGCACTGCAGGGCGGCGTAGCAGTCGAGGTCGGGGTGGCCGGTGGCGGGCGGCAGCGGCCAGCGCATCGAGGACGAATCACCCACCAGCACAGCGACTCCCGCGCTCACGGCCCGGTCGAGCGCGACGATCCGAGCCGCAGGCGCCAGCGGAGTGGCCGAATCGGGACCGACGTGGGCGGCTTCGAGGTAGACCTCGGCGGCGGCGATGTCACCCGACTCGACTGCGACAGCCGCGCGCAACAACCGAACGAAAGTGTCGTACTCACAATGGTTTTCGACCGCGGACAGCAGCGTCTGACCGGTTCCTTCCAGCACCATGCGTAGCCCCCAGTCCCGGATGAAGGGCTCCAGACCGGGCGCGCCGGGTTCGACCAGGACATGGTCGAGCGCGGGCGCGGGCATCGCGGCCGCGGTGAACCAGGCCGCGACGCGACGATGGCAGTCCGACAGGCGATCCGGTCGGGTGTGCGCGGCCTCGGCGAGCAGGTACGCGCGCAGCAGCGGGTGGTAGGTGTGCCAGAGTTCGCCCGCGTCGGCGACGGTGTGCAGGGGGAAGTTGGCGCGCAGCAGTTCGTCGAGGATGCGGGCGGCATCGTCGCCGACCAGATCCTCGGCCATCGGGAGGCAGAAGCGCGTGGGAACCGCTGTGGCGAGCAGGAATTCGAGGGTGGACTCCGACAGTGTCGTCAGCAGCTCGGCGACCAGGAAGTCCGCGACCGCGTGCGCGGGGCGAGCCAGCGCGGCGAGGGCGGTGGTGCGGTCGGATTCCCTGGCCGACAGGCAGATTGCCGCGATGCGAACCAGCGCGGCCCAGCCTCGGGTGAGGTTCTGCACGACCGCCAGTTCGGCGTCGTCGAGCAGGCAGTCGTGCTGGGCCAGCAGCTGCGCGACCCGGTCGGGCGACAGGGCCAGCTCGGGCGCGCCGATGCGCGTCAGCCTGCCCGCCAGATCGAGGGTGTGCCAGCGCAGCGGCGGGTCGAAACGGCCCGCGATCAGGGCGGTGACCTGGGCGGGCAGGTGCGCGAGCAGGTATTCCAGGCCGGCGAGTTCCATCGGGTCGGTGAGCAGGTGGGCGTCGTCGAGCACCAGCACCGTCGGGCTGACGTCGGCCAAGGCCGCGACGAGGTCGGCCGCGCGATCCATCGGCGTGCACACAGTGCCGGGCGACGCGAATGCCGTTGTCGGAACCAGGGTTCGGGCGATCTCGCGCAGCAGACCCGAACCGGTTCCCTCGGGCACGGTCAACCACACGACCCGCGTCGAACGCCTGCGGCGAACCCAGTCGACCAGCACGACAGTCTTCCCGGTGCCCACCGGACCACACAGCAGCACCGTCTGACCGGCGGCGGCCTGGGCGCGATCCAAGCGGGCGTAGGCCGGCCCGCAGCGAACGGGCGCGAACGACAGTTCCGGAATGCCCGTGTAGACAGCGGGCGCAGCTAACATCGAGCGCGACGACATCACCATCTTCACCCTCCTGAACTCGCTGCTCACCGCGGGTCGACACACCTGCGCCGAGTTTCGACGGTAGGCGACCCGGCGGCTGCGCGGTTGCTGGTGGGGTGCGGTCAGCTAGCTCGTTATCAGATCGACGTTGTCCGCGCGGCCTCAGTCGGGCAGCTGCGACATGCTCAGCAGGGTCAGACCCAGTGTGTCGATGCGGGCCATGATGCCGCGCATGGCGGTGCTGTCGTCGACGAGGCCGTAGAGGGTGGTGGTCCCGGTCGGCGAATGCGCGCTGGGACGCAACTCCGGGAAGGCCGCGAGCACACGCGCAGACAGTTCGCCCTCGATGACGAACTGATAGCGCACCGGACCCGTGGACATGCAACCAGTGTCGCGGTCGGCCGCCGGGGGTGCCTCATCCGCCGCGGGTGAATTCGCCCGCGACCTGCACTGGAACAGGTTCCACACTTTTAAACATCGCTTTTTCAGTTTCCGGGACAGCGCCGGTTCCCGGTCGCTAATGTCGCGCTCATCATCAGCTCGAACAGGAGAACACCATGAAGATCTACCAGGCGCGCCGGGCCGGTTTCGGGCTCACCGCATTCACCGCGGTGGCAGCGGCGGCCGTGCTGGCCGCACCGCAGGCATCGGCGCTGGTCCAGGGGATCGCGGTCAGCGGCAGCACCCACTACGTGGACACCTCCTACACCGTCACCGCCGATGTCACGGCCACCTCGTTCCTGTTCAAGGTGACCTTCACCGACAACGGCACGCAGATCGGCGAGCCGGTCTCGGTGGCCGACGGCAAGGCCACCATCACCTGGACGCCGAAGACCACCGGCGCGCACGAGATCAAGGCGGTGCAGGAGCTGGTCAGCTCGAAGACCGTCACCATCACCGTGGTTCCGAAGCCGACCAATCCCGCGCCGGGTGACGGCGCGGGCTCGGGTTCCGCCGATCTGGGTGGGCTGCTGACCGGTTCGGCCGGCTAGTCCCCCGCACGCAGAACGGCCGCCGCGAACTCTCCCCGCGGCGGCCGTTCTGCTGTGTTCCGACTTTCAGGCGCCCAGTGCGGCGGCGAACATCGGCCAGGAGTCGTGGATGTCGTCCTGCCAGTACGGCCAGGCGTGGGTGCCCGCGGGGCGGAAGCGCACGTCGGCGGGGATGCCGAGTTGGGCCAGGCGACCCGCCAGCGGGCTCGAGCAGCTGCCGACGATCGCTTCCATGGTGCCGCCGACCAGCACCCGGTCGACCAGCACGCCCACGTTGCCCGCGATGCTCGGGTCGTTGAAGGCCTCGTGCGGGCCGGGGGCGCCGTTGCCCGACGACAGGTAGACCGCGGTGCCGCGCAGTCGCTCGGCGTGCAGGGTCGGATCGTTGGCCGCCCAGGCCGGGTCGCCGGGGCCGCCCCACATGTTGGTGGCGTCGGCGCCGAAGGTGGCCAGCTGCGAGCGGACCAGGGTTTCGGCCAGCGGGTTGCTGGTCTGGGTGCACCCGCTGAACGCGCCGACCGCGCGGTACAGACCCGGTGCGGCGATCGCCAGATTCAACGCCGAGGTGGCCGACATCGACAGTCCCGCAATGCCATTGGCACCGGTCATGCCGAAACGGTCATCGAGCAACGGGGGCAGTTCGTTGGTCAGGAAGGTGGTCCACTTGTTGCGGCCCAGCGCGCCGTCGTCGCGCTGCCAGTCGGTGTACATGCTGGCGCGACCGCCGATCGGGACGATCACGTTCACCGGCTTGTCGGCGAAGAAGTCCACCACATCGGTGCGGCGCATCCACGGGCCGCCGCTCTCCCCGCCGTCGACCGCGTTCAGCAGATACAGCGCGGGCGCACCGGCGCCGGGATGCGACATCCACAGGGTGATCGGGCGGTTCATCGCCGCGGAATGCACGACCACCTCGAATTGTCGGCCACCCAACGGGCGGACATCGAGGATCGCGGATTGCGCCGACGCCACGGGCGAGACGACGAATCCACAGCCGAGCAGGACGAGCAGGCAGCACACAAGCCGACGCATGCGACGTAGTGTGCCGCACGACCCCGCTAATGTCCGGCATTCCGCGGTTCGTGTCCTTATTGTGCGAGTTCATCCGGAAAATGCGCGCGCAGGTCGGTGATCGAGGCGGGTCCCGCGTCGGGCACGTGCATCCGATCGGCAATCGAGGCGCGCAGCTTGCGCGGCAGACCCGGTGCGTGGCGGGCGAGGTAGGCGGCGAGCCATTCGGGTTTGCCTACCAGGAACGGGAAGTCGGTGTTCATCATCGGGCGGATCACCAGCATGGGCAGTGGGGCGTGCAGGGGGCGGTAGTCGCGATTCCACAGGCCCGCGACCGGGCAGCCGGGGTAGAACTGGCCGAGCATGGCGCCCGCGTCGACGATGTCGCTCTTGCGGGCGGCGTGGGCGGTGTCGATGCGGGTGGTGTCGTCGAGGTCAGGGAAGACTGTGAGGACCGCCGGGGTGTTGTCGAGGGTGCGGTAGAGGGCGAAGGCGTCGTCGATGGCGTCGGTGATGTCGGTGTCGTCGAGTTCCGCGATCCACAGGGTGTGTTGTGCGGCAGCGGGTTTGACGAAGGGGCAGACCGGGCCTTGGCGACCTTGGGCGGGGTCGTGGCGCATCAGGTTGTCGGCGAACCAGTCCAGCAGGGGTGCCGTTCTCGGGTGTTCGGCCGACCAGCGGGCGGGGTCGTCGTAGACGTTGCACCAGGTGCCTGCGGTGCGGGGGCCCTGTGCGGTGCGCAGGTTCATGGGCGTGCCGCCGCGGTTTCGACTTCGCGCAGGTGCCGGTCCAGGATCGGGCCGAGGTGGGCGACGATGTCGGCGTTGGTGAGTTGGGCGTGGGTGGTGTCGACGGGGTGTTCGATGAGGCGGCCGGTGACGAAGGGACGCCACATCTGGGCGTCGAGGAAGGCGGTCATGCCCTGGGTGGCGCAGAAGTAGAGCAGGTCGCCGTCGAAGAGGTCGGGGCGGAAGCCGTGGGAGAGGCGGACTCCGTCGGCGTAGGCCTCGTGCAGGTTTGTCAGCTGTTCGGCGGTGAGGCCCTGGCCGAGAGTTGCTCCCGCCGTTGCCAATTCGGCTGCTGCTTGCTCTGCCGACAGGTCGTGGAGGGAGTCTGCGTCGTCTGGTTCGTCGCCGAGGAGGTGGGTGAGCAGGTCGCGCATGCGGGGGCGTGGGGGTGGGTCGGCTTCGTCGGGGATGACGACGCTGTCGAGCATGGCGAGGGTGGTGACATCGCGGCCTTCGGCGCGCAGGTGGACCGCGGTGGCGTGGGCGAGCTGGCCGCCGAGGGACCAGCCCAGCAGGTGGAGCGGGCCGTCGGGTTGCAGGCGGGTGATTTCGGTGGCGTAGGTGTGGGCGAGGAATTCGACGGTCAGCGGGGTCGACTGCGCTTCGGACAGGGTGGGTGCCTGGAGGCCGAAGACGGGGCGGTCGGTGATGTGGTGGGCGAGGCCGGTGTAGCACCAGGCGAGTGGGACCGCGGAGTGCACGCAGAACAGGGGTGGGCGGGTGCCGCCGGTGCGCAAGGGGAGCACGGTGGCGAGGGCGTCTACGCCGGGGTCGGTGTCGGGGCGGTAGGTCTGGATGCGGTGGGCGAGGGCGGTGACCGTTGGGGCGGTGTAGAGCCAGCGGACTGTGATCGGGGTATTCGTGGATTGGGACAGTTCTGCTGAAACCGCTACGCCTGTCAGGGAATTGCCGCCGATGGTGAAGAAGTCGTCGTCGGCGCCGACTGTTTCGAGGTCGCAGGCGGTGGCGAAGGCGGAGGCGACGAGGTGTTCGAGGGGGGTTCGTGGGGGGCGGTAGGGGGTGACCGGCGGGGTGGGGAGTGCTGCGCGGTCCAGTTTTCCGTTGGGGGTTAGAGGGAGGTGGTCGAGGGTGATGAGGATGGCGGGGATGAGTGCCGCGGGGAGGATGGTGCGTAGGCGGGCCAATGCGGCGGCGCTGTCGAAAATGCCGTTGGGGGTGGGGATGGTCGCCGCAGTCGCATCGTTCGCGGCCGCAGCAACGTTCGAGGTCGCAGCAACGTTCGAGGTCGGCGCGGGCGGCGCGGTTGTGGTGGGCGTTGAGGGGACGACGTAGCCGATGAGGCGAGCGGCCGGGGTGCCGGGGGCGGTGAGGTCGACGGCGGCGTGGGCGATGGTGGGGTCGGTGAGTAGGGCCGCTTCGACCTCGGCTGGTTCGATGCGGCGGCCGCGTACGGCTAGTTGGGTGTCGATGCGGCCGAGGAATTCGTAGCCGCCGTCGGCGCGGGGGCCGACGAGATCGCCTGTGCGGTAGGTGCGTTGGCCGGTGCCGCTCGGGTCGGCTACGAAACGTGTTGCGGTGCCTGCGGGGTCACCGATGTAGCCCTGCGCCACGCACGGTCCGCCCAGGTACAACTCGGCGCGAGCACCTTCGGGAACCGGCCGCAGCTGCGAATCCAGCAGCAGTGCAGTGACTTCCGGCAGTGGTTGGCCGATGGTCACCGGCTCCCCCGCCACCAGCGGGGCCGACTGCGTAGCCATGACCGTGGCTTCGGTCGGGCCGTAGCCGTTGTGTAGGCGGACGCGGGTTGCCCAGGTGGCGACCAGTTCCGGCGGGCAGGCTTCGCCGCCGACGACCACGGTGGTCAGGCTCGGCACGTCGTCGGGGCGCAGCGTGGCCAGCACGGCCGGGGTGGTGAGCAGGTGGGTGACCCGGTGCTCGGTGATCAGTTCGGTCAGTTCCGTGCCCGCGACCACTGCGGGCGGTTCGACGACCAGGCGGGCACCAGCGGCGAAGGCCGCGAGGAGTTCGAGCAGGTGGGCGTCGAAAGCTGGTGAATGCGCGTGCAGCACTATCGAATTCGGCGTTGTGCCGTATCGATCGAGTAGGTGGTCGGTCAGTGGGCCGAGGCCGTGATGGGTGACCGCGACACCTTTGGGCGCACCGGTCGTGCCGGAGGTGTGGATCAGATAGGCGGGGTGCGTCGGCGTCAGCCGTGCGTGGCGGTCGGCATCGGTCACCGGGTCGCAGGATTGGTCGGCGGCCTGCGCGAGGGTTTCCGCGTCGTCGAGGACCAGCCAGGTGACCCCGTTCCCCTCCGGTTCACCGCCACCCGATGGTGCAGGGTCACCTGATGGTGCGGCGGCGGCCCGCGTCGTGAACCCCACCGCCGCACCGGATCCGGCGATGATCCGGGCGACCCGCTCCCCCGGGTCCGCCACGTCGATCGGCGTCAGGCAGGCACCGGCCGCCGCGATGGCACGCACGGCCAGCACGGATTCGAGCGATCTCGGAATCGCGGTCAGCACCGGAGTTCCCGGAGTAACGCCGTGCGCGAGCAGCACCCTGGCCCACCGCGCCGCCGATTCGGCGAGCTCCCGATACGTCATCGATCGAGCGCCGTCGACGACCGCGACGGCGTCCGAGCGATCGAACCGGCTGAAGAGTTCGCCCAGGGTCGGTGAGAGTGCAGCGTCGGCGCGCAGTGCCCCAGCGGCCGGGCTACTGCCGCACCCGGTCACGGCACGGCCGCCTCGGCCCCGGCCGGAGTCCGTCCCTGTCGCGGATTCACCAGCGATGCCGTGCGCGCCATCAGCGGTGCCGGCATCTGCGTATCGCTGTGAATGACGGTTTCGGGCAGTTGATTCGGGGTCCAGCTCACCGATCGGCAGGGCCGGATCGGCCGCGAGGAAGGCGGCGAACCAGTCCAGGAACAGGCGGTGGTACCAGGCCAGGGTGGCGGCGTCGTAGCGGGACGGGTTGGCTTGGAAGTCGATGGTCGCGGTGCTGTTGTCGGGGCCGAGTTGATAGCCGTTGACGAGGAGGTCTTCGACGGGCCCCAGGCTCAGCAGGTGTGCGCGGCCGGTCGCGGAGCCCAGGGTCAGCGGGGCGGTGAAACCCAGCAGGTTGAGCACGGGGCCGAAACCGCCTCGCAGCAGCTGGGTTTCGCCACGGTCGCGTTGGATGTCCTCGTAGCGGTAGCGCTGATGACGCAGCGCGCCGATGACCCGCAGACGAACCTGGGCGATCAGGTCTTCGACCGTGGTGGTGGCGAGGTCGCGCAGGCGCAAGGGGACAACGTTGGAGACCGAACCCGCCGATCGACGCAGGGCAGCGGAGGGTCGGGCGGCGACGGGCAGCGACAACACGATCTGGTCGGCACCCGACATGCGCGCGAGGAAAGCGGCGAACGCGGCCGCGGTCAGCTCAGGAAAGCTTGCGGCATAACGGTTTCGAGCGTCGGTGAGCAGTTCCGCGGTCTTCGGATCGAGAACGGCGGAGACGCGATGCGGGCGGGCCGACGCGGGCGCCGCTGTACCGGCCAGACCCACCGGATCGCCCAGTCCGGCAACCTCTTTCGCCCAGAACTCCTGGTCCGCTACCGCACGCGGAGAGTGCCGATAGCGTCGATCCTCCTCGACCAGTTCGCCGATCGACAGCGGTTCGCCCGCATTCAGATCGCGGCGCACGCCAACGGTCACGTCGACCACCTGTTGACCGCCTTCAGTGGCGCCCTGCGAATAGGTTTCGGCCGCCAGTCGCAACAACGCCGCGGCCCCGACCCCGTCGAGAACCAGGTGGTGGCTGCGCAAATACAGCAGACAGCGTTGCGGGCCGACCCGATACAGCACCGCGACGGTGATCGCGTCCTCGCACAGATCCAGCGGCGCGAGCCGATCGGCCTCCATCCGCGCCAACGCCTCCGCCACCGGGCCACACTCATCGGCGGCTCCAACCGTCAGCCCATCAACCAGTTCGGGATGCTGCGCGGCATAGTCCGTCAGATCGATATCGATGAGCTCGCCGAAGACCTGCGGGTCCAGATACTGGTGTGGCCGACCATCGATCAGCCGCAATCGCACGTGCGGTGAGTGCATCCGCGCCGCCGCCCACCGCATCGCCGCACCCAGCCGCGCGACATCGAGCGGGCCGTGCAAATCCACATACAGGGCGATCGTGGCGGGCACTCCGGGTGCGAGCTGATGGGCTACCCACCACCGTAATTGCCCGGGAGACAAGGGAATCGGCACAGCATCGGCCCGCACGGCCTGTTCCGCACCGATACCACCCTCACCTTGCCGCACCGGGCCTCCCGGGATTCCGAGCACACGTTTGACTGGTTCCCCGGCAAACCTACGGCATCGGCCCCGCGTCAGGCACTGTTCGCCACCCGGCAGGTCGGCTTCACCACCGGGTAGCAGCCGGATACGTGGACACTGACAACGTCAGTACGGCGAGGTGGGCGGGTAGCCCGGGTACGGCTGGTAGCCGGGTGGCCTCGGTGGGGCGAAGTAAGGCTTGGACTTGCCGTTCCACAGCAGGATCACCGCCGCCAGGCCGATCGCGAGATTGACGGTGCTGAACACCAGGCTGATGTTGGCCGTGGAGGTGAGCGCCATTCCCAGTACCCCGAACAGGTACATCACCACGTTGATCCCGAAGAACACCGTGCCCGTGATCCGACCCCAGTTCTTGCCCGCGCGGCAGACGAACGCCATCCACACCCACAGTCCGGCCGATATCAACGCGCCGCCGATGGCGCTGCCGACGGTGGCGTAGACGAGGAAGTCGAGCTCGTCTCCGCGGAACACTCCGCCGGACGCATCCAGTGCGCTACTGCGTGCCTCGTCGAGGGTGGTCAGCGAATACGCGGCGCTGAGCAGGGTGACCAACGCTCCCGCCAGCATCACGTAGAACGCGATCTGCACACTCTGCGGAACAACCCGCGGCCCGGATTCCGGTGCAGGCTGCACACCAGGTCCCGGATACGGACTCTGCGACTGCGGTCCGTACGGTGCCTGCGCACCCACCGCCCCCGGCACCGACCCATACGGCTGTGGTTGCCCATAAGGCTGCCCATACGGCTGCTGCGGGTAAGGCGGCAGGCTGGGCGGCTGCGGAATCCGCGCGGCCGGCGCGGGATTCTCCGGGTACGAGGTGAGCCCGTCATCCTGCGACGGATAACCCTGGCCTGCGGACGGATCTGACATCGAGCTGCTGCCCCCTTGTTGTGAAGTCGGGCCAACTCTAGTCGCCGCCGCCGACACCGGCTGGTTGTGCGCGGTCGGCTCAGCGAACGCGAACGTCGGCCAGCGCACGTGCGGCGGTGCGATACCGGTCGGCGATCAACCGAACGACCGCAGGGTGCACCCCGATCGGCTCGGCCACCCCATCAGCACCGGCATCGTGCAACCGCTGATGAAAAAGCCCGTGCGCCAACAGATACGACGCGATGAACACGCGCTCAGATCCCGACTCACGCAGCGAGGCAACAACTTCGGGAACCCGAGGCGCCCCGGTTGCCACGTAGGCGATCCGCACCGGCGCGCCGATCTGCTCCGCGAGCATCCCCGCCGCCCGCCGAACATCCTGCCGCGCACGCGAATCCGAGGAACCAGCGGCGGCGAACACCACCGAATCTCCGGGCTGCCACCCCGCCGAACGCAAGCGCACCGCCATGATCCTGGCCAAGGCCGGATCGGGCCCCATCGCAGGTGTCACCGCGACGGCGCCATGCCCACTCTCGGCGATCTCGCGCGGAACATCCTGATAGACGTGATATCCCGATGCGAGAAAGGCCGGAACAACCACAGCGGGCCCGTCGAGATCCCGCAGAACCTCCGAGGGCGAAGGCCCGAGCACATCGACGAAAGCAGTGCGCAGCAACGCATTCGGCGACGAAGACACCGGCACACCCAGCTCGACACCCACCGCGTCGGCCAGCGCCGCGATCATCTCTACCCCGCGCGCACTACGCGTTCCGTGCGCGACCAGAACCAGCGCCGGATCACCCGGCAGCCCGGCACTCACCACACCCCGATCGTTTGCGCGGGCCGAGGCGACCGAGCGGGCGTGCCGATTCCCGAGGCGTGTGCCGGACGCACCGCAGGGGTATCGGAGCAGTCGGCCGCGTCCAGCGCCAGCCGGTATCCACGTTTGACCACGGTCTGAATAGCCTTGGGAGTCCCCAAACCCGCACGCAGTCGCGCGATCGCGGTCTCCACCGCGTGGGTGTCGTCACCGCCACCGGGCAACGCGGACAACAGATCTTCGCGCGAAACGACCCGACCCGGCTGACGAGCCAGCGACCGCATCAACGCCATCGGCGCGGGTGCCAACTGACGCACCTCGTTGTCGACGACGACACAGCCACCACGCACGCTGATCAGGTGACCGGCCGCGTAGATCCGACTGGCCCGACGCGGAAGTTCTTCTGCCACATGGCGAGCCAACGCACCCAGACGCGCACGACCGGGCATCGTGGTCGGCACACCGAGTTCTTCCAGCGGAGCCGCGGTGATCGGCCCGACGCAGGCGGCCAGCACCCGCCCACGGAACGCGTGCAACACGGATTCGAGAAGACCGGTTTCCTTGGCGCGCATCAACAATGACGCCACGGCGGGCGCACTGGTGAACGTGACGCAGTCCAGACTGCCGGAGATGATCGCCTCGATCATGTTGTCCATCGGCCCACGGTCGGCAGGCGGTTCCCACCGGTACACCGGCACCGGAACCACGTCGGCGCCCGCGCAGCGCAGCACCTCGCAGAAGTCGGGAACCGGCTCCCATTCGGTGGTGGCGCCGTGCAACTGCACCGCGATACGCACGCCTTCCACGCCTTCGGCGAGCAGGTGATCGAGCACCTCGGCCGAGGACTCCGAGGCCGGCGACCACTCTTCGCGCAGTTCGGCGGCCCGGATCGCGCCCTTGGCCTTGGGGCCGCGGGCCAGCATGCGAGTGGAGGCGAGGGTGTCGCGCAGGATCTCGGCCAGCCCCCAGCCTTCGGCGGCTTCCATCCAGCCGCGGAAACCGATGCCGGTGGTGGCGACGGTGATCTGCGGCGGATCGGCGATCAGCTGTTCGGTGACCCGTTCGAGCTCGGTGTCATCGGCCAGCGGGATGATGCGGATGGCGGGCGCGGACACCACGGTCGCGCCCCTTCGGGTGAGCAGGGTGCTGAATTCCTCTGCGCGGCGAGCCGCGGTGACGCCGATGGTGAAGCCGGCAAGGCAGGGGCCGGTGTCGGTCGGAGATGTCATGGAGTGGGCACCGGTTCGTTCGAGACCGCGACGACGCCGCCGTCGAGTTGGACCGCGTACACCGGCAGGGACTTGGACTCGTCGTCCAGACAACGGCCGTCGATCAGCGAGAAAGCCTGCTTGAGCAGCGGCGACGCGACGACCGGAATGCCGCCACGGTCACCGACGATGCCGCGCGACATCACCGCGGCCCGGCCGAACGGATCGATGTTGCCCACGGCGGCGAGCGTGCCATCGGAGAGTAGGAACAGAGCCGCCTGACGGCCGCCCTTCAGCAGGACAGCAACGCCGCGCCCCGGGATCAGAAAGTCGAGTCGGCAGGCCTGGGTCCAGGTCGCGGTCTCAGTGGTGATGGTGGGTGTGTCGATAACGGTCATCGGTTCCTCCTCCGAACGCCTTACCTATTGGTACAGGCGCCCTGTTTCCGCAGCGTTAAGTGCTTATGTCCCGGTCGGTGCTGTGTTCGACGCAACACCGACGGGCATGCCCGGCAGACCCAGAAGCACTGGTACCTTGCGTTCTCCGCTGTCGTCGAACGAGATCGTCGGGTCGGCCTGGTCAGGGGCATTGACGAAGGAGACGAAGCGCGAGAGCTTGTTCTCGTCCTCGAGGACCGCGGCCCACTCGTCCTTGTAGCCCTCGACGTGCTTGGCCATAGCCGCCTCGAGGTCACCGGCGATGCCGAGGCTGTCCTCGATGACCACGGCCTTGAGGTAGTCGAAGCCGCCTTCGAGGCCCTCCTGCCAGGGCGCGGTGCGCTGCAGGCGGTCGGCGGTGCGCACGTAGAACATCAGGTAGCGGTCGATGTAGCTGATCAGGGTCGCGTCGTCGAGCTCGCCGGCCAGCAGCACCGCGTGCTTGGGGGTCAGGCCGCCGTTGCCGCCGACGTACAGGTTCCAGCCGTTCTCGGTGGCGATCACGCCGACGTCCTTGCCGCGGGCTTCGGCGCATTCGCGCGCGCAACCCGACACGGCCAGCTTGATCTTGTGCGGCGAGCGCAGGCCGCGGTAGCGCTTCTCCAGCAGCACGGCCATGCCGACCGAGTCCTGCTGGCCGTAGCGGCACCAGGTGGAACCCACGCAGCTCTTCACGGTACGCAGCGACTTGCCGTAGGCGTGGCCGGATTCCATGCCGACGTCGACCAGGCGCTTCCAGATCAGCGGCAGCTGTTCCACGCGCGCGCCGAACAGGTCGATGCGCTGACCGCCGGTGACCTTGACGTAGAGGTCGAATTCCTTGGCGACCTCGCCGATGGTGATCAGCTGGTCGGCGGTGACTTCACCACCGGGCATGCGCGGCACGACCGAGTAGGTACCGTTCTTCTGCAGGTTGGCCAGGAAGTGGTCGTTGGTGTCCTGCAGGGCGGCCTGTTCGCCGTCGAGGATGTGCTCGCTCGAGGTGGAGGCCAGGATCGAGGCGACGGTCGGCTTGCAGATATCGCAGCCCGAACCCTTGCCGTGCTTGGCGATCAGTTCGGAGAAGGTGCGGATGCCGGTGACCGCGACCACGTCGTACAGTTCCGCGCGTGACTGAGAGAAGTGCTCGCACAACGACTTCGAGACCGCGACGCCGGACTGCTCCAGCAGCTTCTTGATCATCGGCACACAGCCACCGCAGGAAGTACCCGCGTTGGTGCAGCCCTTCACGGCCGGGATGTCGCAGGCACCCTCGGCGATCGCGCCGCAGATGGCACCCTTGCTGACGTTGTTGCAGGAGCAGATCTGCGCGTCGTCGGGCAGCGAGTCCGCGCCCAGTTCGGCACCGGCGGGCGAGATGAGCGCGGCCGCGTCGGCGGGCAGCGGGCGACCGACCAGCGGGCGAAGGGCCGCGTACTGGCTGGCGTCACCGACCAGGATGCCGCCGAGCAGGGTCTTGGCGTCGTCGGAGACCACGAGCTTGGCGTAGGTGCCCTTGGCCGCGTCGTGCAGCACGACCTCGAGCGCGCCCTCGGTGACAGCGTGCGCGTCGCCGAAGGAGGCCACGTCCACACCCATCAGCTTCAGCTTGGTGGACATATCGGCGCCGGGGAACTCGCCCGCGCCGCCCAGCAGGCGGTCGGCGACGATCTCGGCGGTGGTGTAACCGGGGGCGACCAGGCCATAGCAGACACCTTCGATCGCGGCGCATTCACCGATCGCGTAGACACTGGGGTCCGAGGTCTGCAGGGTGAGGTCGGTGAGAATGCCACCGCGCGTACCGATTTCGAGCCCCGACGCCTTCGCGAGGGCGTCCTGCGGACGGACACCGGCGGAGAACACCACCAGCGAGGCCTTGATCTCGGCCTCGTCGGACAGGTGCACGGTGACGTTGTCGGCGCCTTCTTCCTCGATCGACACGATCTTGGCGGTGCCCACCCCGGTGTGCACGTTCAGGCCGATATCGGTGACGAGCTTCTCCAGGATCGCGCCACCACCGGCGTCGACCTGCGCGGGCATCAGGCGCCCGTTGTACTCGATGACGTGCGGGGTCATGCCCATCAGACGCAGCGCGTTGGCCGCTTCCAAGCCGAGCAGACCGCCGCCGACGACCACACCGTGCGCGCCGGGACCGGCGGCTTCGGCGGCGGCGCGGATGCCGTCGAGGTCGTCGATGGTGCGGTAGACGAAGCATTCGGGCAGGTCGTGGCCGGGAACCGGCGGCACGAACGGGTAGGAACCGGTGGCCATGACCAGGGCGTCGTAGGCGATGACGTCGCCGCTGGTGGACGTCACGGTCTTGGCTTCGAGGTCGATGGACTCGCCGCGCTGGCCCAGTCGCAGATCGACCAGGGCGTCGCCGTCGTACAGGTTGCCCGGCAGCGCCAGGTCATCGGCGTTCCAGTTGCCGACGTAGTAGGACAGGCCGACGCGGTCGTACGCGGGCAGCTTCTCCTCCGACAGGATGACGACCTGCCACACGCCTGCGGTGTCGCGCGAGCGCAGAGCTTCCACGAATCGGTGTCCGACCATGCCGTGGCCGACCACGACCACTGTCTTGCGAGTGCTGTTCATGAGAGTGACCTCCTTGGTAGTGGTCGGGCGTCAGCCGCGAGCCGACGGGGTGGATGCTTCGGCCTCGAGGACCAGGGATTCGGCTTCGACCACGACGTCGGAGTCGGTGGTGATGCGCGGACGGCGCAGGAACACCGTCCAGGTCACGGCGGCGCAGATCACGTAGAAGGCCAGGAAGACCCAGAACGCGGTGGTGGCCGAGGCGGTGCTGGCGTAGGAGCTGCGCAGCACCATGTTGATGCCGACCCCGCCCAGCGCGCCGATCGCGCCGACGAAGCCGATCAGGGCGCCCGCGGTGTTCTGCGACCAGGCCGCCTGTTCGGTGCGCGAGACCGGCAGGCTCTTGGACTTGGCTTCGAACACCGACGGGATGATCTTGGTGACGGCGCCGTTGCCGAAACCCGACAGCACGAACAGGGAGATGAAGCCCGCGACCAGCAGGGTCATGGTGGAACCGGTGGCGATGCCCTTGTTACTGTCGGCCATCGTCGACGCGGTGATCACGATCAGCGCGGCGACCATCATGGCGCCGAAGGTGGCGATGGTGACCTTGCTGCCGCCGATCCGGTCGGCCATCTTGCCGCCGTAGGGGCGAGCCAGCGAACCCAGCAGCGGGCCGATGAAGGCGATCGACGCGGCGTGGATGGCGGCCTGGGTGGCGGTGTCGCCACCGGCCTTGAAGCTGATCTGCAGGATCTGAGCGAACGCGAAGCTGTAGCCGATGAACGAACCGAACGTGCCGATGTACAGGAACGCGATCGCCCACGACTGCGGCACGCGCAGGGCCTTGACCATGTACGACAGGTCGGCCTTCTGGTTGGTCAGGTTGTCCATGTAGAACGCGGCACCCACGGCGGTGAGACCGACCAGCACCAGGTAGACCGCGCAGATCACCGAGGCGTAATCGGCACCGAGGGTGACCAGCACCAGCAGGCCGAGCAGCTGAATCACCGGGACACCGATGTTGCCGCCACCGGCGTTCATGCCCAACGCCCAGCCCTTGAGGCGCTGCGGGTAGAAGGCGTTGATGTTGGTCATCGAGGAGGCGAAGTTGCCGCCACCGAAGCCGGCGAACGCGGCCACGATCAGGAAAGTCGTGTAGGAAGTGCCCGGCTGGTTGATGAAGTACAGCGTCAGCATCAGCGGGATGAGCAGCAGGAACGCGGAGAAGATCGTCCAGTTGCGGCCGCCGAAGCGGGCGGTGGCCACGGTGTAGGGAATGCGAAGGAACGCGCCGACCAGCGTGGGCATGGCGACCAGGAAGAACTTGCCCGCCGCGTCGATGCCGTACTTGTCGGTGGGCATGAACAGCACCATCACCGACCAGATCGACCACACCGAGAAACCGATGTGCTCGGCGATCACCGACCAGATCAGATTGCGCTTGGCCACGTCCTTGCCGCCGGCTTCCCAGGCCGCGACATCCTCGGCATCCCAGTGGTCGATGTCGTGGTTTCGCTTCAGCGTGCTCAAGATTGGGCCTCCCAAAAGTGCGATGGCCCAACGGTAGGAAATGGGTATTGCCGAAATGCTGCGGGAAATTGCGCCTGAATCAACGGTTTCTCACCTGCGCTCGGTCACAGACGTGAGATCGGCCCTTTTGTTTCGGGCATGTGACACAACGATTTCCGCGCGTAAGGAAGCAGCGAGAAACCGAGGTAATCACCGGTGAGGGTGTGAGCTACGCCTCGTCCGTGCGATTTTAGGACAGAGTCACGCGAACCGCACTTCGGCGGATAATCAGCGGTGAGGAATTCACCAAGTGTCTTCGAGCATGCGCGGTTTGCACGCCTGCCACGCGCCCGCGAGAAGTACGCCGATCGCAACGAACAGTAGGCAGAACGGGGCCAGCCAGCCGCCGGTCCAGGTGTGCAGCATGCCGAACAGCAGCGGACCGGTGCAGGCGACCGCGTAACCCACGCCCTGGGTGAAGCCCGACAGCGCCGCCGAGCCCTGGGGCGTGCGGGTGCGCAGGTTGATCAGCGTCAGCGCCATCGGGAAGGTCGACGGGCCAAGACCCAGAAACACGATCCACAGCAGCGTCAGATGCATCGGTGCCACCAGCAACCCGACGAACGCGGTCGTGAACAGCACCATGCAGCCGACCACCACGGGGAACGGATTGCGCATCCGGGAGACCACCACGGGTGCGCCGAACGCGCCGACCAGCCCGATCAGGGCGAACAGGCCCACCATCGTGCCGCCGTAACCCGCACTGGCGCCCGCGTCGGACAGGATCTTGGGCAGCCACGCGAACATGGCGTAGGTGGTCAGCGAGGTCATACCGAACATGCCGGCCATTCCCCACGCCACCGGCGAACGCCAGGCCTTGCCGGTCTCGGGCGCAGGCTCGGGCAGCGCGGTGGTGTCGACGACGTCGCGACCACGTCGACCGCGCAGCACGACGAACCACGGGACCGCGGCCGCGAAACCGATCAGCGCCCACACACCCATCGAGATCCGCCAGCCGTGCGCCTCCGCTACGGGCACCGCGATGAACGCGGGGATGACGGTGCTGAGCTGCACCATCACGATGTAGAGCGAGCTGATCACGGCCAGGTAGTCGCCGAAATACCGCTTCACCAGCGGCGGGATCACCACATTGCCGATACCCATGCCCAGCAGCGCGACCCCGGAGAACGCCAGCAACTCCGCGGTCCCGGTCGAGAACACCCGCACCAGCGACCCGGTACCGGCCAGCAGCATCGCCACGAACACGGTCCGCTCGAGCCCGAACCGACGCACGATCACCGGCGTGACCAGGCCCGCGAGACCGAACATGGCGGTCGGCAGCATGCCGAACACCCCGACGATCCCGGTCCCGTAGCCGATCTCGGCACCGATCTTCTCCGCAAGCGGGCTGAACGCGGTGACCGCGGCGCGCAGGGTCAGCGCCGACATCACAATGGCCGCCAGCACGAGCAGGCGGCCTTCGATCAGTGAACGCCGACTGACCTCGGGAGGGGTGACCAAGCTCGCGACATCGTGCTGGTCGACCGCGATGGTCGATTCATAGCTCGAGTCAGGCTGAGTTTGGTACAAGGGTGGCATGTCAGAATCATAGGATGACCCGATGACTACGCCAAGCCAATGTGACCAATCTCCGTACGCGAGGACATGGGTAACTCACCGGGAACGGGCTGACGCGCAACCGACATCCCGGTTGCCGCCGACCCAGGTCAACCCCGCACACGAATCTGGCCTGGATACACGGAGAGGCGGGACAGCTACCCTTACCCTTGTGCAACCCGTCCGGCGAACCAGCCTCATAGCTCAGGTGACTGAACAGCTTCGGGCCGAGATCCTTTCCGGCCGTTGGCCCGTCGGTCAACGAATCCCCACCGAACCCGAGCTCACCGAGCTCACCGGGACCGGTCGAAATACCGTGCGCGAAGGCGTCCAGGCGCTGGTGCACGCGGGAATGCTCGAACGCAGGCAAGGCTCGGGCACCTATGTGATCGCCACCTCCGAGGTCGGCGGCACGCTGGGCAAGTACTTCGCCGACGCGCAGGAACGCGACATCCTCGAACTGCGCCAAGCCCTGGACACCCAGGCCGCGAGCTTGGCCGCGCGGCGCCGCGACGACACCGACATCGCCACCCTGCGCCGCCTGCTCGCCCAACGCAGCAACCGCGATTGGGCCCAGGCCGACCCGGTGGCCATCGCCGCCGACGTCGAATTGCACCGCGCGATCGTGGTCGCCAGCCACAACGCGGTATACCTGGAGTTCTACGATTCGCTGCTGCCGATCATCGAGCAGGTGATCCACGCGCGCACCGAGAAGTCCGACGACGCGTACGACACCGAGCACGAAGAGCTCGTCCAGGCCATCATCGACGGAGACTCCGAACGGGCTGTGCGCGCGGCCAACTGCTTCCTCGGATCGCTGCTCGCAGAATATCCGGACCGCTGAGCAGCGACGATCGCAATTACTGAATCCAAGTAACCGGGGCGTCACCACCAGCGAATTCGCACGGTGAGCCGTAGTTGCCGGGAATGTCACCTGAGGCCATTGTCACGCAACAACTGACTCCTACCTTTATCTCGACACCGCACAAGCGCTCGATCGAGAGGAAGCCGATGACCGCAATCGCCGCCACCGGCCAGGCGACGGAATCTCCGTCGTTCGAATATCAGACGAAGGGACGCTGGCTCACCCAGTGGGAACCCGACAATGCGAAATTCTGGGAGTCGGGCGGCGAGAAGACCGCCAAGAAGAACCTGTGGTTCTCCGTGTTCGCCGAGAACCTGGGCTTCAGCGTGTGGGTGCTGTTCGGCTCCATCGTCACCGCCATGGGCGCCGCGGGCTTCACCTTCCTGGAAGGTCTGGGCAAAGGTAACCCCACCGCCGTGGCCAACGCGCTGCTGCTGACCTCGGTCCCCACCCTGGTCGGCGCCACCCTGCGCATCCCCTACACCTTCGCGGTGCCGAAGTTCGGCGGGCGAGCCTTCACCGTCTTCAGCGCGGGAATGCTGCTGATCCCGACCCTGGGGTTGGCGTACTTCATCAACCAGCCCGGCACCCCGATGTGGGTATTCCTGCTGTTGGCGGCGCTGGCCGGCGTGGGTGGTGGCAACTTCTCCTCCTCGATGGCCAACATCTCGTTCTTCTTCCCCGAAGGCAAAAAGGGTGCGGCCCTCGGCATCAACGCCGCCGGTGGCAACCTCGGTGTGGCGCAGACGCAGCTGGTCGCGCCGCTGCTGATCACCCTCGGCACGCATCTGCTGGCCAAGGACGCCGCGGGCTACCGGTTCGGCATCACCCTGGCGATCCTGGTCTGGGTGCCGTTCATCCTGGTCGCCGCGTTCGGCGCCCTGCGCTACATGGACTCGATCGTGTCCGCCAAGGCCGACGGCAAGTCCTACAAGCTGGCGCTGACCAACCCGCACACCTGGATCATGTCGTTCCTGTACATCGGCACGTTCGGTTCGTTCATCGGCTTCTCGTTCGCCTTCCCGACCCTGATCAAGGCCAACTTCCCGCACCTGACCCAGATCGGCTGGATCAGCATGGTCGGTAACCTCGCCTTCCTCGGCGCCTTGGTCGGCTCGTTCAGCCGCCCGGTGGGTGGCTGGATCTCCGACAAGGTCGGCGGCGCCCGCATCACCGTGATCGTGTTCACCGGCATGGCCGTAGCGGTCGCGCTGATCATGACCGCGCTGTCGCTGAAGAGCTTCCCGCTGTACCTGGCCGCGTTCCTGCTGCTGTTCGTGCTCACCGGCGTCGGCAACGGCTCCACCTACCGGATGATCCCCTCGATCTTCGGTGCCACCGCCAAGAAGTACGCCGCCGAACACGGCATGGAGATCACCGAAGCCCAGGCCTCGGCCCGCCGCCAGGCCGGTGCGGCGATCGGTGTGATCGGCGCGGTCGGCGCCTTCGGTGGGTTCATCCTCCAACAGGCACTTCGCTTGTCCAACATCAACTTCGGCACCATGGCACCCGCCTTCTGGGCTTACGCGGTCGCCTTCCTGCTGATGGCCGGTGTCACGTGGTGGTGCTACCTGCGCACCTCCTTCGCCACCGACAAGGTTCCGTCCCTGGCTTACGCCAACGTCTGACCCACCCCCTCCCAGCCGAAAGCCACGTTCGGAGCCCCTCCCGAACGTGGCTTTCGGCTGTTCTGTACTTTTCATAGCTCCTTCTGGCCTGCACACGGAGCCTGCGCCTACTCTGGAGCGCGAGACTTGCACCGGCGCAACAAAGGTGAACGGTATTGGACATCTCGAACGGGTTGACCGAACCGTTGTTCAGGTCGGCCGTCTTCGATGACCTGCCCGCGATCGCCGAGCTGGAATCACGTGAGTTCTCACCACTCGCCTACCCCTATTTCGTCCTGCGCCAACTGTTCTACAGTCACGGAGCCCTGTGGGTGGTGGCCGATCTTGCAGGCGCTGTGGGTGGATACGTGCTCGTCGCGGCCGGTCAGGTGCAGGATGCCTGGCTGATCGGCCTTGCGGTGTCGTCGAGCCATCAGGGCCGCGGGCTCGGCAGGTCCTTGATCGAGCGGGCTGTCACGAGGTGCCGTGCGGCCGACCTCAACACTCTCCTCACTGTTCGGCCGTCGAATGCCTCTGCGACCAACCTCTACAAGACCTCCGGTTTCCGCGAGGTCGGCGACGAGGAGAAGTACTTCGGGGTCGATGAGCCGCGCGAACTCCTGGTGCGCCGGTTGGCACCGCTGCCAGTTCTGCAGGCCAGTCCGCGGTGGCAGAAGACCGAATATCTACTGCCGGGCGATTAGCCGGTGGCGATCGGGAGGAATTCCATGAGTCTCAGCGAACAGCGACACCTCAGCGACTTCATCACATCCAAGACCGTTCTCGTCCAACGTCATGCCGACGCATTCGTCGACGAGATCGCGGAATCAGATCATCCTCGCAATGAAAGATCGCTGATCGAGGATTTCAATCACGGTGTCGAACAGATTCTGCTGCGCTATACCCCGCCAAGCAGCCGAAGAGTCGGCGACAGCCTGATTTTCGCGAAGACATACCGGTTCGCCGACTCGAACACTCGCAACGTGAACGCGACTTTCGCCGCATTCTTCGCCGCCGAAGTCGAGTTTCGAGGGCCCCTGCGACTGAGTCGCACCCAGAATTCGCTGCTCGCCGAAGTCTATGAGGGAGTTGGCACCCAACTACTCGCCGACAGACTTCCGATGCACGCGGCCCTAGCGTTCCGTCAGGCCGCACACCTGCACACCGTCAACGAGAACCCGCGTGAACAGGACCGTTGCAGTCTCGCGCACGCCCGTGCCAGAACCAAGGCGGGGCGATCGCGCATGCGGCGCGTCGGCGGCTACATCTCAGATCTCTTGTGCGGGTACGGGTATCGACCTTTTCGCCTGCTTGCCTGGATCTCCGCAGAGATCGCGCTGTTCACGACGACGGTTGTTCTCCTCACCCCACCCGAGAACACCGCAAGGATGACCTACCTGGCCACGGTCGGCATCCTCAGCCCACCGGGCTACGACGACCTCAACGGTGACAGCAGTGCCATACTCCTGGTCCTCACCGCCGAGGCCGCCATCGGCTTGGTGTCGACATCGGTGTTCTTCGCGCTCCTGGCGCGGCGCCTGTTCCGGCTCTGACTACCAGTCCGACCTCGCTCGGTTCAAGGCGGTCAGCGTGGCGACAGCGAGCCCGTCACGCATCTGCCCGACCCGCGCATGCCATTGGCGACTGAATCCCGGATCGGTCTCGAGACGGGTCCACATTCCCCGCATCGACAGTGGCGTCGCGGCGCCGGGCATCCACAGGTGAACGAGGTGCTCCAGCATCGGGCTGAGCGCTCGTTCGACGGACAAGTCCGATGGCTCGAACGGCTCCGCCGCTTCGTCGGCGGCCTCGATCAGCGCCGTGAGCAGCCAGTCGTGCATTGCCAAGTCGTGACAGAACGCCTGCACGTCCGCCAACTGCTCGACGTCGCCGACCACAATCTCCACTGTGCGCAGTTCGCGGTCGTGCATGGTCACCGTCAACGAAGGTTCGATACCGGGCACCGCGCGCGCCGACCACCTCAGGCGAGTCGAGTCCGAATACATGGGCGGCCGCTGGTTGAGCAGGGGTGAACGCCGCAGTCTGGTCGCCATCCGCGCCGCGATCGCACCCGGGTCGAAACTGGCGTTGGCCGGCTCGGTCATCGCGACAAACCCCTGGGCGATCTCACGGTCGATCCCTGGCGTGATGGGCGTCAGTACATCGAGCACCCCGACCTGACCCATGTAGTGCACCCACGGCTGACGGCGGCCTGATTGCGCGCCGACCAGCGCGCAGCATGCCGCGGTCTGCACGATGCGGCCCCCTGTTACCGTCGCCTGGACTGCGACCGCGCCGACCGCTCGGACGCGACGAGACGACGGAACGGTGAGTCGACAATCCACTCCTTCTGCGACCACTGGCGATTGCGCCCAACTCACCGGCCGATCACGCGAGCGAACGGGCACGCCGTGGGCCACGGCGACAAGCTCAGCAGCTGAATCCCTACTCAGTGCAGCTGATTCCGGCAATAACGTCGTCCGCACCTCACCCAGAACCGCAAGTGTCGACCCGCCGAGCTGCATCAGAGTAGATTACGTCTCGGCCTCAGCACGCGCTGAGGAAGACGTACTGGAGACGGTCACTTTGACTGTCGGATAGTGGCATTCGATCCCGCGCTGCACACTCAGCGAATGCTGCACGCACCCCCGGTTCGATACTGACATGGTCGAGAATCTGCTGTACCGAGTGTTCGACACCGAGGTATCGCTTGTGCATGATGGACACCGAACGGTACGCCGCAAACGGTTTGGGCCGCTCGCGCAACTGCATGACAGCAGGCAACATGCTCCATCGGGCAGGCAGGGTGTCTGGATGCCAATCCGTGAAATCCTGCGGCTGCGCGACATGGCCGCCTTCGTAGCGAAGCATTCCGAGCCGCAACAACTGCCAGACCGATGCCAGGAATGGGTACGACCAATAGTTCGGTTCGGTTTCATGCTCGGGAGTTCCGCGCCACATCTCGACGTCTAAGTGCACCGAGTGGTTGCGTGACCCCAGCTCCCCTGGAGGAAAGTAGGCGCCCAAGTTGCTCGCGCGCGACTTATCGTGGTCACTGGAACGCTCACCGTTAGCCAACCAACCGAGCTCAGAGGTCGGTGGACGACGCCCGTCATATCCCGGGGGTGGCTCAGCCACGACCATGTCTGCGACCACACGAGCAAGGCGAATCGGCATCGAATCACTGTCTGGTCGCGGCGCGAACGCACAAGCGGATTCGCGGCCTAGATAGTCGAGTTCGATACTGGATTCACCGACCAGTCGCAGGAACCGCGGCAAGATTTCACGTGGGTCGGTATCGCCACGGAAGTAGTCGTCAATCAGGAAACAGGTGCTGACCCGAACTCTTGAACGGCCGCCAGCTCGGTCAGCGAACTCGTCGCGGGCCCGCTCGGCGAAGGAGTGCACCAGCGGTGCGACTCTAGTCAGATCGGCGCCGATCTTGTCGGGGCAGTGGGCGAGTTCGTCCATCGAGAATCGCCCGATCTCGATCGAGACATGCGACATCGGCACTGCCGCGATCCGAACCCCGGCTGTCGCCTCGTGAAACAGTGAACTCACAAGTCCAAGAGCCTATCCGGCTGGATGCGATGCCGACACTCGACGCGGGCCCGCTGCTGACCGGAACGATGACGCACCCAGTGAGAAGTGACAAGAGGCATCGCCGATGAACATCGAAAGGTATTCCAGCACAACCGATGACAAGAACGTGGTCGAGCGTCCACACTGAAGGGGCAGTGGTACGTAGGGGGTATCGATGAGAGTTCGACCGCGGCAACAACTTCTGGATCTCTGGCGCGCGCACCTGCGCACCTCGTTCCGCGATGGCAATTGGGTCTGGGGCGGACGTGACGGACGCAATTCGATCAGTGACGCCGAGCAGCTCATGTGCCTGCTGTATCCGGCGACCGAGCTGGCGAGTTTCGCCCTCGACCCGGACAGCATCGCTACCGCCGACGATATCGCCTCGGTGATGGCGGTGCTGGGCGACGACATCCGAGTCAGCGCCGCGCTGGTGACGAAGATCGAGGAGTTCATAGACGCCTACACCGACGCCGACGGGGAGCCGCTGTTTGCAGGCGGCAGCTACTTTCGCGATGTGGGATTCGGCGAGCCGACAGCTGCGCAGTGCGAGCTCGAGGTGGTCGACTCGTATTCGATGTCGCTGAGTCTGTGCATCGCGTCGCTACGCTTCCTGCGTGGAATGCAGCGGTACCTGGTGCACGAGGTGCGCCGCGAGGCCCGGCGGCTGAGCGAGCGCATCGAGGCGCTGATCCCCCGAGTGAGCGCCCGACTGACCTCCGCGATGGGTGGTCTGATCCGGAGTTTCGTCATCCACACCCCGAAATTCTCGTCCCCCGCTGGGCAGGAGATCCTGCAGCTGGTGAACCAGACCGGTGCCCCGGTGAAAGACGTCATCGCCGACTTCACCGACGCGCTCGAACAGATCCGGGTGCAGGCCAAACTCGATGTGCGCAGCGGCCATTCCGCCGACATCGACCTCAACGACGCCAATCGGGCCTTCGAATGCGGCTGGTCGTGGGGAATCGACACGAACGCCGGTAACCTCTCCGAATTCAGCGGCCGGATCGCCAGCCAACCCGGCGTCGCGGTCACCGAGCCCTACCTCTACTTCACCCTCGTCGCGCTCGACGGGATCAAGGACCTGTACTCCCAACGTACCCAGGAATCCGACCTGTTCGAGCCGCATCAGATCCTGCTGGTCGAGTCGCTCAAGCGCCGCGCGGAACTGACCCAGCGCTACTGGTCCACGATCTCGCGCTTCGGCACCGGCCGCTGGCCGCTCGAAGACCTGCCGTGGCGGACTTCCGACGGCAAGCAGTCGGACTACTACAGCCTGGCCGTGACAGCCTTCCTCATCCAGGAACTGCTGGAACGGGAGTCCACCACCGACCTCGCGCGCACCGCCGCAGTGCTGCGCCAGCTGGCCCGCCGGGGCAAGATCATCCACCGCGAGATCCCGGACGATCCCGCTGCCCTGCTGCACTATCCCGGAGTCACCTTGACGCTCAAGGGATCTGAGTCCATCGACGCCGGCCCGATCCTGGGCTACCACGTCAACGACTTCACCACACTGTTGCTCAAGCGCAGTCTGCAGGCCGCGCGGCTGGCGCGCGACGTGGATACCCGCGAGCAACTGCTCGACCTCGCCGCAGCGTCCCTGGAGCACATGCAGGACCGGTCTATCGTCGGGGGCCGTTCGGCGGGCCTGTGGGACAACCTCGGCTCGAACGGTGATGGTGCCCCATCGTGGTTCCTGACCGAACGCATGATGGAGTGCCTGGTCGTCGCGCACAACACCTACACTCGACCGCCGCTGGCCACCGACGAGGTGGTGAACGCCGCGATCGGCAGGATCGGCGAGGCCGAGCATCTGCTCAATCAGGAATTGCTGCAGGTCACCGATGCCGAGTACTCGCCGCGCTTCCAGGAGCTGGCGGCGATCCAACAGCTACTCGACCGTGCCGCGGACATCCTGACCAAGCGGCCGCACTCAGCGGACTCGCTGGCAGGCAAAGCACTGGAGCGGCTCGACGCGCTCGCCTATGCCCGGGAGGACGCCACCCGATGAGCGCCCCAGGCACTGACTCGATGCTGGTCTTCGCGACCTCCGACAAAGGCGGCACCGGACGCTCGGTCACCAGCTGCAACGTTGCCTACCGGCTGTGTCTGCGCGGCCTCGACGTCGCCTACGTCGACTTCGATTTCGGGTCTCCGACCGCCGGCGCGCTGTTCGAGATCGGCCACGCCGGACGCGGCGTCACCGAGGGTCGCGGGATGCATTCGTATCTCCTCGGGGAGACCGGCGAACCGCGGCGGCTGGTCGTCGGCCGCGAAACCGACCGCCCCCAGCTGCGTCGACCGGCGCCCGGAGCCGGCCAACTGGTGCTGCTGCCCGGTGACGAGGGCGGCGCCGAATTCGGTTGTGACGACGCCATGGTGGCACGTGCCGTCACATTGCTCGCCAAGCTACTGAGCGAATTCGCCGTGGTGATAGTCGATCTCAGCGCCGGCCGCTCGATCGCCCTCGAGATCGCGTTACGGGCCACCGCCTCGAGCATGCTGGCGCATCGCGCGCACCGCTGGCTCGTGTTCCATCGGTGGACACGCCAGCATGTGCTGGCCGCTGGTGGCCTGGTGCACGGCTCGCATGGGCTGATCGAGACCGGCGCACTCTTGCGTCACGACCGCCGGGATCTGCTGGCGTCCACCCGTTGCGTGCGCACGGCAGTCGCCGCGTCAGAAGGTGCCCGATCGGTGGACCCGCCGCAGGCGGCTTGGCTGAACGAGCAGTCCAAGGCGCTGCGCGAACTGGCCATGGCCGAGGGCATCGGCGCGGCCATGGTGTTGGGGCAGACACCGATCGAGCCGATGCTGCAGTGGCGCGAACAGCTCATCCTCGATGCCGACGTGAACGCCCGGCTAGCCAACCTGGCGACTGTCGAGGCATACACGGATCTGGCTCGGCGACTTACCGATTCGGCGACCTGGGATATCGAGTAGATGAATTCACCAACCTATCGCGAGGCGTCCGAGGAATCGGTCATCACACCGCTACCCATGGCTCACCTGTCGATCGAGGTCTGCCATTTCCGACACGAGGAAATCCTCTACGACACCGACCTCGTCCGCGCGCAGTTCCGACGCGCGGTCCCGCTGGTCGCCGCTTTCATCGAGTCGGCGCGAATCGAATTCGGGCCGGACACCCAGGTGAGTACCTGCTACCTCACCGATGACTACTTCCAACCCCGATTCGAACCGGCCGACGTGCTCGACGGCCTGCTCGGCGCCGCCGCCGACGCCGGATTGACCATCGACTATCTGGCCAGGGAATCGGCCTGCCACCAAGCGCCAGTATTTGCGGGCGGGGTCGCCGTCGGAGAAAATGTCCCAGTCGCGGAGATGGTGGCGGCTCGGCTCATCGCCCAGCCCGAGGACGAAGAAGTCGCCAACGGCCGTCGACCACCCACCGCCGAGTCCGGGTGGCTGTGTAATGGGCGTCGGGAGCAGAACGCCTCGTCGCGCCCGGCGATGCATCCGCAGCCATACCGGCCGCCGCAGGAGTACGGCCGCGGCGAGCATTCTATCTTCCTCGACGTGGAGCTCTGGCACGACCAGGACCAGGACCAGGACCAGGAGCGACGCTGGTCGTGCCCGTTCCTGGCCGCGGTGTGGCAGCTGTTGCGCCTCGGCATGCTGCGCTATCACGGTGCGCCCGTGGTAGATCCGCAGCTGTGGACTGCCGACCGGGCTTGGCCGGACCGCTGGACGGACCTGCCGCCGGTGATGCGGCTCAATCCGGACGCGGCACCGTTCACGGCGTACCGGACATTGTCGATGCTGCCCAAACGCTATCTGTTGATCGAGTCGGCGGTGCGGGTCATCCTCGACCACCTCGCGCCCGATGACGATGTCGCCGCGCAGGTCGCGGCCCTCGGTAGTGCCGAGGGCGTGCTGGTTCCGGCCAAAGTCGTTGAACGCGTGGGACATCTGTTGCTAGATGGGACCTGATCGTGACCGACGTGAACCATTCGACCCGCACGCCACCACCAGCGCGCCGCGCCACGTCAGGACCGCCGACGCCGCTGGTGGTGCTCGGCGAGATCCGCACCTGCCTGCTTCCGCATTCGTTGACCATGGACAGCCAGGCCACCGACGAACTGCTGTCCACGGTTGCCGGCGCGACCGTTCGCCGGCGTGAACGCCCTGGGGCGCTTGCCTTTTCGCCGCGTCGCGCGACCGGCGTCGACTGCCACCTCGGCTGGGGCACGACCACGACCGCACGCGCGGTAGGGACCGTGGAGTCGACCGCGGTCCTGGTCGGTGGCCGGTTGTCGCAACTGTCCGCGCACACCACGGTAGTGCGGCCGCCGCAGAAGAAGCGCAGGCCATGGTCGCATTACATCAGCCAAGTCGGAGTGACTGAGGTGATCGGTGACCTGCCCGACCACGCGATCGCCGACAAGGAATTGGCCGCAGGCTATTTCGCCCCACCCGGCCCGAACACGCTGGATCTCGCCTCGATCTGCGCCCGGCACCTCGACGAACTGAGGTCCTCGCCGGTACTGGACCAACGCCCGCCGCTGCGGGCACCGACCACGCGGCTGCGATGGACCGCCATCATCGGTGGCGCCGCCGGGCCGGCGGTGTCGATGCGTGTCGAGGACGACCTGTCCAGGACCTTACGAGTGACGGTACGGGAGGCGACGGATCTCCCCGACGCCCTACGGTTCTGTCAGGATGTCGCCGTCCACGACTGGCTACTGACGGTCATCGACGCGAAAGTGCTTGCGGCCGAGGCATTCAGCGACGGCCAGCAGGTCGCTGTGCTCGCCCCGGTGTTCGAACATCTCGCGCACCTGTGGATGCCGGGTGCGCAGGTCCCGGCCGCGATGCGGGCACCGTGGCGAGACCTGCAAGCAGCGGCCAACTTCTCCAAACAGTGGACAGCCCGCGTCGAACAGGTGCAGCGCCGGATCGAGGTGGCTACGTACTACGCCGCGCGCGGCGAAGACCCGCCTGGTGGCTGGTGATCACAGCCGGAACCAGCGACGGACCAACAGCGCGAAGAACACCGACATCGAAACCGCGCCCAACCACGCCTCGACCCCGAGCAGGACGCGCACCGGTGCGGCCAAGTCGTTGTCATCTTTCGGATCCAGCGGATTGAGGACACCCAGATAGACGATGTCGATCCACGACGTGTTCCCGGCCCACACCAGGCTCAGGCCGGTGCACACGACGATCAGCACGACAACCCAACCAAGCAGCCAGAACGGCCGATACCCGTAGCCGCACAAAAGATCTGCCACCATGCTGACCCCGCGCCGCCAGCCCGGTGCGACGGTGCGGCGGCGCACTCGCGCCAGCGCCAGCGCGCACCGATCCTGCGCCCCGGCGTCCTTGGCGCGGCGGTGCAATTCCACGGCGGCGCTCCAAGCACGCACCGCGTGCGCGGGCAACTCGCGCATCGCGTGCGCGCGATGCGCATCCGTCGCGTCCGTGGGCGACCAGCGGCGGGTCAACGCGGTAGCCAACGTCTCGAATTGCGCGGCGAGCAAGGTGTTCTGGGTCGGGCTCAGCCGCAGCGGTCCACGGAATTCGACTTCGGCGGCGATCAGCCCGGCGATCAGAGGTTTGCGCCAGACCTCGTCATCGCTGGGCACCGCGTTCGACACCTCCGCGTACACGGTGCCGAACCGCAGCTTGTTGCTTTGCGGCCCTCGTTTGAGCAGTTCGGGGCGGTCGAGCAGGGCTTCGACTTGGACGTCCAGGTCATCGAGGACGTCGGTTTCGGCGACCCCGAGCGAATCGAGTTTCTGGGTGTAGCGCAGCGCCCGGTCACCGATATCTTTGACGACCGGATCGTGCTGCGATGGCTGCACCCTGGCCCCCACCATCCGATCACCCCCGTGTCGTGCCCAGCCTGCGCCTGGCCGCAGGCGAATACCCCCGAATCAAGTTCCAGTGTAACCGTTTTCGCCGGTGTCAGCCGTGAGGTCTGTCGGCAGGCGGTGCAGCTTGTAGACCAGCACATCGCGAGGTTCGTCATCGCCGAAATACCGTTCGTCATGTTCGCGCAGCACGAAACCGAAATCCGTGAACAGCTTGTAGGCGGCGACGTTCTGCGGGTCGACGGTCAACCAGACCTCGTCCACGTCACCCTTTTTCAGGCACACCTTGATGCTGCGCCGCAGCAGACCGTGGCCGTAGCCGTACCCGCGTCGATCGGGCGAGACTGCCAGGCTGATCAGCCATGCCCTCGTGCCTTCGCCCTTGATGGTCATCGCATATCCGACCACCTTGTCCTCGCTGTCGCCGGGTTCGACAGCGACGACGGAGCGGGAACCGTCCGCCTCCAGCAACTGCCGCAGGACGAAGAAGGGATAGCGGTCACGAAAGGCCGCGCCGTCGATCACCTGAATATCGGGCAGGTCGGCCCGCGTCGGCTCCCGATATCGCACGGTTTCCGCGATGGTAGTCATCTGCTCCCTTGCGTTCGCGCACAAGAACCTATGTAGTCAAGCCTAGACGCCGCGCCGATCCCGAACATCGAAACCAGGGGCAGTGTACTCAGCATTTACACGACTGCATCCGATCCGGTCGGTTGGCGAGTTCGTCCATCGAGAAGTGCCTACACACGACGCCGATTCTCCACGGGTACCCACGTGTCCTCGTCGATGAGAGCTCTGGCCAGATCCTCGAACGCTTCCGCCGTTGGAGGGTTCGCGATACCCGCGTTGACATCGGCGTCGAGGATGATCTGTTCGCGCCATTGCAGGAGCGGATCGACCGGGGTTTCGCCGAGCACTCTGCCCGCGCCGAGCCGTTTGCGCGCGGCGAGCGATCGCAAGGCGTCGTCTTGTCTCTGCACCCATGCGGCCTGCGGACCACCGCTAGCGGTAGCGGCATCCGCCAAACTTGGTACGGCGGTCCGCACGTAGCGGATTCGCGATTCCAGCTCCGTTTCGGTGTACCACGGACGACCCTTGGTAATCGCGGCCACACCGGACTGCACGATTCCGTCGGCGCCCCAAACCAAGCTGTGCGCCGCCATGACGTGTTGGCGTGTCCACCGGTGAAAGACCAGCCAGCGCACCTTGTTCTGGATCATGTTCGCGGGGCTGGTCGCTTCCAGTGCGATCTTCATCGCCGCGGACCGGCCCGAACTGAGGTCGACGATCACGACCGGAAACTGCGTGTCGAGCTCTTTCAAAAGATCGACACAGCGCACGACTACAGCCGGGGTGGCAGTTACCGTTTCACCGCCGCCCCTGTCGCCTGGAAACAGCGTCAGCCCGCCACGCGAGCGCTGCGAACGCAGTGCTTCGCGATCGGTCGAGGTTCGGACGTTGACCCGTTCCGGTACCGACGTTCTGCCTTCCAGGTACGAATGCAGCCCTGCCCCCGAACCGGTGCCGTCCTCCACCGAACTGACCTCGAACAGCGCCCCCGCGGTTGGCGAGCCGAAGTCGAAATCGAGGTAGGCGACCTTCATATTGCGTCCCATGGCAAGGCGGTAGGCCATATTGCAACTGGTGACCGATCGGCCGGTGCCACCTTTGTCGGATGTCGCGAACACGATCATCGGCGTCACATCCCTTCCACCGCGAGGGTGCGGGCAACGGCGAGGGTGTCGAGTTCGGTCAGCGCGGCCGAGGCCAACGCGAACGACGTGCCCGGTTGAACGTTCACCAGTTCTCGTGCCCGGACCAACTGTTGTTCGACTTTGCTCAAGACCTGCCGGTCGGGCATCCTGGCCGACTTTCGGCGGGCCGCCGATTCCGTGACCGTGCTGGTGTTGAGCATCTCCTGATTGAGCAGGTGCTCAGCCTCATTGAGTAACTCGACAGCACGGTTGACCATGGCAGGCGAGTGAAGCGGCGCCTCTCGATAGGTGCGCTCCGCGGCGACCAAGCACTCGAGCACCCGCTTGGTCAGATACCAAGACGGCTGCGATTGCTGCGCGCCACCGAACAATGCTCCCGGATTGTCCCAGAGCCGGGCGGCATCGCCCTCCGCGATGACCCGCTGGTCGAGATGGTCCATCACTTCCTTGGCCAATTCCATCAACTGGTCGCGGGCGCCGATATTGTTCGACAGTCGCGCGGCCTGCAGGATTCGTTTGAGCAGAACCGGTGCGAAGTCCGACACGATCCAGGACAACTGCGGGCCATCACCGTTGATCTTCTCGGTACCGCGCAGCATCATTCGGACACCGGGTGTGTGCAAGGCGACAGCGGGGTCGTCACGAGTCGGTCTGCGCGTGATCCGGCCACGCCGCGCCAACTCGTCGAAAATGCCCACCGCACGGGTCAGGTCGTCATCGGAGGCAGTGCGCGAGACAAGTTCCTGAATCAGCACGGCGGACACGATCAAACTGAAGTAGTCGGACTCTTCGCCATCAGAGGTCTTCCAGGGAAGGTCTTCCAGCGGCCAGCGACTGGATCCGAACCGCGCGACGGTCGCCCAATACCGTTGGGTGAGATCCCAGCGCAGACGTAGCGCTTCGACGAGCCGGTATTGCTCGTCGTTGAGCAGGTTCAACTCTCGTGTTCGTTGCGAGAGCACGTCGTTGATGCCGTCGAGGGCGACGATGGTGAAGTACAGATACGGGCGCGGATCGGCAACGCCTACCGGTTGCTCGACTTCCTCGCTCACGAAGTCGACTTCGGCCGCGTTCTCGTGGATGCCCCAACTCCAGCCGCACTCGAACAGCAACGTGTCATCGTGCAGATCGTTGTTCTCGTCGGCGTGGCCGAGGGCGACGTCGGTTCGCAGCCGAGTTCGAACCCGTTCGAGACTTCGATGGATCGATTCGAGGATGACCCGCTCGGGTTGGTCACCCTGGTTGAACATCGACAACATCGCCCGACCCGCTGGCGAGCGAGGCGCGGCTGTGTTGACCACGAAGCTGCGGACCAATGCAGTCAATGCCGCTGTCAGTCGGGTACTCAGCCCGGCCATGAGATTCTTGCTGCGTTCTTCGGCGTCCGGCTGACCCTGGAAATTGTGATCCTGGCAGAAGACCTGGGCGAACCCCATTCCGGCGACACACAGCGTGACCGACATCGAGTAGCTGTCGACCACAGCGATCGACAACTGCGAGGCTGTCGGCTCGTCATCGGTGGTTGATTGGAGGTAGCTACCCGCGTCGAATCGAGGAAGGCCGTCGGATGAATTGCGCTGCAGGAATTCCTCGAGCAACTCGAAGACCGTGAGACCGATCATGAACGATCCGCCGAGTTCGTAAAGAGTTTCGCGGACGTCGTCGGCCATGGTGTCGGGCCGGTCGAGCGCGAAGCTTTCGATCTCGGTCGCCGGGTACAGCAGGCACAGCAACAGTTCGGAGTCACTGACCGAGTTGGCGCCGAGGACGCCGCCCTCCCAGTCCCATTTCCCGTCTCGGTAACACGCCGAGACGAGGGCACTCCAAATGTCCAGAATCTGTTGTCTGGGCTGGATTCTCACCTGCAGCAATCCTCACCGCTCGTGAATGCTGCGGTGAGCCCCCGACGCAGGACACACGACAGCGATGCTCGACGACGGTAGCACGAAGGAATCAGAAACGTTGGGCGTCAACAGTTTTCAGGCCAAGATCGACCGATCGGTCAGGACCGGAGGGGTCTTCGCATCACAGTGCCAAACGCACCATGTCAGCGGTCCTCGCCAACCCGGGGAACGCTTCGGGGGTCGAACGTGGGTGTAATGCATGGACCGCTAAGCGGAACATCAAGGCGCGCAACAACATTTGTGGCCATTCGGGAAGGGTCGACCAGCGGTCGAGCAGTCCGTCGTCGCCGCCTCCCCACGCGAGCGCGTCGACTACGACCACACCGGCGGCCCATGTCGCGGGACGCCAGTAGGGGGTGATGTCGGTGAGGCCGGGGGTGTGGGCGCCGGTGAACAACACCGTGCCGAACAGGTCGCCGTGGACGAGTTGGCTGGGGCTGCGGACCGGTTTGCGCAGGGTCGACAGTTGGCCGATCAGTTCCAGGGAGCGTTGGCCGTCGGGGGTGGTGGCGATGGGGACGCCGCCCGCGCGCAGGGTGCGCAGCGGGACCGATTCCCAGGCGGCGCGGTCGGCGGCCACGAACACGTCCACGTCCACCCAGGGGGCGACGGGGGGTTGGACGAGGAAGCGGGGGCGTTCCAGTTCGGCGGTGGCCTTGTGCAGGCGCAGCGAGACCGAAACCACTTCGTCGTGGCGGGGTTCGGGGGCGCCGTCGACGTAAGTGTCCGCGCGCCAACCGGAGACAACATAGCGGCCGTCGGTGGCACGGACGGGACGGGCTACGCGCAGGCCGTCGACGGCGAGGTGTTCGCGCACTTTCGCCGACCAGGCGGCCCGCGCGTGATCGGCCACGGGGCTGAGCACCACGTCACCCATGCGCCAGCCACCGTCCCAGTCTCCGAGGGAAACCGGCGTCACTTCGCGAAGCCCGAATGTGGCTCGCACATGCTCGGGAGGTTCGACTGAGGTCACGGCCGTACCGTAACCCCGAGATCGGCACGGAAGTCCCAAGGCACGCTGTGATACTCCACTTCGCGACCTCACCGCAACAACCGGCGAGGTCGCGAACCGGCAGCTATCAGTAGACGGGCAGCGACGGATCGACCTGCTTGGCCCAGGCGACCACGCCGCCCTGCAGGTGCGTGGCGTCGGCGAAACCGGCCCGCTTCAACGCGGCAAGCGCTTCGGCGGAACGGATTCCGGTCTTGCAGTGCAGCACGATCGGCTTGTTCTGCGGCAGTTCCGACAGCGCCTCACCGGACAGGATGCGGTCCTTGGGGATCAGGGTCGCCCCGGCGATGTGCACGATGTCCCACTCCACCGGTTCGCGCACGTCGATCAGTTCGATCTTGTCGGCGTCGAGGAGATCCTTGAGCTCGGCGGCGGTGATGGTCGAACCGGCCGCGGCGGCGGTGCCTTCCTCGGACACCACACCGCAGAACGCGTCGTAGTCGATCAGTTCGGTGATCGGTTCGCGTTGCGGGTCGCGGCGCAGCTTGATGGTGCGGTAGTTCATGTCCAGTGCGTCGTAGACCATCAGACGGCCCAGCAGCGTCTCGCCGATGCCGGTGATCAGCTTGATCGCCTCGGTCACCATCACCGAACCGATCGACGCGCACAGCACACCGAGCACGCCGCCCTCGGCGCAGGACGGGACCATGCCCGCGGGCGGGGCTTCGGGGTACAGGTCGCGGTAGTTGATGCCGCGGCCGTCGGGGGCGTCTTCCCAGAAGACCGAGACCTGGCCTTCGAAACGGTAGATCGAGCCCCACACGTACGGCTTGCCCGCCAGCACGGCGGCGTCGTTGACCAGGTAGCGGGTGGCGAAGTTGTCGGTGCCGTCGACGATCAGGTCGTATTCGGCGAACAGTTCGACGGCGTTGTCGGGTTCCAGGCGAATCTTGTGCAGCCGCACGTCGATTCCGGAGTTGATCTCCAGGATGGAATCGCGGGCGCTGTCGGCCTTGGGGCGGCCGATGTCGGATTCGCCGTGGATGATCTGGCGCTGCAGGTTGGAGGCGTCGACCTCGTCGAACTCGACGATGCCGAGGGTTCCGACACCTGCCGCGGCGAGGTAGAGCAGGGCGGGTGAGCCGAGGCCGCCCGCGCCGATCACCAGGACCTTGGCGTTCTTCAAACGTTTTTGCCCGTCGACACCGAGATCAGGAATGATCAGGTGTCGGCTGTAGCGGGCGATTTCGTCCTTGGTCAGCTCCGCGGCCGGCTCGACGAGCGGCGGCAACGTCCCGGTGAAAGACACGTGAGAACTCCTGTGTTCGAGGTGGCGCTGGTGGCCGTTCTGCTGACTTCAACAAGACCTGCCGCGCTGTTCTTCCCGAATATGGTCCCGCATGCGGCAGGCCACTAACCGCGCGGGTACGGCCAGGGGTTGAACCGGCAGGTCTTGCCGTCGGCGGGGACCACACCGTGCGGGTCGAGCAGGGCGATGTCGTTGTTCTTGGTGCCGAAGGTCTGCTGCATCATGATCGGGGCCAGCCCGCCGTCGGTTTCGCAGGGTTGATGCCCGTGGTAGCCGATGGCGTGGCCGACCTCGTGGTTGATCTGGTACTGCCGGTAGGAGCCGATGTCGCCGTCGAAGGCCAGTGCGCCTCGCACCCAACGGACCTCCGACAGCACCACGCGGTCCAGGTCGGCGTTGTAGCACGAGGAGTCGATCGGGATCTCGAAACCGCAAGCGGCGCGGGTGCTTTCGCGTGAGGTCAGCGACAGTCGGAAGTCGGCGGGGCCGGCGTCGATGCGTTGGAAGCCGAACTTGGGGTCGTTGGACCAGCTCTTCGGGTTGGCCAGGGTGGTCTCCACCATTTTCGCCACGGCCGCGTCGCCGCCGAACGGTGTGGTGTCGATGCCGTCCTCGACCTCGACGGTGTACCGGAACACGCGCTCGGTGCCCGCGCCGACCTGGGCGCTGGTGCCCGGCACGATATGCCAGGTGCCCGCCGCGCGTTCGACGTACTCGCCGCCCTCGGGCAGCGCGCCCAGCGGCAGGTCCGCGGGGAACTTCCCGTCGCCCGGCGGTGCGCCGATGATGCCGGACTGGGCCACCTTCGGGCTCAGCGCACCGAAACCGGGGTCGGTCAGCGCGGGTATCGGGCCCGCGCGCACCGCGTCCACGACCACCAGGGCGGTGATGGCAAGCAACACCGGCAGCGCGTAGGCCCGCCAGCCGTAGGCGGACACGAACCGGCCCAGCGCACTCTGTTTCTTCGCGTCACGTTGCGGGCTGCGCGGTCGGCCGTTGTCGTGGTCGGTGGGATCCCAGCGGGCCCGCAGCGGCTGCCGGGAGCGGTCCGCGGGCTGATACAACCCGAGCGGGTCGTACACCTGTAATTCCTGGCCCGGCGAGGCCGAGATGACAGCACCGGACTCGGCGGGTTGCGCGGAGCCGGCGACATCGCGCCCGCCGTCGGCATGGTCATCCGGGTCGGTCACCCCACCAGATTCTCACAGTGCGCAAATCCGCCATGCGGGCGGCCGCAGCAGTTCGCCCGGTTACGGCCCGGCGAACTTCGCGGACTGGTACTACATTTCCAGGGCGAAACCCAGGGACAACACCCTGCGGGTATCGTTTCTGGGATACCCGGACCGCACCTGCGCCGTGGCGAAAACTACTAAGAGAGCCGAGATGACTGACCTCGTGGACCGCATGCCCTCGCGCCGATCGGTGCCGGAGACGGTCCCGGCCAAGCGCGGCACCCGTCTGCCCCGTGACGAGCGCCGCCAGCAGCTGCTGCTCGCCGCGAGTGAGGTTTTCGTCCAGCGTGGTTACCACGCGGCGGGCATGGACGAGATCTCCCAGGTGGCCGGGGTCAGCAAGCCGGTGCTGTACCAACACTTCGCCAGCAAGCTCGAGCTGTACCTGGCGGTGCTGCAGAACTACGTGGACATCCTGGTGTCCAGCGTGCGGCAGGCACTGCGCTCCACCACCGACAACAAGCAGCGTGTGCGGGCCGCGGTCGCCGCGTTCTTCGATTTCGTCGACAACGAGATGCAGGGCTTCCGCCTCGTCTTCGAATCCGACCTCACCAGCGAACCGCAGGTGCAGCGTCGCGTCGAACAGGCCACCGAGGCGTGCGTCGACGCGGTGTTCGACCTGGTCGCCCACGACTCGGGCCTTGACCCGTACCGGGCGCGGATACTGGCCGTGGGTCTGGTCGGCGCCAGCCAGTTCTCAGCCCGCTACTGGCTCGAGGCCGATCGCCCGGTTCCCAAGGACGAGGCCGTGGACACCACCGCGTCGCTGGCGTGGGGCGGTCTGAAGCACGTGCCGCTCACCGCCGCGCAGCGCGCTTCGCAAGACTTGTAGTTCGAACAAAAATTGCCCCGCCACCTTTCGAAAGGTAGCGGGGCAATTCTGTGTCTTTACACCGTGGTCTTTAGACCGTGGCGAAGCCGACGCGGCCCGTCGCCGGGGAACCGATCTCCACGTAGGCGACCTTCGCGGCCTGGATCAGGAACTTCCGGCCCTTCTCGTCGGTGAGTGACACCACGCCTGCGGAGCCGCTCAGCGCATCGGACACCAGCGCCTCGATCTCTTCAGGGCTTTGCGCACTGTTGATGACGAGCTCTCGCGGGCTATCCGAAATACCGATCTTGACCTCCACGGCCAACCTCCGAACGTAAGAGTCCTGTGTTGTCAGCCCCCAGGTTAGTGCAGGGGCCCGACACGGGTGTCGGAGCCGCCTGCGCTGTGAGCGAACGGGGGTTACGCCGGTTCGACGAGTTCGATCTCGAGTTCGATCTTCACGGTGTCCGACAGCATTCCCGGCATGGGGACGCCGACGCCGAAGTCGGTGCGCTTGATGGAGCCGGTGGCGGAGAAGCCGGCGTGGCGGGTGCCGTCGGGGAAGTCGGCGATGCCGCCCCATTCCACGTCCAGGGTCAGCGGCTGGGTGATGGCGCCGAGGGTAGCTTCACCGGTGACCGTGAAGGACTCCGCGATCTGAACCGGTTGTGTCGCACGGAAACTCAGGGTCGGGCGGTTGGCGACGTCGAGGAAGTCGGCCTGGCGGATGTGGTGGTCGCGGTCGGCGTTGCCGGTGTCGAACGAGTCGAGGTCGATGGTGGCGGCCAGGGTGGCGGCGCCGGTTTCGTCGACGACGAACTCGGTGGTGAAGCGGGTGAAGCCGCCGCGCACCTTCGCGATTCCGAGGTGGCGGATGGAGAAGCCGACCGAGGCGTGGGAGGTGTCGAGGGCCCAGGAGCCGGCCTTCAGCGCTTGTGTCTGTGTCGAGGAAGTCATGACTCCACCCTGACCGGACCGTGGTCCGTTAACCAGACCGTGGTTATCCTGGTCCCGACAGGGCGTGGCTGACAAGGCCACGACCAGGCACCATCGAGAAATGGTAGGCGCAGGTATGGCGGATCATCCGGGTGCTCGTTCGGCGTTCGCGGAACTTCTCATCGCCCGCCGGGCCGAATTGCGTCCCGAGGATGTGGGTCTGCCCGGTGGGGGTCGCCGTCGCACGCCCGGTCTGCGCCGGGAAGAGGTCGCGGTGTTGGCCGGGGTCAGCGCCGATTACCTGGCCCGCATCGAGCAGGGCCGTGACACGAATCCGTCGATGGCCATCGTCGACGCACTCGCCACCGCCTTGCGTTTCAACGACACCGAACGCGCCCACTTCGGCTGGCTCGCCTTGACCACCAGCAGCGAATCACGGTGCCCCAGTACAGCTTTCGACCCGGTTCTGGATCAGGTGCCCGCAGCCCTTCGCAGCGTCCTCGACGCCCTCTCCCCCACCCCCGCCTTCGCACTGGGCCCCCGCGCCAACGTGCTCGCCTGGAACACCGCCTGGGCCGACCTGGTCACCCCGCTGGGCCTGCTCGACAACCCCGACCTGGTCAACCTGGCCCTGTGGACCTTCTACCACCCCCTGGCCCGCACCACGATCACCGACTGGCCCCAGTTCGCCGACAACATCGCCGACCAACTGTCCAGAACGCGCCTGCGCCGCCCCGACGACGAACGCATCGCCGAAATCATCGCCACCCTCACCGAAGAACCCGACTTCGCCCGCCGCTGGCACCCCCACCGCCTAGCCGAAGACCTCCCCACCCTGCTGGGCTTCGAACACCCCACCCGAGGCACCCTCACCTACACGGTGCAAACCCTGTCGGCCGATAAGGACCAACAGGTAGTCATCTGGCTCCCCCGCGAAACCGCGACCCGCACACCGGAATTGCGCCTGGTACAGCGCGCCGCTGGCGAGTGACGACCGTTCGAGCGAAGTTTCGGACCGTCGATTCGAATTATCAGCCAGCGGTGATGTCGCAGGAGGAGATCGACCTGATGGATTCCGCGTTGGAAACGCATGGGCCAGGGGGCATCGTGGGGCTCGCTTTGATCAAGAGAGAGGCCGATGAACTCTGCGCCCAGCTGTACCCGGCCACGTTCGATGACGGGCAAGGTGACGCCTTCCGGCATGCGTATTGGACATAGGCGTTCCGTTGCCAGGTGGTCGCTGATGCGGGGAAGAGATTCTGTTCCAGTCGCTTGGCTTGTCGCGGCATTGGTTATCTGTTCTGGATGTGCGTTGATACCCGATCGGCGAGTTGAATCGCTCCAAAACTGCATGTCAAGGGTTTCTTTGCCCATTCGGGGTGAGGTTCTTGGATCTGGAATGAGATTTCGTCAGGAAAGCATTGCCGCAGCCGATCGCAGTGAGCCGACTACACTCCGTACGATCACTCGCGCCGCAGGGTGGTCGGATAACTGGGATCACGTCGTTGAAATACGGCCGAATATGACATCTGATGAGATAAATCTCGCCGCAGGAACAAATGGAATTTGCTGGGAGGGTATCCCAGAGGATTCCGCCGGTGACGATGTCCTCCCGACAGGAAGTTACCTCTTTCTCGATGGATCGACCGTGAAGCAGACGACGTCTTGGTGGGAAACGAGCAATAAACCCTTCGATTTCTCCGGCACGGCGTCGGCGATTCAGGCCGACGAACAATTGGTGGCATCGGACCCAGGCGTCGATCTCCGCCCGCAGTAAACACCTTCGTTGCATTCACGGTGGGCTCGCGAGGCTACCTCGACGCGAGCAACGGGCCTCGTCGTCAGGCGAGGACCGTTGCTCACTTCGGCGGCTACAAACCGAGCACGGCCATGCGGGCCGCGTGGCGTTCCTGCATGCGGTCGAACAGGGTGGCGATGCCGTTGAGGTCGCCGGTGGCGGCCAGGACCAGTTCGGCGAGTTCGTCGCGTTGGGCCATGACGAACTGGGCCTGGGTGATGGCTTCGCCGAGGAGGCGGCGGCCCCACAGGGTGAGGCGGTCGCGTTCGGAGCGGCTGGACTCCACGGCGCTGCGAACCTCGTCGACCACGAACTGGGAGTGGCTGGTTTCGGCGAGGACGTCGCGGACCACGTCGGCGACTTCTGCCGGGAGCGCGTCGGCGATCTCGGAGTAGAAGTCGGCGGCCAGGCCGTCGGCGACGTAGAACTTCACCATCGACTCGAGCCAGGTCGAGGGGTCGGTGGAGGCGTGGTAGGAGTCCAGCGCGCCCTGGTACTGGGCCATCGCGGCCTCGGCGTCGGCGCCACGGGCGGTCAGCGCGGCTTCGAGGGTTTCGAAGTGCGCGAGTTCGGCGGCGGCCATCTTCGCGACACCGATCCGGCCGCGCAACGACGGTGCCTGCTTCGCCTCTTCGGCCAGTCGGTAGAACGCCGACAGCTCACCGTAGGCGAGGACCGCGAACAGTTCCGTCACCCCGGCGTGGTCCGCGGGCAGCGGTTCGGTGGAGAAGAATTCCGGCACGCTGGTGGTTTGGGCTCCCATAACTATCAAGAATAGTCCCGATCGAAGATCAATCGCGTTCGGCCAGGAACTTGTCCAGGTGCGCCCAGGTGGTTTCGCGCGCATCGGGACCGGTGAGGATGCCCAGGTGACTGCCCGGCACGACCTCGTAGGTGACCGACGGCGAACCCGACAGCGTGCGCAAACCGGCCTCGACGGCGGCCTTGGGCGTGATCACGTCGGTGGTGCCGCCGATCAGCAGCACCGGCACCCGCACGTTCGCCAGTTCCACGGTGCGGTCGCCCAGTTCGAGCTTGCCGTTGCCGATGTCGTTGGCCAGCATCATCCGGCCCCACAGCTGGTTGTAGAAGCGGCCGGGATAGCCGGGCATGGCGGCCTGGAAACGGTCGATGGATTCCATCTTGGCCAGGGTCTGCTTATCGGTGATATTGCGTGCGATGAACCCCGGTCGCGCCAGTTCACGGTCGAAGGCGGCCAGCCGATAGCCGAGTTTGGTCAGCGGTGCGGGAATGCCACCGGCCGCGCGCACGATCGCGGTGCTGCCCCAGCCGCCGGTGAATTTCGCGACCGCGCGCAATTGCGGGATCCCCAGCATCTTGTCGTAGTCCAACGGCGGGCCGACGCCGGTGACCGAACGAATCGGCAATTCCGGGTTCGCGGCGGCGGTGAGCAGCGAGAACATGCCACCGACCGACCAGCCGACCAGGTCCACCGGCGCGCCACCGCGATCGGCGCTGACCCGCAGGATCGCCTCGGGCAGGATGTCGCAGATCCAGTCCTCGAAGCCCATCTTGCGGTCGGCGAAGGTGATGTCGCCGTAGTCGACCAGGTAGGGCGCGCGCCCGGTTTCCACCAGGAAGCGGGCCAGGCTCTGATCGCGGCGCAGGTCGAAACAGGTGGCGGGAGCGGCCAGCGGCGGCACCAGCAACACCGCGGAATCGCTTGCCGCGGACTGGAATTCGGTGTCGTAGCGACGCAGCAGGCGGTGCGGCTCGTCCCACAGCACGGTGGAGGGCGCGGGGTCCACGGGCTCGATGCCCGCGCCGAAGCTCAGCGCCCACGCGTTGCGCGCGGCAGTGGTGACGGTGTCGGTGATGCTCACACCTAGAAATGTCTCACACGCGGTACCGGCGGTAACAGTGAGCTCGATTACATTCGAGACACGCCCGAAATCCCCCCACCCGCGAATTGTCCTGCGACACACCGCCGCCGCGCGCGAACATCGGTGGCGAGCCGTTTTCGCACAGCATTCAACGGTGTCGAAATTTCCGATTGCGCAGAATATCACGCTACAATCTCCGTGGACAACGCTAGTTTCATCGCCGGAGAACCATAGTTCGCGGGCGAGGCACTCCACTTGCGCCAGCGCGCGAGCGGACCGCAGCGTCGTTCACAGACAGCAATGTCGAAGAAATTGTGCGCGCAACGAATCCGCATCACCGCAGCGCCGCGCCGATGACACCGTCGCAGACGATCGAGCATAACGCCTGGTCGACGATGGTTATCCGGCGCAGGCCCGGTGAGTATCACAGGCGGAGATGTGGTCGTCGCGGGCCGACCGGCCCGCCCCACCTCGTGCGTGCGAGATGCAATGACGAGGAAGGCACGAACACTGAGCAAGATCACTGTCGAACAGGAACCCGGCGTGGCCGAAACACTCCTGACGGCCGAACTGGACACCACCCACATCCCGCCGAGTTTCGCCGAATTGGGCGTGCGCGAAGAAATCGTGCGCGCGCTGGGCGAAATCGGGATCGAACGCACCTTCGCGATTCAGGAACTGACCCTGCCGCTGGCTCTGGCCGGCGAGGATCTCATCGGCCAGGCCCGCACCGGCATGGGCAAGACCTTCGGGTTCGGCGTGCCGCTGCTGCACCGTGTCGCCACCGCCGACACCGGCACCACCCCGCTCGACGGCACCCCGCGTGCGCTGATCATCGTGCCCACGCGCGAGCTGTGCATCCAGGTCACCAAGGACCTGGAGAACGCGAGCAAGTACCTGACCAACCACCAGGGCCCGCTCAAGGTCGCCGCCATCTACGGTGGCCGCCCCTACGACACCCAGATCGCCGACCTCCGCAAGGGCGTCGACGTGGTCGTCGGTACGCCGGGTCGACTGCTCGATCTGGCGAACCAGGGTCACCTGATCCTGGGCAAGATCGGCGTGCTCGTGCTCGACGAGGCCGACGAGATGCTGGATCTGGGCTTCCTGCCCGATATCGAGCGCATCCTGTCGATGGTGCCCGACAAGCGTCAGACGATGCTGTTCTCGGCCACCATGCCGGGTCCGATCATCACCCTGGCCCGCACCTTCCTGACCAAGCCCACGCACATCCGTGCCGAGCTGGCCAACGATTCCGCGGTGCACGATCGCACCGAGCAGTTCGTCTACCGCGCACACGCGATGGACAAGGCCGAACTGGTCGCGCGCGTGCTGCAGGCGGAGACCCGCGGCGCGACGATGATCTTCACCCGCACCAAGCGCACCGCGCAGAAGGTGGCCGACGATCTCGCCGAGCGTGGGTTCAATGTCGGCGCTGTGCACGGTGACCTCGGTCAGATCGCCCGCGAGAAGGCGCTGACCAAGTTCCGCAAGGGCGGCATCGACGTGCTCGTGGCCACCGATGTGGCCGCGCGCGGTATCGACATCGACGACGTCACGCACGTCATCAACTACCAGTGCCCCGAAGACGAGAAGACGTATGTGCACCGGATCGGCCGCACCGGCCGTGCGGGCCGCACCGGCGTCGCGATCACCCTCATCGACTGGGACGAGCTGCACCGCTGGGAGTCGATCAACAAGGCCCTGAGCCTGAACATGGCCGACCCGGCCGAGACCTACTCCAGTTCCGCGCACCTCTACAGCGACCTGGGCATCCCGCAGGGCATCACCGGCGTGATCCGCAAGGCCGCGCCCGCCGCTCGGGAAGCCGACGTCGTGGTCGAGGAGCGCACCGAGCGCCCGAAGTCCTCGCGCAGCCGCCGCCGCACCCGCGCAGGCACCCCCATCACCGAGGGCACCGAACCGACCACCGAGTCGGCGGAGGGCACCGACGAGACGGTCGAAGGCGACAAGCCCGCCCGCCGCCGTCGCCGCCGCCGCAAGCCCGCGGATGGCGAAGCAGCGACCCCCGAGTCGAGCACCAGCGAAGCCACCGACGCCCCCGATTCGGCCCCGGCCGACGGCGACGACGCAGCCAAGCCCGCCCGCCGCAGGCGCCGCCGCAAGCCCGCGGATGCCACCGCCCCCGAAGCAACGGCAACCGTAGACGCCTGATCTAGCACCGGGGAGGGCATTCGCCGCCTTCCCCGCCTACACCAGCGCCCGCTCGAAATCTCGGGTCGACCGTGCTGCGTGTGGTCGTGCTAGCCTCGATACATAGCCATCCCATCGCGGTGGGGTTGGAAGTGAGCCACGGGATTACTCGCCGGACGACGAGGCCCGTGGCTCGCGTCGTATCCGGGTCAGATCGCCCGTACCTCGATCAGTCCACCGAGCTTGTCGAGATAGGTGGAGTTGCCGACGCGGTGCTGAACCACAGAACCGCAGACAATGTCGGAAACCCACAGCACCGGCTCGTTGCGGCCGATGCGGTGCTCGATGCGCAGTTCCGCTCCTAGCACGTGCTGGGCGCGGAACTTGTACGCGATATCGACGTCACTGGCGTCGAGACCACCTCGCGACTCCAGGGTCAGGACCGCGCATTCCAGGTGGTCCAGCTGGGGCAACAGCTGCTCCAGACACTTTCGGCGCTGACGACGGTCACTGGCACCGATCTCGTTGTGTACGACCACGATTCCGCATATGGGCAGCGAGGTGCAGCATTCGATGAGTGCCATGCGCCGTTCGGCGTTGGCCTTGTTCCAGTGCACCTTCTTCTCGCCACGCAACTGCAGACTGCCCATGGTGGCCCGCACCTCGGGAACGTCGCCATCCTCGATGAGGACGGCGGACAGGATGTATGTTCCGGGGTCGGCGTCTGGTTGCGACCCACTCTCGTCACCCCAAGCTGTCAGCAACGAGAACCACCGAGCGCGTCCACGAGAACCCCCACCCTGCGTAGTCGTCGATAGATTTCCCGATCCGGTAGACCTCTGCGCGTTTCGATCAAGCCCTCATCGATCAGCGGATGATGGTACTTCACCTGGGCGAACTCCGTTGACACCGCCGAGAATCGAGAGTTGACCCACGGCGCGCGATCACCGGCGGCGAACTGTTCCGGCGTCCCAACTACACTCGCCATCGTGCTCGCACCCGAACGGCGGACGCGCGCCGATGTCTTCGTAGCAGTCGCGATCGCCGTCACCCTTGTGGTGGCGGCGTTCGTTGTATGGGCGCGCGCTGATGCCACCGGTACCGATTCGGTGGTGGCGGCGTCGCCTGCGCCTACTGTCACCGCGGCTACGGAGTTGCCGACCACGTTGAGTGAGCGGTGGCATGCCTCGGATGCGGCGAGTCGGCGGGCGCTTGTTTCGGGGAATGTGGTGGTGACCGGGGATCACGGCACGGTGAGTGGGCGTGATCCGGTGACGGGGACGCAGTTGTGGTGGTATCGCCGGGATATGCCGTTGTGCGGGGTGGAATCGCAGTTCGGCGCGGTGATCGCCACCTATCGTGATCAGCGGGGGTGCAGTCAGTCGGTGATGCTCGAGGCCGATACGGGGGCGCGGCGGGTGGCGCGCAGCAGCTATATGGATGACGAGATCCGGGTTTCCGGGGACGGGACCTATCTGCTGGCGTTGGGGTCGAATCGACTGGAGATGTGGCGTTCGGATCTGGTGCGCACGCTCGAATACGGTTACGTCGACGCGCCGGTGAACCCGAATACCCAGCCGCGCAACGGATGTGAGCTGCGGTCGGCCGCGTCGAGTTCGTCGCGCCTGGCGGTACTGGAACGCTGCCCGGGCGACGCCACCGACCGGCTGACGGTGTTGAACCCGGCCCCGAAGGAATCGACCGACCCCGAGGAACACGGCTCGCGCGTGCTCACCGCACCCGGCGCCGATTCCCCCGAGATGCGGGTAATCGCGGTGTCGGACAACAAGGTTGCCGTCTACTACCCGCCGACTCCACCCACCGCGACCGGCCTCGGACTGCCCGCCAGGATCGCCGTGCACGACGGCACCGGCAACGAGATCGCGGTGCATCAACTGGCCGCCCCGTGGAACGAACGCACCACGGTGACCCGACTGGGTTCGGCCATCTACGTCTTCACCGGCACCAGCCTGATTGCCTTGAGCTCCAGCACATTACAACCCGTCTGGACCGTGCGCGACGCACTGGGCACGCCCGCGCTGATGGCGGGACGACTGCTGGTCCCGGTCGCGAACGGGCTGGTCGCGGTGGACAGTGGCAACGGTTCGACCGTGGCCGCGATCCCGGTCAAGCGCGCCGACTACCGCGGCGACACCATCTCCACCGCCGTGCTGGGCAACACCGTGTTCGAGCGACGCGGCGGCCAGCTGTACGCGCTGACCTGACCCGGCACTGCCATGATGGACCCATGTCCGAACCCGACGCCCGTCTGGTCCTGCTGCGCCACGGCGAAACCGAGTGGTCGAGCCAGCGCAAACACACCAGCTTCACCGACCTGCCGCTGACCGAGCAGGGCGAAGCCCAGGCCGTGGCGGCCGGGCTGGTGCTCGAGTCGCTGCACCTGCGCGACCCCCTGTGCTTCACCAGTCCGCGCCTGCGCGCCAGGCAGACCGCGGAACTGGCCGGTCTGCACCCGATCCACGTCGACGACGACCTGGTCGAATGGAATTACGGCCAGTACGAGGGCATCACGACCGCGAAGATCCGCGAAACCGTGCCCGGCTGGACCGTGTGGACCGCGCCCGTGCCCGGCGGCGAGACGGCCGACCAGGTGGGCGCACGGGCCGACCGAGTGCTGGCCCGGGTCGAACCGGAACTGCCGAAGCGCGACGTGATCCTGGTCGGCCACGGCCACTTCTCCCGCGTGCTGATCGCCCGCTGGGCGGAGTTCCCGGTGCGCGAAGGCCGCCGCTTCGCGATGTCCACCGGCGCGGTCAGCGTGCTGGGCTTCGACCACGACGCCCACTCCATCTGGGGCCACAACCTCACCGCCCGCACCGAACCGATCGAAGGAATTCTGCGATGACCGCACTCGTGCGCCGTGCCACCCCCGCCGACGTGCCCGCGATGGTCGGCTTGGTCCACGACCTGGCCGAGTACGAGAAGGCACCCGCGCAGTGCACGCTCACCGCGCCGCAGCTGCAATCCGCGCTGTTCGGCCCGACGCCCGCACTGTTCGCGCACGTTGCCGAGCACAACGGCGAGGTGGTGGGCTGTGCGATCTGGTTCCTGAACTACTCGACATGGGATGGCGTGCACGGCATCTGGCTCGAGGACCTCTACGTGCGCCCCGAGACCCGCGGCACCGGACTCGGCCGCGCACTGGTGGCGGCGCTGGCGGCGGAGGCGGTCGAACACGGCTACAGCAGGGTCTCGTGGTCGGTACTCACCTGGAACACCCCGTCGATCGCCTTCTACCGATCCCTCGGCGCCGCACCGCAAGACGAGTGGATCGGCTACCGACTATCGGGTTCCGAACTGACAGCACTTGCCGCGACCGTGAACTGAAGCCGCGCAACGACTTTCGCAATTCGATTGGGTAACAAGGCTTTTCGCGTTCGTTGAATTGCGCGCGAAAAGCCGGGCTATTCGTCGTCGATTTCGGCGTAGTCGGCGGCCATGAACCGACTGGTCGCCGGCGCGAACAACGTCGCGAGTCCACCCACCGCGACAACCGCCAGCAAACTCCCCCACAGCGGCTGATGGGAGTCGGTGAGCAACGACCACGCCACCGGCAGCAGCAACACGTTCGCAATGACCGCGATCGCGCGGCCCCACCGTTTGCCGCGCAGCAACCCGAGGCCCGCGGCGAACACGCCACCGAACAGCACCCCGAACCACATCGCGGTCCCGACCCCGCTGGCCTGGGATTGATCGTGCCCGGTCAGCGCCCGCACGACCAGCACGATCGCGGTGACCAGACCGGCTAGACCCTCCAGCGTGACCAGGACACCGGCCGCTCGCACCGTCATCGGGATGCCGGTGGGCACCTCACGCTGGTCACCGTCTGCTGTCACGTCCTGCTCTGCCACGTGCCCCAGCCTACGACGACGCGTCGTGGTGCCCGGCGCGCGCCGGGTGTTCGCCGCAGCGCATTACCCTCGGCACTGTGCGGACGCTGCTCATTGTCAATCCCAATGCCACCTCGACGACCCCGGCCACCCGGGATCTGCTCGCGCACGCCCTGGAGAGCCGAACGCAGCTCACCGTTGCGCACACCCAGCATCGCGGTCACGCCGCGGAACTGGCCCAGTGGGCATCCACGCAGGAAATGGACCTGATCGTCGTGCACGGTGGCGATGGGACGGTCAACGAGACCATCAACGGTTTCCTGCCGGTGCCCCAGGTCGGCGACGACCAGGTGTGGCGCCCGCGCCTGGGCATCATCCCCGGCGGCTCGGCCAACGTGTTCGCCCGCGCGCTGGGCATCTCCCCCGACCCGGTCACCGCGACCAACCAGCTCATCGACCTGCTGGCCCGCGACGCCGACCGCCGCATCGGCTTGGGCCTGGCTGACGACCGCTGGTTCACTTTCAGCGCGGGCGTGGGCCTGGACGCCGACGTGTGCGAGGCCATCGACGCCGCCCGCGCGAAGGGTCGCAAGGCCACGCCGACGCGCTATCTGCTCACCACGGTGCGCAAGTTCTTCGGTGCGCGGCGGCAGGAACCGACAGTCACTGTCGAGGTACCTGGACGGGATCCGGTGGAGGACGTCTATTACGCCTTCGTCACGAATTCCAGTCCGTGGACCTATCTCGAGGACCGTCCGATTCGTACGAATCCCACGACCACCTTCGAATCGGGCCTGGGGGTGTTCGCGATGAAGTCGATGAGCGTGACCCGCACCCTGCTGCTTGCCCGACAGTTGCTGGCCGAGAACGGAAACCCCAAGGGGCCAACGCTTTTCCGCGCCGACAACGTCGATTCGGTGCGCATCGAGACCGACTCCGAGATCGGTCTGCAAATCGATGGCGACTTCATCGGAAAACGCAAGATGGTGCATTTCACATCTGTGCCCAGTGTGCTCGATGTGGTGGCTCCCAAGCCGTCCTGAACGCCGGTCGCGAAGAAAAATCTGCTGGTTGCGCTGCGAAAACCACCGGACGCGAGTAGAAATGACCGGGCAGGTTCCCCTCACGGGGCCCTAGAGCGTGATCTCCCCCACGGTGCGCCGGAGACCTATTGACATCTACGGTGATCGTGAAAGCATTCACAAGCAACCGTGCGGAAACATTCGAGTCGCACAAGTGAACGATCCACTAACTACCGGCGCCCTTTGTGGCGTCCACGCAAAGGAGCAGAGGAATGGACTGGCGCCACAAGGCCATCTGTCGCGATGAGGACCCTGAACTGTTCTTCCCGGTGGGTAACAGTGGTCCTGCGCTCGCGCAGATTGCCGATGCCAAGCTGGTCTGCGCCCGCTGCCCCGTCACTGCCGATTGCCTGTCGTGGGCCTTGAAGTCCGGACAGGATGCCGGCGTGTGGGGTGGCATGAGCGAAGACGAGCGTCGCGCGCTCAAGCGTCGTAACGCGCGCACCCGTACGCGTACCACCGTCTAGAGACGACGGATCTGGCGTTGCCGGGCCATTCAGCCCCGGCCCGGTAACGCATGTGTGAGAACCCGGCACCTTCGCGGTGCCGGGTTTATTGTTGCCTACCAGCGGTTTTGGAATACTTCAGCGCCCGGCGCGACGGCCCAGCGGCACTCGAAGTACCGCGTCCGTGCCCACATCGGCACCGGGATGTAATCCGATCGAGCCGCCCAGTTCCGACGTCACCAGGGTGCGCACGATCTGCAATCCCAACCGGTCGGAACCTTCCAGACTGAACCCTGCCGGTAGCCCACGGCCGTCGTCGCTGATGATCACGTCCAACCAGCGTGCGGAGCGTTCGGAGCGAATCGTCACGGTACCGTTCTCGCCCGCGTCGAAGGCGTGCTCGATCGCGTTCTGCACCAGTTCGGTCAGCACCATCACCAGCGGTGTCGCGCGTTCGGCGGAGAACACTCCCAGCGATCCGGCGCGGCGCACCTTGATCCGCGCGGTGTGCACCGTGGCCACGTCGGCCATGATCGGCAGCAGTCGGTCGATGACCTCGTCGAGGTCGACTTCCTCGTCCACCGACATCGACAGCATCTCGTGCACCGAGGCGATCGAGGTGACGCGGCGCACCGATTCCGTCAGTGCCACTTGGGCTTCGGGGTTCTCGGTGCGACGGGCCTGCAGTCGCAGCAGCGCCGCCACGGTCTGCAGATTGTTCTTCACCCGGTGGTGGATCTCGCGGATGGTGGCGTCCTTGCTCAGCAACGCGCGGTCGCGCCGCTTCACCTCGGTGACGTCGCGCACCAGCAGCGCGGGCCCGGCCAGTTCGCCGCCGGGGCGCAGCACCAGCGTGCGCAACAGCACGGTCGCCCCGCGCGCTTCGACTTCCATCCGGCGTCCGGTGCGTCCGGCCAGCGCGGCCTGGATATCGGCCACCACTTCCTGGGCGTCGAACGGGTCGGTGATCAGCGAGCGGGTGGTCACCGCGAGGTCCTGGCCCACGAGATCGGCTTGCATACCCATGCGGTGGTAGGCCGACAGCGCGTTGGGGCTGGCGTAGACGACGATGCCGTCGGTGTCGAGGCGGATGAAACCGTCACCGGCACGCGGGCTCGAGTGGGTGGCGGCCCGGTCTTCCGGTGTGGGGAAGCTGCCGTCGGCGATCATCTGACACAGGTCGTCGGCGCACGAGACGTAGGCCGTCTCCAGTGTGCTGCGCACCCGCGAGCGGGCGAGATCGGAATCGCGGCTCAGCACCGCGATCACGTCGTCGCCGCAGCGCACCGGGATCGCCTCGCGGATCGCGTGGGCGGGGCTGGGGTGGTAGACCCCGCTGACCTCGACCTCGGTGTCGGTGCGCACCGTCGTGCCGCTGAGCAGGGCATCGAAGACCTGCGGGAACTCCGACCGCGAAGCGGTGGTGCCCACCTTGTCCTCGAGATGCACCGTCGGCGCGGTGGTCGGCCGGATCTGGGCCACACACACCACGTCGCAGCCGTCGTCGACCGGGCCCGCGCCCACCCACAGCAGCAGATCCGAGAACGAGAGATCGGCGAGCAACTGCCAGTCACCCACCACCCGTTGCAGATGGTCCACGGCGATGCCGGGAAGGTCGGTGTGTTCGGCCAGGAGCTCGCTCAGTGTTGCCACGCTGGATCTACCGCTTCGTGTTTCGTGTGACTTACGCGATGGTGGCGATGAGGTCGCCCGCCTGCAGAACCTGGCCCGGTGCGACGTTCACCGATGTGACATCGCCCTCGACCTCGGTGAGCACCGGGATCTCCATTTTCATCGACTCGAGCAGCACCAGTGTCTGATCTACCTGGACATGTTCGCCCACGGTGACCTCCACAGCGAGCACGGTCGAGACCATCTCCGCGCGCACTTCTTCAGGCATGGCACCCCTTCGTTAGTATCCGCCGAAGCTACAGCCAACCACACATGAAACAATGGGTGTCGACCAGACATAGAAGGGAGCTCCCATGGGTAAGCGTGGACGTAAGAAGCGCAGCCGCAAGGGCAACGCCGCAAACCACGGCAAGCGTCCTAACGCTTGAGTCGTGCCGCTGCGCACAGACACAAAAGCACGCCCTCAGTTGAGAGCGTGCTTTTGTCGTATCCGGGGCTGATCAGCTCTCGCTGGTCTCGATCCTGGTGACCGTGATGGTCCGGTGGATCTCCAGTTTCAGCCGGTCGCGCAGGCCGTCGGGGGCGTGCTCACCACCGCATTTGCGGCTGAGCAGGCCCTTGATCTTCTCCTCGATGCCGTAGGCCTCGATGCAGGGGCTGCAGTGGTCCATGTGCTCCTGCAGGCGCGCCCTGGTGGCGTGGTCGCACTCGTTGTCGAGCATGAGCCACACATCCGCCAGGACCGCGGTGCAGTCCATGTCGAGATCGGGATCGTCACTCACTTCACAACCTCCTGGCGTTCCCCACGGTCGAATCCACGTTCGCGCGCCACGTCGGCGAGCAGGCCCTTGAGCTGCTTGCGTCCGCGGTGCAGCCGAGACATCACGGTACCGATGGGGGTGCCCATGATGTCGGCGATCTCCTTGTACGGGAAGCCCTCGACGTCGGCGTAGTAGACCGCCATCCGGAATTCCTCCGGCAGCTGCTGCAGCGCGGACTTGATCTGGTCGTCGGGCAGGGCGTCCAGTGCCTCCACCTCGGCCGAGCGCAGGCCCACCGAGGAGTGCTCGGCGGTGGCCGCCAGCTGCCAGTCGGTGATCTCGTCGGTCGGGTACTGCGCGGGCTGACGCTGCTTCTTGCGGTAGGAGTTGATGTAGGTATTGGTCAGGATCCGGTACAGCCAGGCGCGCAGATTGGTGCCCTCCCGGAAGGACTTGAACCCCTGGAACGCCTTCACGAACGTCTCCTGCACCAGGTCCTCGGCGTCGGCCGGGTTCCTGGTCATGCGCAGCGCGGCGCCGTAGAGCTGGTCGATCATCGGCAGCGCGTCCCGCTCGAACCGGGCCGCCAGCTCGGCTTCGTCGACTTCTGTGCCGGACGCCCCGTCCGACACCCGGTTGTCGTCGTCGCTCGTCACACCCATCCCTTCGATCGCCGTAGTCACCGAATCTACCGGCACAACGGAATCGACAGGCACTCGCGCACCCCGTGGCAGGAGAGGACGCTCCTCGAGCAGCAGTGTCACTATCTCTCCTTCACGATCTCTCCCTGGATGGGCTTGTCACTTGTGTGCAACAGGCACCCCCGCATCCGTGTTCCCGCACCGCCGGAATGTCGGAAGTAGGGTGACCGGCATGTCGACTCCCGCGATCCGGTCCCTGCGCGACATCGAGCATCGAGTGCACGCGTATTCCCATGATCCGCGGGCGGAATCGTATGGCGACGAGGCTGTCGACGCGCTCGGGGAGCTGGTGGGTGTGCAGGCCGCGCAGATCTTCAAGACCTTGGTGATCGAACTCTCCACGGGCGCGCTGGCCGTGGCGGTGTTGCCGGTGCCGGCGCGACTGTCGTTGAAGGCGGCGGCCGCGGCGTTGGGTGCGCCGAAGGCGATCATGGCCGACAAGACCAAGGCGCAGCGCACGACCGGCTATGTGCTGGGCGGGGTTTCGCCGCTGGGGCAGCGCAAGAAGTTGCCCACTGTTGTCGACGCGTCGGCGCTGCGGTGGGATCGGGTGCTGTGCAGCGCGGGCAAACGCGGGTTGGAGATCGAGTTGGCGCCTGCGGATCTGGTGCGGGCGTGTGCGGCGGTCACCGCGGATATCACCGGCTGAGGGCCATCCGGATCTGCTCTGGCTCCGAATTCACTGGGACATATTCTGCGCCCGGTACGACTGAATCGACCCGAGGATGTGATGCGAAGATGTCTGCTCGTTCGACGATCGCCATGCTGTCCGGTGCTGTGGTAATCGGTTTCGGTGTGTTGGCTCCCGTCGCCACCGCTGTGCCGCAGGTGGTTCCGCCGTCGCAGGCCGAGCCCGGCGACTATCCGCTCAACGGTCAGGGCACCACGCCGAAGCAATCGCCCAAGACCGCGCCGGGGACCGACGATGACGAGACCGCCGAGAAAACGGAGAAGTTGGGTGGCGGGGTGGCCACCGAGGTCATCGATCTGGTCACCGGAATCATCAAGTGCGGGTTGAACATTGCCACCGATTCGGTGCCCTGCACGCTCTGACGTCTACGGCCGCGGCCGGGCACGATCACAGCAGTGTGGTCTGCCCGGCTTCGTCGTCGCAGGTACCGTCGGGCACCAACAGTTCGGGTCCGTTGTTGCGCACGTTGTTCACCAGGCTCGACACCGGACGCGCCACGATCGTGGCCAGTTCCGCCGGAGAAGGCGGCTTCAGCAATTCCGCGGGTGCGGGGTGATCGGGGTCGAGCCACGCGTCCCAGTGCTCGCGCGGCATCGGCAACGGCATCCGGTCGTGGATGTCGGCCAGTTCGCCCATCGCGTCGGTGGTCAAGATCGTGCACGACAGCAGCGGTTGGGCATCGGGGACGCTGCGATCACGCCACACCGACCACAGCCCGGCCATGTACAGCAGCGAACCGTCGGTGTGCGACATATAGAACGGCCGCTTCACCGCCTTGCCCTTGCCGGTCGGCGCGGGCTCGACCAGCCATTCGTACCAGCCGTCCATCGGGACCAGGCAGCGCTTGCTCTTGACCGAATCACGGAACGACGGCGCGGTAGCGGCCTTGTCGGCGCGGGCGTTGAACAGCGGTTTGCCCTTGGCGGGCAGGCCCGGTTCGCCCGCCTTGGTCCAGTGCGGGATCAGACCCCAGCGCATCCGCCGGATCCGCAAGCGCGGGTCGTCGTCGGGCTCGCCGTGTTCGTGCCGCTCCACGATCGTGAGCACCTGGGTGGTGGGCGCGACGTTGTAACTCACGGCCGCGTCCGGCTCGTCCAGGCCCGTCTCGTCGACAGCGTCCAGTTCGGCCGCCAACCGGCCCGGATTCGTGGTCGTCGCATATCGTCCACACATAAGGGCCAACATACGCGCGGACACCGACAGAAAACCGTGTCGACGACCCCACCCCACGCCGAAAACCGCACCACCGGTGTGTCCGAACCGCACATAAGCGAAGATGGGGACGTGAGTTTCTGGCCTGCGCCCCCTATCGAGGTCCCCGTCCATGCGACCGTGACCCTGCCCGGTTCGAAATCCATCACCAACCGCGCGCTCATCCTGGCCGCACTGGCCGATGGGCCGTCCACCCTCACCGGTGCGCTGCGCAGCCGCGACACCGACCTGATGATCCAGGCGCTGCGCGCGCTGGGCACCGAGATCACCGGCGACGCCGACACCCTCGAGGTCACCCCCGCGCCGCTGCACAGTGCCGCGGTCGACTGCGGCCTGGCGGGCACCATCATGCGGTTCCTGCCGCCCGCCGCCGCGCTGGCATCCGGCGATGTCGCGTTCTTCGGCGACGAGCAGGCCAAACTGCGCCCACTGACCACCATCCTCGACGCCCTGCGCGCCCTTGGCCTCGATGTCGACGGTGACGCGCTGCCGTTCGTCGTGCACGGCACCGGCGCACTGCGCGGCGGCACCGTCACCATCGACGCGTCGGGTTCCTCGCAGTTCGTGTCCGGTCTGCTGCTGTCGGCCGCTCGCTTCGACGAGGGCATCACCGTGCACCACGACGGCAAGTCGCTGCCGTCGATGCCGCACATCGAGATGACCGTGGAAATGCTGCGCCGCGCCGACGTGACCGTGCGCACCCCCGCCGATTCCGGCAACGCCCAGACCTGGACCGTGGCTCCCGGCCCGATCCGCGCGGTCGACTGGGAGATCGAACCCGACCTGTCCAACGCCACCCCGTTCCTGGCCGCGGCCGCGGTGACCGGCGGCCATGTGAGCATCCCGATGTGGCCGCGCGGCACCACCCAGCCCGGTGACGTGATCCGCGAGATCCTGGTCCGGATGGGCGCCGAGGCCCGCATCACCGACGGCGTCCTCACCGTGCACGGACCCGATCGCCTGGCCGGCATCGACATCGACCTGCACGACGTCGGCGAACTCACCCCCACCGTGGCGGCCCTTGCGGCGCTGGCGGACTCGCCCTCGCGACTGCGCGGCATCGCGCATCTGCGCGGTCACGAAACCGACCGTCTCGCAGCACTTTCCGCGGAGATCAACCGTCTGGGCGGCAATGTCACCGAGACCGAGGACGGCCTCGAGATCGTGCCGGCCCCGCTGCACGGTGGCCGGTGGCACTCTTACGCCGACCACCGCATGGCCACCGCCGGCGCGATCATCGGCCTGCGCGTGCCCGGCGTGGAGATCGAGGACATCGGCACCACCGCCAAGACCCTGCCGACCTTCGTCGCCCTGTGGGAGCAGATGTTGGCGCCCGCGTTATCCGGTAACGGAGTGGCGCGCTGAGCCGCCAAGGCCGATCCTCAGCCAGCTACGACGAATCCGATGTCCGGGTCCGCCCGGGCAAGGCCTCGTCGCGCCCCCGCACCAAAACCCGCCCCCAGCACGCCGACGCCGAGGCCGCCATGGTGGTCGCCGTCGACCGCGGCCGCTGGGGTTGTGTCCTGGGCGGTGACGCCGACCGGCGCATCGTGGCCATGCGCGCTCGCGAACTGGGCCGCACGCCGATCGTGGTCGGCGACCAGGTCGACGTGGTGGGCGACCTGACCGGCAGGCCCGACAGCCTGGCCAGAATCGTGCGGGTCAGCGAACGCAGCACCGTGTTGCGGCGCACCGCCGACGACACCGACCCGTTCGAACGCATCGTGGTCGCCAATGCCCAACAGCTGTTCATCGTGGTGGCACTGGCTGATCCGCCGCCGCGCACGGGTTTCGTCGAGCGGGCGATGGTGGCCGCGTATGCCGGTGGGCTGGAACCGATTCTGGTGCTGACCAAACGCGACCTGGTCTCGGAGTCCGAATTCGCTTCCGCCTTCGAGGGTTTGGATCTGAAGATCCTGTACGCGGGCATCGACGATCCGATGGAGCCGGTGCTCGAGATCTTGAACAACCGACTCACCGCGCTGATCGGCCACTCCGGTGTCGGCAAGTCCACGATGGTGAATCGCCTTGTGCCCGATGCGTATCGGGCCGTGGGCGTGGTGTCCGGTGTCGGCAAGGGTCGGCACACGTCCACCCAGTCGGTGGCCTTGCCGCTGCCTGAGGGTGGTTGGGTGATCGACACTCCCGGCGTCCGGTCGTTCGGCCTGGCCCACATCACGCCCGACGACGTCATCGCCTCGTTCACCGACCTCGCCGGTGCCATCGAGAACTGTCCGCGTGGCTGCACGCACCTGGGGCCGCCCGCCGATCCCGAATGCGCGTTGGATCAGCTGCCCGGCACGGAACGGCGGGTCGACGCGATTCGCGTGCTGCTGACCGCGTTGATCTCCAATGACGCGTGGGAGCATCGCTGATTGCGAAATGAGCAACGGTCAGATTGCGAATTCGACTCACGTTCGGTCGCGTTCATGGTCTCGACACGGTGCGCCGGTACCGTCATGCCCATGAAGCCACCGGCCATCGGTTACCTGCGCCGCGACATCTCGGGTGTCGCTCAGTCCTGGGACGAAACGCAGATCCGTTCGCTAGCCGAGCGGCTGGGTTACCGCTTCACCAAGACCGTGGTTTTCAGCGATCGCACCGCCGATCCGATCGGTCGGCTGCTCGACGTGGTCAATACCACCGAGGCTGCCGCGATCGTGACGCCGAGTTTGACGCATCTGGGTTCGGATGTGCCGCATCAGATCGCTGCTGCCTGCGACATCATCACGGTGTCGCCCGAGGTCACCCACGCGCGGACGCTGCCCGCGCTGCCCGCTTAGGTCAGCGCCCGGTAGCGGCCGTCTGAGTCTTTGGCCAGTCGGCCTCGCCGGACCGCGGTGTTCAGGCAGGCTTCGACGCGGTCCTCGGCGGCACCGGTGCGCTCGTGGGCGAACTGGGTGAGCGTGGCCCACACGATCTCGTCGAAGGTGTTTCGATTGTGTTGGGCCACCTGGGTTATCGCGTTGACGATCTCTTCGGCGGCGATGGTGTCGATGGCGCGGGAAACGGTCGGTGGGGTGAAGCGGAAGCCGCGCCAGGTGGTGGGGTCCAGATCCGAGGGCCAGACGAACACGCCCAATGAGGTTGCGCGCATGAGGGATTCGGGTACTTCGCCCAGTACGCAGATCTGTTGCTTGTCCGAGGGTTTCTGCACGCCGAAACGTTGGGCCACACGCGCTACCAACTGAGTGCGCTCGATCGGGCCTTCGACGGCGATGGTTTCGCGGACTGCGTCGCGGACTCGCAGGGGGATGGTGGCGGAGCTGTCGCGGTCCAGGTCTGCGGGGGAACCGAGGACGCCCGTGGGTGCGGTGACATACGGGATGCCGGTGGGCAGCCAGTGATGGGCGGTGCGGGTGCGGATCTGCCAGTCGGGGGTTTGGGCCACTGTCGGGGAGATCGGGGCGGACGGTGGGGTGTATTGGACCTGTGGGAAGGGGGTCGGTGGGCTTGACCTCGGCGGGTAGGACGCGTGCGGATACGGGGTCGCGGGCGTTTCCGGGCGTGCTCGCGGAGGCATCGGTGGACCGTACACCTGTTGGGGTGCACCAGGATTGGTGTTGCCCGACTGCCCGTACCCCTGCTGAGGTGCAGCAGCGTGGGAGCCGTGCCCGTACTCAGACGCAGCGCCGTTGGGGCCATGCCCGTACTGGGGCGCAGCACCGTGGAGGCCCTGCCCGTATCCGTACGCGCTGTGGTCCCCGTGCTGCGCGGTGAAGTTGCGTTTGCGCCGATCGCCGATCACGAGCTGCCAGATCGACACGGCCGACAGTGCGGTGCCCCCGGCCAGGAATGCCACCGCCAGCACGATCCCGAACGTGCTGCCATCATCGATGCTGCTGAAATACCCGACCGCGCCCAGCAGCACGCTGAAAGCTCCGCCGAGCAATCCGACGACCCACCCGATCCTGCCGAACCACCGCACCTGGTTCACTCCCCTTCCGTGCGGACCACCTGCCGCATCTGACCGAGCCGACACACTCCCCCATCGACACTGCGAGGAGCCTACTCCCGACCACCGACAACCCCACCGGGCTCGGTCACAGGCCGAACTCGGCGGCCAGTTGCTCGACCCTCCTGCGTTGCGGGTCGTCGGCGGGTCGCAGCACTTCGAGATCGATACGCAGCTGTTCGAGGAACCGTTGCGCTCTGGCACGATCGCCCACTGCGGGCAACCATTCCGCGATCGCGACCCGCACCAGCACCGCCTCGTCGCTGAATCCGGCATCGCCAGAACGTATTTCGCCCAGCATCCGGTACAGCTGGTCCACCGCGTCCGATGCGGTGAGTTCGCCGAGCGCGGCCCGGCAGTCGACCGCCGCGACTCGCGCCCGCCAGACCCGTCCGCTGACCGGTCCCGTGGCGCGCAGTTCGATCGCCTCGACCTTCTCCCATTCGGCCAGGGCGCGCCGTTGTTCGCCGCTGTGGGCGAGCGCGGTGGCGATGTCGCGGTGGAGTTCGCCGAGTTGGGGGCTGGTGGGGCCGAAGCGTGCTTCCGCCTCGTCGACGACGGTGACCAGGGCTTCGGCGGCCTGGGCGAAGCGACCGAGTTCGCACAGTTCGCGATAGCGGGCCGCGACTTCCACGAGTCCGCCCGTCTCGGTGACGGATTGGGGCTTCACGGGGCGCGGGGGTACCGGATCCTGCGGTGATTCCGCGGGCGGGTTCGGGCGGCGAAAGATCCTGGTCGGATCGGGATAGCCAGCAGGACTGGCACTTTCGGCCGTCCCAACCCCCGGAAGAAACGGCAACAGCCGGTCATACACATCACGCGCGGTAGCCGGTCGATCCGACGGATCCTTGGCCAGCAACTCGAGCACCAACTGTTCGATCGGCGCGGGCACCTCCCGTCGCAGCACCCGCAACGGCGTCGGTGCCTCCGACAGATGTCGGTTGTGCGTATCGAACTGCGACGCGGCTTCGAAAACCCCTCTGCCACTGAACATCTCATGCATGATGCACCCCAGCGCGTACAAATCCGCCCGAGGCCCCACCTCCTGCCCGTTCACCAATTCCGGCGACATATACGCGGCAGTCCCCAACACCGACCCGGTCCGCGTGATCCGACTGGTACTCCCGTCGAGCAACGCCGCGATCCCGAAATCGATCACCTTCACCGTCCCATCCCCCGCCACCAACACATTCGCCGGTTTCAAATCCCGATGCACCACCGGCAGCACATGCGCATGCGACAACACCGTCGCGATCTGCGCCGCCACCGCAACCCCACATTCGATGGACAGCACCCCCACCCCCGACAGGAAGTCCCGCAGCGTCACCCCTTCGATGTGCTCCATCACCAGATAAACACTGTCGGCCCCCTTGTCGAGCACCGCGTCGAACACCTGCGGCACCCCCTGATGCCGAATCCGCGCGGTAACCCTGGCCTCCCGCCGAAACCGAGCAACGAACTCCTCCGCCATCTCAGCCCGAGAAGCGAACTGCCCCACCGCAATCCGCTTCACAGCCACCGCCCGATCCAAAACCACGTCATACCCCAACAACACCTCCCCCATCCCCCCAGCCCCCAACGCCCCGGTGATCTCATACCGCCCATCGATCACTTCACGCACCCTGACCACTTCCTCTTATCCAAGGCGATCGTCATACTTCGTGCACCAACCGATCGAGCATGTCGCGCATCGGCCCGTTGTCGCCGCGCAGCGATGCCATCGACACCCGCACATTCTCATCAGGATCGAGATCGGACCAGTCGACCACCCAACCGACTTCACGCCCGAGCTGGTGAAAGAACGCCCGCTGCGCCCGACCATTCCCCTCACGGAAGGGATGGATGGCATTGACTTCGCCGAGGTAGTGCGCCAGTTTCGTGACGAACTCAGATCGGTTCAACCCACGCAGGTGCCCGTCTGCCGTCAGCCCGGCGAACACTTCTGCCGCATAGCTGACGATATGGTGCGGAAGACAGAAGGGATCGGATTTCGCGATCCCGACTGTTCGAACCTCGCCAGCCCACGGGTAGACGTCGCCGAAGATCTCGCGGTGGAACGCGCACAGGTGTGGCAAGTCGTAGCGACCCGGCAGCGTTCGAACGCCCAGGTCGACGAGCGCCGCCTGACTCAGATCGGACTCCGCTTGGTGCAGTGCGGCCGCGTCCGCGATCCCCAGACGATTGCGGAAAACACCCGATTCGGGGTCGAGGTACGGGTCGACCGTCACGCTGCGCCGTACAGACCCCGGACCAGCTCTCGCATCCGCGTGGTGCTGATCTCGCCACGCGCCCACTGGCTCATGATTGCTTCAGCAACCGGACTCGCGGATCCACCCTCTGCGCGAACCGATGCGGCCGCCTGTGCCAACGACCGCGACCGATCTGCGGTCAGCTCCTCGAATACCTCTACCGGAACCATCACTGCCTCGGTTTTGCGATGCGAGCCGACGCCCACCGGCCGCCGATCACCCTGACGAAATCGCGCCAACAGGCCGGACAGTTGCTCGCGCGCCTCACGGACCGACAGGGTTTCCATGCCAAAAGTGTACCCAAATATGTACACATTGTCGCCATAGCATCCGCGTCGGGCGGTCACGCTTCCTTGGTCGGCTCCAGGGCGCCCGCGGTCAAGCCAGTGGCTATCAGGTCGGCGGCGTGGCGGGCTGCGGTGGCGGTGGTGTGGGCGGTTACTCGGAGGTGGTGGAGGCGGCGGAAGGCGGCGCCGTAGGTTTTTTGGGCGGGCAGCGGGAGCATGGGGATGCGCAGGCGGGCGGGGTCGAGGCGGATGGTGGTGGTGCCGTACATGGCGGCGGCGTTGTCGGGGCTGCCGATGAAGCCGGCGAAGAACCAGGGGTCGATGCGGGTGGGGTCGGTGCGGAAGACCAGGACGCCGGGGGCGGGGACGGCGCCGATGTCGGGGCCTTCGGCTACGCGGGTGCCCTGGGCGGCGCCGTGGTCGTCGCGCAGGCGGGAGACAAGGACGTCGCCTTCTTCGATCAGGTCGCCGACGGGGGCGCCGGGGGCGGTCAGGCCGGAGGGGGCGCGGCTGTTGAGCAGGTCGTGGCCGGTGAGGACGGCGCGTTGGGGTGCGTCGTCGGGGACAGCTTCGGAGCTGCTGGTGACGATGCGGACGGCCTTGCCCGCGATCAGGTTGCCGACGGCGACGTAGCGCCACACGGTGCCGGGGGCGGCGTCCCATTCGCGGACGGTGTCGGCGACGGCGTGCAGTTCGGTGAGGTTGTCTGCCAGTTGGGCGATGGCGGCGTGGGCGGAAGCCGAGGCGTTGTCGGGGTCGACCGCGGCGCGCACGTGGCGGGCGGGGGTGAGGTCGACGTCGTCGTCGAGGACGTCCATCACGCGAACCACGGCGGTCACGTCGGGAACAGTGGCATCGTCGCCTTTATCGAAGGCACGCCACGCCTTGACGACCGTGTCGGCGAGAATCTGCCAATCCGGTTGTTCCCCTCCATGATTGGGCAGGCGGGTCGTGTCGGCGAAAAGGAGTGTGTCTTTCGGGAGGCCCTGGCCTGGTCGACGCAGGATCCAGAGTTGCAGGCCGACCTGACGTGGCGTCGACGCGCCGGGCGGCAGCGCGATCACTGCCCGTAATGCGCCCGCGCGCAACAGTTCCATGCGAATGCGGCGGCCCGAAGACCTCGCAGCCACTGCCGGCGGAAGCAGGAGAACAGCGGTACCACCGGGCTGCAGATGCGCGATGGCGTGCTGGACCCACGCTAGTTCGGATTCACTACGTGGCGGCACCGAGTACACCCAGCGTGGATCGAGCGCCAGTTCATCGGCGCTCCAATCACGTTGGGAATACGGCGGATTCGAGAGGACAGCATCGAACTCGAGATCGGTGAACGCGTCGGCGAGCAAGGCGTCGCCTGCCCGGATATCGACCTCGGCCTTCGGCGCGAGCGTGCCCAGCAGTGCAGCGGTGCGACTGGCCTGCACCGGCAGAATGTCCTGGCCCTGCAGCGACGCGGCACCGATCCTGGACGCCTCGAGCAGCAGAGTGCCCCCACCGCAGGCGGGGTCGAGCACCGAGCGTGGCGCGGGCGAGGCGGACGCGGCGAGCACGTCGGCCATCAGCGCCGCGACGGGTTGATCGGTGGGATAGATGCCCGTGCTCGGCCCGTCCAGCCCGCGTTCGGCCAGCACCGTGAGGGTCTCCCGCACCCCCACTTCCCCGACCGCCGCTCGCACCGCCTCCCGCACCGGGTCCGTGGTCTTGCTCGCCGGGTCGGCCACGAACTCCATCAGCGCCACGACATCCTCGGGCGCGACCTCGGAACGCAACACGGTGCGCAGGCGCTGCACGGGCGAATCGGCCGCGGTGTTGCCGTGCCCGCGCAACCACTGCTGCACTTCGGCCAGGTCGAACAGCGGCCGCGATTCGGAGCCGCCGGGCACCGGGGCGGGGAAATCCGCATGTCGGCGCCGCCAATTGCTCACGGTGGCGCGGGTGACGCCGGCCAGCCGGGAGATCTCGGCGGCGGCGACGGTGGGCGTCGAGTCTGACATGGGTCTCCTCTGGTCAAGGTCAAACGTAACACGTCACCATTGACATAACCCGACGTCAGTACACATGTTTTCAACGTCCACAGTGAAAACATTGTTTCCCTGTTGCTATCGACGTTGCGTAGGTGTAGCGTTCTTCTCAACGGCGCGGCAATCATCCAGAAATACCGCCCGCAACGCACGAACCAGGTTGCGCGACAACAACTCTCGCAGCTCCATTCTTCGATGCACACCCCCGGAAGCACACGGCCCTCCTCGGGCCGCGATCGGTCGTGCCATCACACGCCCCACCCTCACGGCCACCGGCAGCTCGGACGGCCTTTCCCAGAGGAGGAACCGATGACCGGTCCGCTCGACAAACCGTCACAGTCCCCGCACGCACCGGTGGCGTGGGACCCCCCGACGCAGGCGGATCTACCGGCACCCCGGCCCGACCCGGCCGATTTCGCACCGCTGCCCTACGCGGCGCCGCAGCACACGCAGCCGTATCCGCCTGCGCCCCAGCAGTATCCGCCTCACCAGGGCTACGCGATGCCGCCGAGCTACCCCATGCCCGGCCATCCGATGGTGTCGGTCACCCAGAACAACGGGATGGGCGCGCACACGATCGTGGTCCACCGCGGCGTGAACCACGGGCTGCACCTGGTGCTCACCCTGCTCACCTGCGGTCTGTGGCTGCCGGTGTGGGTGATCGCCATGGTCATCGACGCGATGAACAACAACTGACAACTACCTTCAGGAGATCACCATGTCCACTCCCCAGTACCCCGCCAATCCCGGTGTCCCCCAGCAGCCTTACTACCCGCAGCCCCCGCGCAAGAAGAAGGTGTGGCCGTGGGTGCTCGGCGGGTTCGTCGTTGCCGTGCTGGTGTTGTTCGGCGGCTGTGCGGCACTGATCGGTGGGGCGGCCAACGAGGTCGCCAAGACGCAGGAGAGCAAGTCGGTGCCCGCGCCTGCCGGTACCGAAGTGCGTGACGGGAAGTTCGGGTTCACCGTGACGAAGGTGGATCCGCCGGTCGCCATCGTGGGCGACAACCCGTACATGCAGAAGACCGCGCAGGGTGAATTCGTGCTGGTCTACGTCGACGTGGCCAACACCTCGAACGTCGCCCAGCATTATTTCGGCTCGAATCAGAAGCTGATTGATGATCAGGGCCGCGAGTTCGCCAACGACACCGCTGCGGAGATCAACGTCAACGATCAGCTGTCCGCCGAGATCAACCCCGGCAACAAGATCTCGATGGTGTTGGTCTTCGATGTTCCGGTGGGCACGGTTGCCACGGCCGTGGAATTCCACGACTCGGCCTTCTCCGATGGGGCGCGCGTCGCCTTGAAGTAGTCCCGAACACGCACGGGCCCAGCGGTTTTCGCTGGGCCCGTAGTTCGTCTAGAGGGCGTCGAGAACCGCGGCGGCCAGCGGTGCGGCCGACGCCGGGTTCTGACCGGTGTGCAGGTTGCGGTCGGCTTGCACGAACGGCTCGAAGGGTGCGCCGCACTGGTAATCGGCGCCAAGTTCGATAAGGCGGTCTTCGAGCAGCCATTTGGCCTGGTCAGCCAGGCCGCCGAGGCGTTCTTCGGCGTCGCTGAAAGCGGTCAAACGGTAGCCCGCGAAGGGTGACGGGCCGTTCTCCGCGGTGGCCAGGATCGCGGCGGGGCCGTGGCAGACCAGCGCCAGCGGCTTACCGGAATCCAGGGTTTCTACCAGCAGCGCCGCCGAATCCTTGTTCACCGCAAGATCTTCCATCGGACCGTGACCGCCGGGGTAGAACACCGCGACGTAGTCGGCAAGCTTCGCGTCGCTCAGAGCGATCGGATTATCCAGTGGCGCAGCATTTTTGATGATCTCCGCGACCTCCTCGGCACCCTTCTCGCCACCATTGGCCGCCGGCGCCAAACTCCCCAGGTCTACCGGCGGCTTCACCCCGCCCGGCGTCGCCACCACGACTTCGAAACCGGCTTCGGTGAAGGCCTGGTAGGGCGCGGTGAACTCCTCGGCCCAATATCCGGTGTGCCGCTTGGCATTACCGGACAGGGTCCAGTGATCAGCACCGGTCATTACGAACAGAATCTTCGCCATCATCGCCTCCAGGAGTGGATTGCCGGCGTCAGTGTTGCGCGCCGATGGTGTGGAGAATTTCGTGGATGATCGGGTCGGTGAGTCGGTTGGTGACCGATCGGCCTTCGCGGGTGGACGTGATACAGCCTTCGTGCCGCAGCACGCGCAGCGCCTGGGAGATCGCGTTCTCGTTGCGGCCGATCGCGGCGGCCAGCTCGCCGACGCTGATGCCGGGCGAGCGGTGCAGGCACAGCAGGATCTCCAGGCGACCGGGGTCCGACAGCAGGTCGAAGCGTTGCGCCCACTGCCTGATCTCGACATCGTCGATCGCGCGCCGGCCGCGTTCGACCGGCGTCCCGTACAGCGTGTGTGGCTCTCCCATGACGGTGCCCAGCTTACGTGACTATCATCTGTTTATCTGTTCAGATAAACATGAGTTGGGATGTCCTCGATGCGCGGTCGGCCGCTGTTCGCCGTAGGGGCCGCGTTGACGGTCGCGCTGACGTCGTGCGGTGCGCCCGACAGTGGGTCCGCCGACTCGCTCGTGCTCGCCGATGCGTACGAACTGGGTGGATACAACCCGGTCGCGGGGTACGGCGCGGCCGGTGAGGCCAAGGTCTATGACGGACTACTGAAGTTGACCGGTGGCACCGGTATGCCCGGTTTCGCCCCGGCGTTGGCGACCGCGCTGCCGACACCGGATGCGCAGGCGACCGTGTGGACGACGCCGCTGCGCGCGGGCGTGCGGTTCAGTGACGGGTCAGAGTTCGATGCCGCCGATGTGGTGGCGACCTACCGGGCGATTCTGGATCCGGCGTCGGCCTCGGAGGTGCGGTCGTCGTTTTCGATGATCGAGCGGGTCGAGCCGGTGGATCCGCTGTCGGTGCGGTTCACGTTGCGGCATCCGTATGCGGCGTTTCCGACCAAGTTGCTGATCGGGATCGTGCCGTCGGAGGCTGTGGCGGTGCCGGGTCCCGCGACCGAATCGCCGCTCAATACCGCGCCGATCGGCACCGGGCCCTATCGACTCACTGCCTTGGAGCCGACGCGGGCGGTGTTCGAGGCGAACGAAAGCTATTGGGGTGGTGCGCCTTCGGTCAAGCGGTTGACGGTGCTGTATGTGCCCGACGACAACACCCGTGCGCAGCGGATGGCCAGCGGTGAGCTCGATGGGACTTCGCTGCCGCCGTTGTTGGCCGGAACGTTCGCTGGGCGGATGACGGTGCAGGCCAACACTTCTGCCGACTGGCGTGGGGTTTCGATGCCCGAGGGTGATCCCGTTGCTGGTGATCGTGCGGTGCGAATGGCACTGAACTACGCGGTGGATCGTCAGGGGATGATCGACAATATTCTCGGGGGTTACGGGCGTCCGGCCTACACGCCGTTTGCCGGTGTCTACGGCGAATCACATAACCCGGCAGTGTCTTTCGCCTTCGATCGCGGGAAAGCCGGGCAGATCCTCGACGATGCGGGGTGGCGTGCGGGCTCGGATGGTGTGCGCGCGAAAGATGGTGTGCGCGCTCGCTTTACCGTGATGTACAACTCCACGGACACGTTGCGTCGTGATCTCACACTGGCTTTTGCGTCCGATGCTCGTCGTGTGGGTATCGAGGTCGATCTGGAAGCACTGTCGTGGGATCGGATCGAACCGCGTATCGAGCAGGCTGGGATCCTGCTCGGCGGCGGTAGCGAGCCGTACGATCCCGACACGCAGGCCTACAACACCCTGCACTCACCGGATCCGGGCGCGGGTAGCCCGTACGACAATGCGAGCCGCCACACCGATCCTGCGATCGACGGCCTTCTCGAAACCGCAAGGCGCAGTATCGATCCAGTAGTACGCGCTGCCGCGTATCGCGAAGTCCAGAGCCGCTACGCACAGGACCCGAGTCACATCTTCCTGGTGCATCTCGACCACACCTATGTGGTGAAGGATTCGTCCTGGCAGATGTCGGGCCCGATCCTCGAACCGCACGCGCACGGCGTGACGTGGGGACCCTGGTGGTCGCTGCAGACGTGGACACGATGATGGGGCGCAGTCGTTTTCGCGAGCGCGGGCTCGGGGCCTTGGTCGGGTGGCGGTTGGTCACGTTGATTCCGGTGCTGGTCGCGGTGTCGGCCGCACTGTTCGCCGCGGCCGCACTGTCACCGTTCGATCCGCTGGTCGGGTACCTCGGTGTGCGTTACGAGACGACGAGCGTGTCGGATCGGACGCTGCTCACCCATCAGCTCGGGCTGGACGCGTCCTGGTATCAGCTGTACGGGCGGTGGATCGGCGACCTGTTCAGCGGCGACCTCGGCGTCTCGCGAGGATTCGCTCAGCCGGTGAGTACTCTGCTGGCCCAACGGATTCCGTGGACAGTGCTGCTGGTCGTCGTCGCGATGAGTGTGGCGATCGTGGTCGCGCTCGGCGCAGGCGTGTGGGCGGGCATGCATCGGGGCGGACTGGTCGACAAGCTGGTCACCGCCTCGTGCGTGATGATGCAGGGGTTGCCGCCGTTCGTGGTGTCGCTGGCCGCGATCGCGCTGTTCGCGGTCGGTCTCGGGTGGTTGCCGCCCGCCGGGCTCACCGACGCGGGCGCCGAGGTCGGATTCGGCCAGGTGGTGCGGCATCTCGTGCTGCCTGCCTTTGCTTTGGCCGTGTCGCAGGTGCCGTGGTTGCTGTTGGCGGTGCGGGAATCGGTGTCGGGCAATCGCGGCGAGGATTTCGTGGTCGGCGCGGCCACGCGGGGCATCGACACCGCCACCATCACCCGCAGGCACATCCTGCCGACCTCGCTCGCGCCGTTCGTGACAATTCTGGGTGCACGGTTGCCCGAGATCGTGGTCGGGGCGGTGCTGGTGGAGGAGATCTTCTCGTGGCCGGGGATCGCCGGGGCGTTCGTGCACTCGGCGAAGGACCTCGATATGGCGTTGCTGGCGATTCTCACCGTCGGCACGACCTGCGCGGTGATGCTCGGGTCGCTGCTGGCCGATGTCGCGGTGGTGCTGTTGGATCCGCGGGTGCGCGCCGATGGTTGAGTCGACTGGTCGCCGGCGGCTGTACCTCGCGGTATCGGTGCTGGTAGCAGTGGTGCTGTATGCGGTGCTCGTGCCGTGGATCGGCGGGGTCGACGATCGGCTGACCGACTTCGCGAGTGCGCGGCAGGCACCGTCGGGGCAGTGGTTGTTCGGGACGGACTCCGCAGGGCGGTCGCTGTTCGTGCGGATCGCGGCGGCGTTGCGGACGTCGCTGATCGTGGCGGTGTGTGCGGCGGCGGTGTCCACGGTGCTCGGGGTGTTGGTCGGGGCGGTGTCGGCGTTGGCCGGTGGGTGGGTGGATCGGGTGGTGATGCGGTTCGCCGATACCGCGAACGCGCTGCCGCATCTGCTGCTCGGGATCGTGATCGTGGCGCTGTTTCGTGGGAACGCGGTGGCGGTGGTGTTGTCGATCGGGCTCACGCACTGGGTGCAGGTCGCGCGGATCGTGCGGGCGGAGAGTTTGAGTTTGCGGGAGCGCGAATATGTCTCTGCCGCAGTGCTTGCCGGGGCGGGGCGTGCGCATCTGCTGGTCCGACATCTGCTTCCGGCGGTGGCTCCGCAGGCGTTGATCGCGGTGGTTCTGCTTCTGCCCCATGCTATTTGGCACGAATCGACGTTGTCGTTCCTGGGGTTCGGGCTGCCGCCGCACGAACCGAGTCTTGGCACGCTGTTGGAAGAGGCACGCACGTCGTTGCTGTTGGGTGGGTGGTGGACGCTCGTTTTCCCGGCCGGGTTCCTGGTGTTGACCACGGTGGCGGTCGCCGTCGCGGGGTCGTCGTTGCGGACGTTGCTCACGCCGCCCAAACCTTCGAGGATGCCGCGATGACGAGCCCATTCCACCTCCCGCCGGTCCAGGTGGTCGACGACATCGGTCTGTCGATCGATTCGTTGACCGTGCGAATTCCGGTCGGCGCGGGTGCTGTGGTGCACGCGGTGACCGACGTGTCGCTCGAGGTTGCGGCGGGCGCGGTGACCGCTCTCGTCGGCGAATCCGGTTGCGGGAAGTCGATTGTCGCGAGTGCGGTGATGGGTGTGCTGCCGCGTGAGGCGGTGACCACCGGGTCCATTCACCTAGAACTGGGCCGACGCACCACCGACATCCTCGCCGGCGAATACCCCTATCGCGGTAGCCATATCGCGCTGGTACCTCAGTCGCCGAGCACCTCGTTCACGCCCGTGCGGACCATCGGTTCGCAACTACGGGAAGCCATCACCGCGCACGGCACCGCACACAGCCCCGCTGACCTCGTCGACCGTGCGGGTCTGTCCCGTGCCTCGCTAGACCTGTACCCGCACGAACTTTCCGGCGGCATGGCCCAACGTGCCGCTGTCGCAGCGGCTTTGGCGGGCGACCCCTCGGTCATCATCGCCGACGAACCGACCTCGGGACTGGACCTCTCGCGCACCGACCAGATCGGAAAGTTGTTGCGCGAGTGCGCCGATGATGGTGCGGCGGTCCTGATGATCACCCACGATCTCAGCCACCTGCTGCGCGCGAGCATCGCCGACACCGTCGCGGTCATGTACGCCTCCCGCCTGATGGAGGTCGGACCCGCCACCGAGGTGCTCGCCGACCCCTGGCACGACTACACCCGCGACCTGCTCGCCGCCCTCCCCGAGCACGGCCTGCACCCCCTCCCCCACCCACCGCAACCGCTGACGAACCTGTCCGAAATCTGCCCGTACGCGGGCGAGCGGACAGCACTGATTCCTCAGCAGCAGCGCATGATTCGCCATCCGAGGTCCCGATGCTGACAGCCGACTCCGTCACCGCGGGCTACCGCGCGGGCGAACCCGTCATCCGCGGCATCGACCTGCGAATCGCCCCCGGCGAGATCGTCGGAATCACCGGCGACTCAGGATCAGGCAAAACCACCCTCGCCCGAACAATGGCAGGCCTGCTCACCCCCACCGCAGGCACGGTCACCATCAACGGAAAACCACCCCGAAAAGCCCGCGGCACCACCGCCATGGTCTTCCAATCCCCCCGCGCCGCAACCAATCCCCACTTCACCATCGCCCAAATCATCACCGAACCCGCCACCATCCGCCGCACCCCCGCCCCCGACCTACACGCCCTAGCCACTTCAGTAGGCCTGACCCCCGACCTGCTGACCCGCCGCCCCCACGCCCTCAGCGACGGCCAACTCCAACGCGCCTGCCTAGCAAGAGCCCTAGCCCAAAACCCCCACTACCTGATCCTCGACGAGCCGACCGCCATGCTCGACGCCGCCACCACCGCCACCATCATCCGCCTGGTCATGCAACAAACGAGCATGGGCACCCTCCTGATCAGCCACGACAAACCCCTCCTCGACATCGCCTGCACCCGCATCCTGACCATGCACGAGGGTGTCTTGACCACCGGTCAACCATCTCCGCAATAACGACACAAATACCTCAGCCTGCGCTCAGAAACTCGACTTAGCGTGAGCCCCTGTGACATTGACGCAGGACGAAGCAGTGAGCACACACCGCAGCCTCAGCGGTTGGGCACGCACCGCACCCACGGTCGCCGAAGTTCTCCACACGCCGGACATCGCGGTGATCGCCGAACGGGTGCGCACCGCGGGCCCGCGCGGGGTGATCGCGCGCGGCCTCGGCCGCAGCTACGGCGACCCGGCGCAGAACGCGGGCGGACTGGTGGTCGACATGACCGCGCTGGACCGCATCCACAGCATCGACCCCGACAGCGGGATCGTCGCGGTCGACGCGGGCGTCAGCCTCGACACGCTCATGCGCGCCGCACTGCCCCACGGCCTCTGGGTTCCGGTGCTGCCGGGCACCCGACAGGTGACCGTCGGTGGGGCGATCGGCGCGGATATCCATGGGAAGAACCATCATTCGCAGGGCAGCTTCGGCAATCACGTGGTGTCGATGGACCTGCTGACCGCCGACGGATCGGTACGGACGCTCACGCCGGAAGGTGCTGAGGCGCAGCTGTTCTGGGCAACGGTGGGTGGGATGGGTCTGACCGGCATCATCGTGGGTGCTCGAATCAGGTTGAAGCACACCGAGACCGCCCATTTCATCGTCGACAACGACCGCACGCGCGATCTCGACGAGACGATGGAGTTGCTCACCGGCGGGTCCGATGACGGGTACGACTACTCGATGTCGGTGCCGGACACCATTTCCACCGGCGCGAAACTCGGACGTGCCGGGTTCAGCCGAGGGTCATTGGCCACTGTCGATCAGCTGCCGGTGAAGCTGCGCAGCCGGCCATTGCATTTCGACGCGCCGCAATTGTTCACGGTGCCCGATATCTTCCCCAACGGGATGGTCAATGCGGTGACCACACGTATTGCCGCCGAGGCCGCGCATCGCGTCTTTCCGCGGCGGGCGCGCGGGCGCATTCAGAATCTGACGCAGTTCTATCACCCGCTCGATCTACTCGGTGAATGGAATCGCGCCTATGGCAAGCGCGGGTTTCTGCAGTACCAGTTCTCGATGCCGTTCGGGGCCGAGCAACAGCTGGCCGACGCGGTGCGGGCCATCGCCGAGTCGGGGCATCACTCGTTCCTCAATGTGTTCAAGCGCATGGGCGCGAGTAATCCGGCACCGCTTTCCTGGCCGCATCCCGGTTACATGCTGAGCTTGGATTTCGCGCTGACCAGCGGACTCGACCGGTTTTGTGTCGAACTCGACGAGCGGGTGCGGGCGGCGGGTGGCCGGTTGTATTTCGCGAAGGAATCGCGGACCACGCCCGACATGATCGCGGCGATGTATCCGCGGCTGGACGAATGGCGGCAGATCCGCGATCAGGTCGACCCGGAGGGGGTGTTCGTCTCCGACCTGTCGCGGCGACTGCGGCTGCACGGTTAACCGGTGGTGCGGTCGTTCAGGGCTGTGCGTTCGGTGGTCCAGGCTTCTTTGGTGAGTGTGCCGCCGGATGCTGTGTACGCGTTCCAGTCGTCGTCGATGGTCGCCCCTGCGGTCGGGGTGGAGGACTGGTTGCCTTGGATTTGGGTTTTGAGGGCGGATACCTGCTCCGGGTTCAGGGCGCGCACGCTTACCTGGGCGTAGGCGTTGATCGGAACGGTGGTGCCTGCGGGGATTTGGTAGGGGTCGTAGGTGGCGGTGCAACGGATGGTGGCCGACCCGTTCGGGGCCATGGTTCCGGAGCCTGCGCAATTGGGGCTGGTGGTGATGGCGACCGTGGATTCGACGGTGATGGTGTGGTCGTAGGACAGGGTGGTGACGCGAATATCAGAAGTGGATTTGACCGTGTTTCGGATCGTAAATTCGATTGTGCACACGCCCATGCACGGGTTTTCCAGGAATCGGCCGTTCAGGGTGCCGTCGACGCTGACTCGCGAATCGACTGCTTTGTTCAGCTTGTCGATTCGGCCGGGCAGTTCGGAATACAGGGTGGTGGCGGAAGCCAGGTATTCGGTGTCGAGGGTGAAGCTGGGCAGGTCGGACTGGCTGGCGCCGAAGGATTCGTCGCTGATGATGCGCGCGATGATCTGCCCGGTTTCGGTGGTGGTGCCGTCTTCGTGCAGGCCGCGCAGGTAGGTGGTCAGGCCGCCGCTGGTGACCGGTGTCGACTCGTGACCGCCGATGTACATTGACGTACCGATGCCAACCTGCTTGTCGCGCACGGCATCCGGGTCCAGTGCCAGCGCGAGTCGGGCGGGTGCCAGTGTGGTCGCCAAGTCGACACCGAACAGGTCGGGGCCGATCATGATCGGGCGGCCGGTGTAACTTCCGACGACATCCGCGGTCACACCCAGTGCGCGCCAACCGTTCTCGTCGCCTTCCAGGAACGACTTGCCGCCGACGCCCAGGTAGTCCAGCTGCGCGTTGCCCACCGACACCGTGCCCGTGGCGTCACCGACATTGCTGACGATCAGGTCCACATTCAGCGTCGGCGAACCCAAGGCGGTGCCGGTGACGGTGCCCACGTAGCGCACGGCGGGGGTGTGCAGCAGTCCCACTTGCGCAGTGGCCAGCGATGATCGGGCCTGTCGTTCGGGGGTGGAACGGCCGATGTCGGAGGCGAACACGACAACCGCCGTGATCCCCACCGCGAAGACCGACAGGATGGCAAGTGCCGCAATGATTATCGGCTTCTTGCTGCTGCGCCGGGGTGCGGGAGTGTGGAACTGTTGCGGGTGCTGGCCAGCCGGGTATCCGTAAGGCTGCGCGAACTGGCCGCCGTAGGGGTTGGGCTGGGCGTACTGGTTCGGCGGCGCTGCGAAGTAGTTGGGCGGGCCGCTGTACGGATGCGGCTGAGGTGCGCCCCAGTGTGGATTCTGCTGGCCTGCAGGAGGATTCGGCGGCACGTCAGCCTGCCCGCCGGATTCGTTTCGATCGCCGGAATCCGACATTGCCCCTCCTCGCAGACCGGCTGTCCTGCTCGCCGACCCCAAAACTGTTGTATCAGGGGCGATCCTATAGCGACGAGGTCGATCCAGCCGACTCAGTCAGCCGGATGCGCAGGGTTTCGTAGGTGGGGATGAAAACCTTTCGCCGGTACCGACGTTCGACGATCTCCCACGGCCGACCCGCGGCGGTGAGCGCTTCGAGCAGCGCGGTGAGTTCGGAGTGGACCAGCTGCGCGCCCAGGCACAGGTGACGGCCGCCGCCGAACCAGAGCTGGCGGGTTTCCGGGTTGTAATCGCGGTCGACACGGAACTCGCCGGCGGCGTTGTTGATCGTCCAGGTGAGAATTTTGACGTGTTCGCCCGCGCGCAGGTCGCGGTCGGCGATGCGCACGTCCGCGGTGACCGACCGGCCGACGAGGTAGGCGGGGCTGGTCACGCGCAGCGTTTCGCGGACCGCGTCAGGAAGGCGGTCGGGGGCGGCGAGCAGGGCGCGGTGCTGGTCGGTGTCGTGCATGATCGCCACCATGCGGGTCATGGCGCTGGCGAGAGTGTCGGTGCCCGCGACCGCCATGAGGATCGCCAGGCCGCCCGCGTGCTCGACGTCCAGGCCCAGTTCGCGGCAGCGGCCGAGGGTGGTGTTCGGGTCGGCGCGGGCGTAGGCCTGCGGCACGTTCACCGCGAGCTGGGCGGCGAGTTCGCGGGCGCGGGCCAGGGCGACGGGGTCGAGGGTGGTCGAGGTCATGGTGCCGAAACCGAGGTTGACCAGCTCTTCGACGTGATGGAACAGGCGCAGGAACAGCGCGTCCTGGTCGTCGGTGTAGTCGCCGCCGATGGCCGCGGCGATATCTTCGGGGCGCATCCCGACCAGGTCGGACACGCTGCGGCCGACCAGGATCCGCGCGCGGGCGGCGATGTCGACGGTCTCCCCCGCGGCCAGTCGTTCGCGCAGGTTACGCAGGTCTGCGCCGATCACGCGCGCGACCAGCGCATCGGTGTGGGTCAGTGTGAACAGGTCGCGCACTTTGCTTCGCAGGTCGGTGTGGCCGGGCCCTTCGAACAGGTCCTGCACCCAGTCGCCGATCACCTGCGCCCACCAGTGCCCGGCCGCGCCTTCGGACACGATGCTGAAATGTGTGCTGTCGTTGTAGATTTCGCGTGCCACCAGCGGATCCGCCACGACCCAGCCCAGTGGACCCACCTTGCGGATCGGACGCGCGAACCTGCCGAGCAGCAATAATCCGGGCAGCCAGGGCTGACCGGCGGCAAGTAGGGTGAGTTCATGGCGTCGGGCAGAGCTCCACACCCGGCGGAATCTAGTTGACCGTGACCGATTAGTGAAGGTCTGGATCTAGGATCGACATCGCCCTGCGGGGTGGTCGCCGGATTTCTGTCGGTGACAACCGGCGATCTGCGGGTATAGGACAGTATGGGAATCATCATTTCTTCGGCAGTGACTCGCAGCGGCGGAGTCAGCTCGGTAGGACAGGCCGCCGATGCGGCAGGCGCGGCGTTGGCGGCGGCGGGTTGCGTGCCCGAACAGGTCGACGCGCTGATCAACGTGGGGATCTATCGCGACGCGAACCTCGTGGAACCGGCGGTCGCCGCGCTGATCCAGCAGGCGGCGGGGATCGGGTTGGACTATCGGCGCGGGGATGTGCCGTGTTTGTCGTTCGATCTGATGAACGGGGCCTGCGGGGTGGTCAACGCTGTGGGGGTGGCGGCTTCGCTGCTGGCTGATCTGCCGGTGGGGCATGTGGTTGTGGTGTCGGGGGACGCGGGGTCCGGCGAGGTGGAGTTCGAACCTGTGGGGGCTGCTTTCGTGCTCGAGAATTGTGCTGACGCAGTGGGGTTCGGTGGCGTGCATGTGAGTGCGGGTGATGCGTTGCCCGATTCGCAGGGAGTAACCGGAGCTTCCGGACATTCTTCGTTGACGGTGGAAATGCGTGCGGGGACAGCCGAACTCGTTGAACATGCTGCTGCGGCGGCGCGAGAAGCGTTGGCGGCGGACGGTATCGACGCGTCCTCTGTGGTGTTGCTGTGCGGGAAGCCGACGTCGGACTTCGCCGGGGAACTCGCTGCTGAACTCGGGGTGGGCGCGCTGGTGACCGACGACTTCGCCGCGGACGCACACACTTCCGCGCTGACCGCCGCGTTTGTTTCCGCGCGAGACGCGGGTTTGATCGATCGGCCATTGTTGTTCGTCGCCGCAGACGGTGGGCCTACTGCCGCCGCGGTGACCTATCGAGGGGTGGGTGTGCGGTGACGCATTCTCGTTCGTTGCATGTTGTTCCCGATGCGGCGCCCGGTCGGCATCGCGCCGACGCCGACGCACCGCAGCTCAGCCATGAAGCGGTGTTGGCGTTGCGGGCCATTCCGGTGATCGGGTGGATTTTCCTGATCGTCGGGGTGGTGCGGCCGTTCCGTGGGCGGGTGTTGCGGGTGGCGTTCTGGATCGATGTGGTGTTGAGCGTCGGGGTGCACGCCGCGCAGATTCCCGCGGCGCGCGAAGTCGCTGCCGTGCAGGGGATCTCGGCGAAGCGGGCCGCGGTGATGACGATGCTGTTCGGGGCGACCTGGTGGAAGACACTGGACCGACGATGAACGGCACCCTCTGGGTGGTGATTCCGGCCCTCGATGAGGAACGCGGGATTCGCGCCACCTTGGATGCCATTGCCGCACAACGCGATACCGATTTCACGGTCGTGGTGGTCGACAACAACTCGACCGACCGCACAGTTGAACTGGTGCGCGAGTTCGCCGATGCGCATCCTGTTCCGCGCATTGTGGTGATCGACGAGCAACAGAAGGGCACCGGGGCGGCCGCCGATACCGGTATGCGCCATGCGATTTCGCACGGGGCGACCCACCTCGCGCGCACCGATGCCGACTGCCTGCCAGCACCCGATTGGACCGAGCGGATCAAAGCGGGGTTCGACTCGGGGCTGCGGTTGGTCAGCGGACAGTTGATTCCGCGCACCGACGAGGGTGTTTCGTGGATCGATCGCACGATCATTCGGGTGGTGCTGGAGGTGGCGTCGGCGTTCGGCAAGGTGCGCTCGGGTAATCGAGATCCGAAGTATCTCGGGCCCTATGTGATGACGCCGGGGTGCAATATGGCTATCACCGCCGAATTGTATGTCGCGGCAGGCGGATTCCCGCGTACTGCGATCGAGGACCTGCACGAGGATCGGGCGCTGGTCAACGCGGTGCGCACGATCACCACCGACTACGGGTTGCGTCGGGATGTGCGGGTGTACGGGTCCAACCGACGGGTTCGCGCGTGGGGGATTCGCAAGACGCTCGCCTGGTATGCCGATCATCGGTATCGGCCAGAGGTGGTCGATATTCGATGAGCGCTGATTTTCTCGAAAGGCTTGCGGCACAGGCTGACCGTATTCCCGACGCGTCGGCGCTGGGGACTGTCGGCAAGCGTGCGCTGACGTACCGAGAACTCGCGGACACGGTCGGGCGGGTGGCGCACAATCTCGGCGAGGCCGGATTCCGGCCCGGTGATCGGATGCTGTTCTCGATTCGGCCGAGTGTGCCGTCGGTGCTGTTGATCTTCGGGGCTATCGCGGCTGGTGGGACTATCGTTTTCGTCGATCCTGGTGTGGGGCCTGAGCTCTTCGCCAAGCGGGTGGATCTTGTTGAACCTTCTTGGGCGGCAACGGAATCGCTGCTGTATGCGGCGAGTGGGCCGCTGTCCCGGTTCGGGCGGGAGTTGCAGTTGCCGCGGTTCGGGGCGCTCGATGTTCGACATATTCACAGTGGGGTGTGGGTGCCGGGGACGCCGCTGTCGTCGATTCCGTTGCGGCGGTTCACCGGTGATGCGCGTGAGGCTGTTGTACCGGCTTCGGATCCTGACGCGGCGGCATTGATCGTGTTCACCTCCGGGACTACCGATGAACCGAAAGCCGTTGTACACACCCGTGGTTCGCTCAGTGCGGGACTTCTTGCGATGGCCGGTCGGACCAGTCTCGCGCCGGGCGCCTTCCTTCATACAGAGCAGCTCATGATGGGGTTGCCCGCGTTGATGGCGGGGGCGAGGTGGGCAATCCCTCGATACCCGCGGTTCGGGACTCATATCGACCCGGTGCGGTTCACACGGAATCTGCGCAGTGCTACCCACGCGTTCTATACCCCGGCTGATCTTGCGGTGGCGCTTGATGCTGTTGAGTCGGGGGCCTTTTCGGCGCCTGCGCAGTTGCGTCAGGTGGCACTCGGCGGCGCCCCGGTCACGTCGGCCCTACTGCGGCGGGCGCAGAAGTCCTTGCCCGACACCGAGTTTCTCGCGATCTACGGAATGACCGAGATCCTCCCGGTAGCCGTCGCGACCGGCACTGCCAAACTCGCCCACGACGGAGACCTCCTCGGCGCACCCGTGCGCGGGGTGGACGCCCGCATCGCCGACGACGGCGAACTCGTCCTCTCCGGCCCGAACCTGTGCCGCGGCTACCTCGGCGCGGAGCCCCTCACCGAAATCGCCACCGGCGACCTCGCGCGCTGGGACGGCAAGGAACTGGTCCTCACCGGCCGCAAGAAAGACATGATGATCAGGGGAAAGACCAACATCTACCCCGGACTGTACGAACCGGCGATCACCGCGATCGACGGGGTGCGCGAGGCGATCATGGTCGGCCTGCCCGACGAGATCGGCGACGAACGGATCGTGCTCGCCGTGGTGGTCGGGCCGGAAGCCGGGGACATCGTCGCACTCCTGCGCCGGCGCCTGCCGCAACTCATCGACACCACCGCCGTGCCCGACGACATCGTGGTCGTAGACCGGATCCCGGTCAGCGGACGAACGAACAAGCCGGACCGTGCGGCGCTACGGGAATTGGTGCGCGGGATGCTCGCTTGATCCCGACCAACCAGGTCCCCAATTTCCTGATGCGTCGTGCGCCTTTGTAGCATTCTGCACATGGCGTAGCATCCGAATACACTCTGGTCATGAAGCAGATCCAGCAACGCGATCTTCGCAACGACAGCGGAAAAGTCCTCGCCGCAGTCGAGGCGGGCGAGAGCTTCATCATCACCCGCAACGGCAACCCCGTGGCCAAGCTCGAGCCCCTCGTCCGACGCACCTTCGTACCTGTCACCGAGCTCGCCCGTACCAGCGCCCGACTTCCGCGCGTCGACTACCAGCAGTGGCGTGCCGACCTGGACGCGATGATCGACCCGGAAATGCCCGACGGTGAGTGAGTTCGTCGAGCCACTCCACATCCTGCTCGACACCTCGGTCCTCATCGACTACTCCGAGATCCATTCGAGCCTGCCCGAAAACGCGGACGCCGCGATCAGCGCTGTCAGCGTCGCCGAACTCGCCGCCGGGCTCCACGCCGCGAAAGACCCGGTACACCAGGCACAGCGCCAGCTTCGGTTCCAATGGGTCGTCAGGTCGTTCGATCCGCTCCCGTTCGACGTCGACACCGCGCACGTGTACGGGTCGCTGGCTTTGCTGGTCGAGCAGATCGGCCGCAAGCCTCGCCGTGTCGCAGACCTGCAGATCGCAGCCACGGCCGTCCAACACGCATTGCCGCTGTACACCCGAAACCCCGAGGACTTCAAAGGGCTCGGCCCCCTGCTCAACATCGTCCCCGTCTAGCAGTCGATCCAGCGAGAGACGGATCGAATCGTGCTGTGGGCGAGGGCTTCGATGGTTGTTCTCGGGAGCATGGTGTCGACGTAGCAGAAGGTGATCGACATTGTGGTGTCGAGGGTGGCTACGGCGACTGTCAGAGCGCTGGCGCAGGAGTTCGTTCCGGCGATGGTCAGGGCTGTGATGGTCAGTGGCTCAGGGGTTTCGGGTGGCGTTAGTTTTCCCAGGTTACTGAGGGTTACGTTCCAGGGAGCTCTGCGGTCGATGAGTTCTATTGTGCGTCTGCCGGATTCGAGGGATCGAGGACAGCCGTAGCGGATGGCAGCTAGGGCGGTCAGGTCGTTGTTCTTCGCTAACTGTTGGGCCAGTTGGGCTTTCGCTGCTTTGGCGGCTTCCCAGAGTGAGTGGGTCGGCCCGTAGGGAACGAAGGTGGGGACGACTGCGGTGAACATGCCGGGCTCGTCGTCGGCCGGAGGTGGTTGTAGGCGGGAGCGGATGTCTACGGGGATGCCGATGCCTGCAACGCCGGACTTTCTGGGGGCGAGTTCGCCCAGGGCGTTGGCGAGTGCGGCGGTCAAGGCGGCGTTGATGGTGACGTCGTTTTGGTGGCAGCGGGTGCGCAGTTCGGTGAGAGTGCTGCCCTCGATGGTGCGAATTACGGTGCGGGTGCGGCGGATTGGTAGCGGTGCCCGGATGCCGGGCAGCCTGGTGGGGCGGCGGGCCGTGGCGGTGAGTTGGGCGGTGATGTTGGTGCGGAGACAGTGGAGTAGGCGCGTGTGTGCGGGTGGGATGAGGTCGTCGGGGGCGGGGATCGGTGGGCGGGTGGCGATGGGTGTGGGAGAACCGAAGGCGTAGGCCAGGATTCGCCAACCCAGGGATGCCATCGAACGGCCGTCGAGAAAGACGTGGGACAGGACCAAGATCAGGTCGTGGTGTTCATCGGAAGTTCCTGGGCGCCAGGCTAAATCGATGAGTCGGCCGGGAGATGTCGCGAGATCTATTGGCTCGGCTAGTTGTTCGTCGAAAACTGCTCGCCACTCGTCCGGATCGGCGACGACGCGGTGCAGGACCGGCAGGTGCGGGTCAGCGGAAGGCTCGAAACGGGGACCTTCGACGACCGTCGCGCGCAGCAGCGGGAACTCCGCGACCAGGGCGTCGGCGGCATCCTCGAGACGGTAGGCACCGATCGGCCCGCGCACCCGCAACCGGACCACGCAATTCGCCGGCGACAACTGATCCACCAGCCAGAACCACCGCTCCGACGCCGACAGCGGGCGGCTCACCTCGCCCATATCGCCCCTTCGTTCGGCTAACAGATAACGCCGAGCGTAGCGAACTGCGGCCTGCTCGATGCTCACTACTTTCACAGCCGGTTACTACGTGCGTATTATGGACCTATGGGTTTCGAGTGGCCTGATTGGGCGATCGCTCACCTGATCGGCATCGAACCCAGCGAGGTTCGGCAGGTCCTCGCAGCGTCACGACGGTGGCCACGCCAGGCCTTCGACGGCCAGGTGACCGTATTGACGGTGTGGGGGCGCACCACATCCGGGCGCCCGTTGATCGTGGTGACACGTCAACAGCAGGACTGGACGTGGGTGATCATCGGCGCACGCACGATGCGCGCCGAGGAACTGGCGCAATTCGAGCAGTGGGAAAGTGGGAACCGATCATGAGCGAGCCAGGACTCCCGTCCAGCAAAGAACAACTCGCCGACTTCATGGACCGGCTGACCTTCACCAACGAGCCGGCCGACGCCCCACCACGCCTGCCTGCCAACGAAGACATCATGGTGACCACGTCGATCCGCCTCCCCTTAGGCCTACACAGCCGCCTGAAATCCCTCGCCGACGAACGCCGCGTAGGCGTATCCACCCTGCTGCGCGAATGGGCCGAAGCAGCCGTCGCCGAAATAGACGACGAAGACCAAATGATCTCCCTGGCCGAAGCCAAACGCGCCCTGTCCCGCGTCCACCCGATCCATCGGGCGAGTTGAACAGCAGACCCGCCATGCAGGCCGGGTAGTCGTCTATCGCGGCGAAGCACCCGCCGGGGCCGTCAGGATACGCACCGTGCAGTCGATCCCCGGCGCGTTCGCCAACCGCGAATCAGTGGTGAGCAAGTCGCAACCGTAAGCCTCGGCCGCGGCGACATAGGCGGCGTCGTAGGCGGTCAGGTTGTCGTGCAGTTCCCAGATCCTGGGGACGAGAACGCGGGTGACAGGGACTTCCGGGTCGAGTTTTTCCACCGCAGTGACCGCTCGGGTCGCTTGCTCGGTGCTGATGGTGCCCGCGCGGGTGAAGCGGCGGATCACCGAGAGGACTTCGACAGTCCAGTGCTGGGGCGCTATCCAGCGGTTGTCGGCTTCGAGGGCCGCGCGACAGCTGTCACCGAGGGGGTCGGGATTCAACAGAGCATGGACGAACACCGAAGCATCGACCACGATCACTGGCCGATCTCCGATCCGCCGAGCACCGAATCACGCTCGGCGCGTTCATCATCCAGCGCCACCACCACCTCCTGCGAGGTGAACGCAACATCCCACGTTCCGGGGCTGAACTGTTTGAGCACCGCGATGTTGTCCTGACGGCGGGCTTCATCGCGAATCAGGTCGAACAGAAATGACTGGAGGGACTGACCTCGCTGACGGGCCAGGGCAACCAACTGGTCACGCAGGGGCTCGGGTACGTCTCGAATCTGCAAGGCAACCATGCATGCAATAGTACATGCACAGGGAGTCGAGCTCGTTCACACTGCGGTGAACTTCCGATGAGGGTCCGGCAGATCACCGATAATGGCCCGGCAGATTCCGAACAGAAGCCCGGCAGATTCCGAACAGAAGCCCGGCAGATTCCGAACAGAAGCCCGGCAGATTCCGAACAGAAGCCCGGCAGATTGTAAATAAGTCCCCGGCAGATTGAAGATAGGAGCCCGGCAGATTGCATGTAGGCTGGTCAGAGCGTTGATCAGCCCAGCAACGAGCCGATGGGGATTCTGCGATGGAACTTGTGCCTAGAGCCGCGACCGAACAGCTCGCCGATGCGGTCCAGGACCTCCGTGTCACCGTGGTCAACGGGCCGCGGCAAGCGGGCAAAACAACGCTGCTCGAAATGTTCCAGGCCGCACACGGCGGTACATACCGCTCGCTGGACGGCGCCGAAGAACTCGCTGCCGCTTTGGGCGATCCGGTCGCCTACGTCGACAGCGGCGAACGGCCGCTGATCATCGACGAGGTGCAGCGCGGCGGGGAGCGTTTGATCCTGGCAGTGAAACGCAGTGTCGACCAGAATCGAACCCCCGGACAGTTCGTCCTGGCCGGCTCGACTCGCTTCCTGACTGTCCCCACACTGTCGGAATCGCTAGCCGGACGCGCGGCCTTCGTCGATCTCTGGCCACTATCTATGACCGAAAGAACCTGTGGCGGTGAGGATTTCCTCCAGACTGGGCTCGGCCGACCCGCCGAACTCGTCGGCGACACGTCACCGTGGACGCGAGACGACTACCTCGAACTGATCACCACCGGCAGCTTCCCCGAAGTGATCGGTATGCGAAACAACAGCTCGCGGCGGCGCTGGTTCAACGGCTACCTGCGCACCATCATCGAACGCGATATCACCGAATTCGCCGACATTCGGCACGCCCAGGCCCTTCCTCGCCTCGCAGCGATGATCGCGGCCCGCGCAGGCAGCCCGTTCGTCGCCTCCGACGTGGGCAACGGGCTTTCCCTCCCCGGCGAGACGATCCGGACATACCTGAAGTACCTCGAAACGGTCTTCCTGACCGCGAGCGCCCCCGCTTGGTCGACGAACCTCGTAACCCGACTGACAAAGGCTCCCAAGGTCTTTCTCACCGATTCGGGCGTCGCAGCCAACCTGACCAATACCGACATCGACACACTCCGCCGCCCTGGGCATCGCAGCCTCGGCGCGCTGACGGAAACCTTCGTCTTCGCCGAACTGCTGAAACTGAAAAGCCTGACCTGCGACGCTTTCGAGATCATGCACTACCGCGACCGCGACGGTCGAGAAATCGACTTCATCCTCGAAACCCCCGACGGCCGCATCTACGCCATCGAAGTCAAAGCGTCCTCCTCCCCCCACTCCGACGACGCCCGCCACCTCACCTGGCTGCGCGACAAACTCGGCGACCGCTTCACCGCCGGAATCGTCCTCCACTTGGGCACCAAAGGGTTCTCGTACGGCGACCGAATCCTGTCACTTCCGCTGTCCGCGCTGTGGGGCCATGCTCCGCTGCGGGCGGAGTCTGCGGCCTGACCCACTAGGCGAATGCGTTGGCGATTACCTTGCCTGCGTGCTCTTTACTGAGGTAGTTGAGGGCGCTGTGCGGCTCGGCACCGTTGTCGACGACGGTGCGGGTCGGCGAGATTCCGCTGCTGGAACTCTTGAACAGCGGTGCCAGATCCAGAGTCGTTGCGATGATGTCGTCGCGGTCGGCGAGGTTGTCCCAGCTGGTGACCGTGGGAGGAACTTGGGCCGGGCTCGGATCGAGGCGTGGGTAGATGATCGACTGCAAGCCGAGGGGCGAACCGGCTGTGAGGAGGGCGACCGGGTGGTCGATCCGGTGCAATGCCTCGTAGGCGACCACCGAACCCAGCGAATGGGCGATGACGAGTCGGGTTTCGGGGCCGATGTGTTCGAGGACTTTCTGTTGAGCGAGCTCGCGGACAGCGGGGTCCGTGAAGTATTTGGTGACTTGGCCGAGTGCGCCGACAACGAAACGAGCGGCGAAGTTGAAGCCTGTGGGGGCGAACCAGCGCAAGCCGGTGAGGGCTTTGATCGCCGGGCGAAGTGCCGCGCCCACGCCCATGGGCTGGGCGGTGTCGTCGGCAAGGATCTCGAGCTGGATCTGCGCCTTCGCTCGATCACCACGATCGGGGGCCGAGGTGGCCGCGGCGCTGAGCCACTGATAGGCAAGCTGTTCGGCGACGTCGAGTTCGGCCTCGGTGAGGCTCATCGAGCCCGATCCGCCTTGCGCGCCCGCGTCGAGAAACGCGTTGCCGTAGAACGCCATTCGCGTTTTGATGCGCCCAGGCCGATTGTCGCGCCACAGCTGGTCTGCAAGATCGGGGTGACCGGCCAACCAGACAGCGCCCGCCATGGCGGGAATCCACTTGCTTTCGAGCAGGTCCGCGGAGTACTGCTCCTGCGCGATCCCATGAACGAGAACAACTTCTGACACGTTTACTCCCCCAGATTGCGTTGGTTGTTGCGCAGACCAGTTTCTGCCCTGGCCTGTCCATCGTCGCTATCCCTAGCTGCTCACGAAAACGATACCGGCAGATAGTTTTTGGACTGGTAGGTCGCCGACACGGCCGTGCACCGATTAGGTTGCTCAAGGTGGGTGGAAGACTTGCGCTGGTAGTGGCGTCGCAATGCGATGAACTACCGCAGATCAACGGCATCGATGTGCTCGCGCGAGAGTTGCTCAGCGAGCTGAGCCAACACGGCGGCTGGGCGTCGGCTACCGACGATGGGGCGCCACTGGTCAATCCGACCCACAGCCAACTGCGCGATGCGGTTGACCAGGCGTTCACCGCCGCTGCCGAGCAGGAAGCGACGCTGCTGATCAGCTTTGTCGGCCACGGTTTCAACAACGACGCAGCCGGTGCGTACTACCTACTGGCGACCGACTCGCCCGCCATGACGCCGACTGGTAATTCGGCGCTCGACCTCGGATACAGGGTCAAGGAAGGACTCAACCTCTACGGGAAGACGGGGCTCGACGGACTCATCGTCCTCGTCGATGCCTGCCAATCAGGCGGGGTGATCAATCGCGCCGGGCAGCAGTGGCTCACCCTGATTCCCCACAATGCCTCGCGAATGGAGCTGCTCACGGCTTCCGCTGGAGACGAACCCGCCTACAACGCCTGCTTCACCCGCACCGCAATCCATGCACTGCGTACTGGGGATCCGCGAGGCGAAAGCCAGATGCTCGTCAGCGCGTTGCGGGCGCCTATCGCTGCGAAATGCACGTTGCAGGAACCTTGGCATATGAGTCTCACGCTTTCCGGCGCGGCATTGGCGTCGGCAGGTGGCGACCCAGGCTTGTGGCTTGTCCCCAATTGGGCACGGGCGGACGCCGTTACAGGGCGTCCATCGGCCGGGCTGGTCGACCAACTGACGCGAGACCTGTTCATCACCAAAGAGGTTCGAGCCTGCGTGCGCCAGATCGTCACTGGGGAACCCGAGCGCCTCAAGATGGTGGTCGGACCTGCCGGGTCAGGCAAATCGGCGATCATGGGCATGCTGATTCGAGCGACGGAGCGCAAGACAATTCCGGTCGATTTCATTTGCGCCGCAGTATTTCTCGATGCGGCCAGCAGCCCCGAGTCCGTCGCCGAAGAACTCGCTGCGCAATTGGCCCGCACGCTCGATGGATTCAAGGAAGCGGTGGCGACTTCAGCGCGCATGCTGACTGAGGATCCGCAATGTTCGCTGGGTGCGTTCGACCGGATGGTCGCGCTGCCGCTAGACGCAGTACGCACCGACGAACCATTCAACATCATCATCGATGGACTCGACCAGCCAGACGCCGAAAACCGCGAAGCATTGATCGCCGCGATCTCGAAATTGACCACAAACAATAAGGTCGGCCACCTACAAATAATTGCTGGCATTCGCCAGGGCACCGGCATCGAGGTGCATCCATATTTGACCCATGGGGTTACGGTTGCAGTCCCACTACCGTCCATCGAGACTGTCATCCACGCGACAATGTCATTGCGACACGGAAGCCCTACGGATGAATCGGATGTAAAGCTACTACCGGATGCCCCGATGGCGGGCGGATGGCTGATTGCGCGCCTACTAACCGAAATTTCGAAGTTGCCGACTGATTGGCCAAGGACGAACACAACCACCCTAACTCTCGCGGTTGCTCAGCGAATTGACGATGCCTCAACTCATCCACAGAATGGACCAGACTTGGGTATGCCAGAGCTACACATCCATCAGCTGCTCGCAATTCTTTCGGCGGCGGGCGTAGGCGCTATCCTTCCCTTGGAGGTCGCGCACGCAGCAATGACAACACTCGGAATCACGCTTTCCGTCCCCCGGCTACGCGATCTGATCACGTCCCTGGGCTCGCTCGTTGCACGGACTGCGCCCAACACTCACTACGAGCGAGTCGGTTTGGCGCACTATGCATTTGCATCGCCAATCACTGACCGCATCGGTATGGGCGTTGTCGCGGCACACGCCGCAATCTCTAAGAGTCTGCGCGACACAGATTCGACACAGGCAGCTGACTACGAAAGAAGGGCCGGAGCTCGCCATTTGGTCCTCGGACAGCGAATGGACGACGGCGTGCGCCCACTGCGATATCGCACCCTCGGACGGGGAATATGGTAGCGCAGCAGGGAGTCACCGACAGCGAACGACCATCTGGTGGTCACTCCACGGTAGGCTCGTCGGTGCTGTCGAGACGAGGAGCTGACCATGACCGCAGCGCAGCCAGACGATGCGCAACGCATCACCGTCGAGCAGTTCCTTGATGCTGAACCCGATTCGCTCAGCACTACCTTTGGTGATTTCGAGATCGTCGACGGGCTCGTGGTTCGGGCGATGGCCCAAAGCGACGCCCACAGCCTCGTGGTGCGCCGCTTGGCCGCTGCGATCGAGAACGCGCGCGATCCGGCGGGACCGTGTCTGCGGGTGGGGTCCGACGTGGCGGTTCGGTTCGCTGACAACGACGACGTACCCGCCGACCAGCGGCTCAATGTTCGTTACCCAGATGTCTTCGTCCGCGACTGCGAGCCTTACGACGTCAACACCGTGCGCGAGCACATCTCGTTGGTCGCCGAAATCGCCTCTCGCTCGACAGTCGACGCCGACACCGGCGTCAAACGCCAGCTCTATGCGCGTGCCGGAATTCCGGTTTATCTGATCGTCCACTTCGACAAAAGTTGGAGTCGGATCGACCGGATCGAGGAGTACCGGCTCGATTGGTCGGGGATGCGGTACATGCCGCATCGGGTGCACCGCACCGCGCTCGTTCTCGATACGCCGGTGACGTTGGCGATCACGTTGGATGCACTGGACAGTCCGTAGCGTCGGTTCGGGACGGATGTCCATCAGCGGGCGTTCGGAGATGAAATACGTACTTGCCGTTCTATTTTCAGCTTGCGAGCGCGGTGCCGCGATGGGCGCGCTAGGTTCGTGGGATGGGTGGACGGCTGGCGTTGGTGGTGGCGTCGCAATGCGCTGCGCTGGGGACGCAGAGGCAGATCAACGACATCGATGTGCTCGCGCAACAGTTGCTCAGCGAGCTGAGTGAGCACGGTGGCTGGGAATCGGTGACCGGCGACGGCAACGCGCTGCTCGACCCCACCCGCGATCAACTACTTACGGCAATTTCCGCGGCTTTCGACGCTGCTGCACAACAGAATGCGACGCTGCTGTTCAGCTTCGTCGGGCACGGCGTTTACCACCCCCAAGGTCTCGCCTACTATCTGCTGGCCAAGGATTCGCCGGAAGTTCCCAATGCCGATGGTGCGATCGACCTCGGCTACCGGATCAAGACCTGCCTCGATCGCCGTGACAACTACTCGCTCGACGGACTCATCGTGATGGTGGACGCGTGCGCGTCCGGCGGGGCCATCGACCGGGCCAGCGATGAGTGGGTCGCGGTGATCCCGCGCAACGCGGGCCGGCTGGAATTGCTGACCGCCGCCGCCGATGACCAGCCCGCCTACGATGCCTGTTTCACCAGGACGGCGCTGAAGACGTTGCGTGAGGGCGATGTTCAGGGCAACAGCGTGATCTCGGTCGATTCGCTGCGGGCGCCGATCGCGAGAGGTTGCCGCCGCGTCGAGCCTGGACACATGAGCCTCACCATGTCAGGCGCGGCATTGGCGACACGAGGTGGTGACCCGGGGCTGTGGTTGGTGCCCAACGCGGCACGGGGGGATTGTTTGAAGGACCGTCCGTCGGCTGGTCTGGTTGATCAGTTGACCAGGGACTTGTTCTGGACGGAGAACACCTGGGACGCCGTCGCCGAACTCGTCAACCACAAGCCGCCGCGATTGCGCGTCGTTGTCGGACCCGCTGGATCTGGGAAGTCAGCGATCATGGGCCTGCTTATTCGCGCCACAAAGCACGATAACGAGCAGTTGATTCCCGAAAAGTATGTGAGCGCAGCAGTTTTCCTTGATGCGGCAAGCAGCCCTTCGTCGGTGGCCGAGGAACTGGTAGCGCAATTATCGCGAACTCTGCCGGGATTTCCCGAAGCTGCCGAGCGGGTCGCCAGCATGCTCTCCGAAGAGCAACTGCGCACCAGGGGCCCTCTTGAGAGACTCGTGATGTTGCCCTTCGCGGCGGTGGCGACAAAGCATGCGGTGCACATCATCGTGGACGGGCTCGATCAGCCAGATCACGGCAACCGGGACGAGCTTTTGAGCGCGATTACGGCGATGACAACCGATGCGGCAGCTCGGCACCTGTGCATTATTATCGGTGTTCGGGCAGGTACGGTGGCAGCAGAGGATCCCCGGCTCGACAGCGCCTACCGTGTCACCATCGAGTTGCCTTCTGTGCAAGCTGTGGTCAACGCAACTATCGCAGTACGGGGCGGCATCACCAAGGAAGACCTCGCGGGAACGCGGATTTCGGACGCTCCGATCTCTGGCGGCTGGTTGATCTCCCGTTTGCTAGCCGAGATTTCCCGACTCCCCGCAAACTGGTCGAGCGCAGATGACTCGGTTTTGGCCCGAGCCGTCGCCCAACGCATCGATGACGCCTCCGCTCCGGCGGACGACGGCACTCCATCCAAGACTTCTGCAGCCTCCATCCGCCGACTGCTCGCTGTTCTCCTCGCCGTCGGCGTCGGGCCAGTACTTCCCTTCGAAGTCGCTCAAACCGCCCTGATCCGACTCGGCGGGAGCGGTATCTCCGAGTCCACACTTCGCAACCTGATCACGTCGCTCGGCTCGCTGATCGCACGCACCGCACCGAAATCCGAGGAAGAGCGAATCGGATTGGCACACTTGGCTTTCAGACGTCCCATAGCCGGACACATTGCAGGAGACCTCGCTGCAGCTCACCTGGCCATCGCCGACAGCCTTACATCCCAGGGATCCACACAAATGCTTGCGTACCGCACGAAAGCTGGCGCCCGACACCTAGCACTCGGCGGACGTGTGGGCGACGCACTCGCACTAACAGAACATCTCCTTCCTGACCACCAACGGATCCTTGGACCCGACCACCCCGACGTACTACGCATCCGCAACAACATCGCCTACTGGCGTGGGGAAACGGGAGACCTCGTCGGAGCGTTAACCGCATTCGAACTCCTCCTCTCCGACTGCCAACGTATCCTCGGAGCTGACCATCCGGACACGCTGGAAGCCCGCAGCAACATAGCGTCGTGGCGCGGCGAGTCCGGCGATATACCCGGCGCACTCACCTCCGCGGAGCATCTGCTGCCGGACCAACAGCGCATCCTTGGGCACGACCATCCCGACACGCTCCGAACACGCAGCAACATTGCCTTCTGCCGCGGGCGATCCGGCGACACCACTGGCGCTATCGCCGCATTCGGCGAACTCCTCACCGATCGGTGCCGCGTGCTCGGGCCCGACCATCCCGACACGTTCCGAACACGCAGCAATATCGCATCCTGGCTTGGAATATCCGGCGACTTCACCGCTGCCCTTGCCTATTTCGAACAGTTGCTGCATGACCAGCACCGCGTACTCGGACGTGACCATCCGGATACGCTCCGAATACGCAGCAACATCGCTAACTGTTACAGCAGGTCGGGAAACTCCCTCCGCGCCCTCGCGGCCTTTGAGCAACTGGTCACCGACCAGCAGCGCATCCTTGGGCACGACCATCCAAACACACTGCTGACACGCAGTAGTCTCGCATCTCTTCAAGAACAGTCGGGAACAACAGCAAGCACCCCTGTGGCCGTCAAGCAGCGGTTCGCTGATTACACGCGCGCAATCGGGTCACCCACCTTCGACACCGTCCGAATTCGCGAGTGGATCCGACATCTTCGACGGGGCGGCCGATAGGAGGACAAGCGCCGTCGGATCTCTGGTAGCGAATCTTGCTGAGATCTCGACAGCTTGTTTGCAGCCTCCAAACACCGAGTTTCGGTGGGGCGGCCGTCGCCCTATCCACACTATTGGTCCAGGTGGAGTGACGCCGAGGCCCCCGCGAATAGCGAGGGCCTCGGTCGTCGCCATGAGCAACGCCTCAGCGGCGGCGCTTGCCCTTAGTTTCGCCGCGAGCCGCCTCGCGACGTTCGCGGCGGGTGCCGCCCTGGCCGCCGTATTCCTGTGCGTCGGAATGGGATTCGGCGTGGCCGTCTTCGGCGGGGCCCGAGTAGTTCATCGCTCGGGGGGCCTGGTCGGTGATTCCCTTGGCGCGCAAGGCCGGTGGGGCCTGGACGGGGGCGTCTTGAACCGGGGCGCCGACGGGGGAACGGAGACCCTTGTCGACGGAGACCCCTTCGGGCTGGGGCTGTTGGACTTCTACCTGGAGGTTGAAGAGGAAGCCGACGGACTCCTCTTTCAGGCCTTCCAGCATGGCCGCGAACATGTCGAAACCTTCGCGCTGGTATTCGACCAGGGGGTCGCGCTGGGCCATGGCGCGTAGGCCGATGCCCTCTTTGAGGTAGTCCATCTCGTAGAGGTGTTCGCGCCACTTGCGGTCCAGGACCGAGAGCAGGACCTGGCGTTCCAGGTTGCGCATCGCGCCTGCGCCTGCGAGGCCGTCGATTTCCTGTTCGCGCTTCTCGTAGGCGTTGTGGGCGTCTTCGAGCAGGGTTTCGCGCAGTTCGTCGCGGGTGAGTTCGCCCGCGTCGCCGGTGGCGGTTTCGCCGGTGAGTTCCTTGTGGTCAAGGGTCACCGGGTAGAGGGTTTTGAGGGCGGTCCAGAGCTTGTCCAGGTCCCAGTCCTCTACGTAGCCTTCGGCGGTGGCGCCGTCGACGTAGGCGGTGGTCACGTCGGTGATCATGTTCTGGACCTGACCCTCCATGTCCTCGCCACGCAGGATCTGGTTGCGCTCGCCGTAGATCACGGTGCGCTGCTGGTTCATGACCTCGTCGTACTTGAGCACGTTCTTGCGGATCTCGAAGTTCTGCTGCTCGACCTGCGTCTGGGCGCTCTTGATGGCCTTGGAGACCATCTTGGCCTCGATCGGGACGTCGTCGGGCAGGTTCAGGCGGGTCATGATCGACTCGAGCGCGGCACCGTTGAAGCGGCGCATCAGTTCGTCGCCCAGCGACAGGTAGAAACGGGACTCGCCCGGGTCGCCCTGACGGCCGGAGCGGCCGCGCAGCTGGTTGTCGATACGACGCGATTCGTGACGCTCGGTGCCCAGCACGTACAGGCCGCCGGCCTCGCGCACGGTTTCGGCGTCTTCCTCGGTCTGCTTCTTGACCTGCGCGAGCGTCGAGTGCCAGGCGGCCTCGTACTCGTCGGGGGTGTTCACCGGGTCCAGGCCCTGCTTGCGCAGCACCAGGTCGGCGAGGATGTCGGCGTTGCCGCCCAGCACGATGTCGGTACCACGGCCGGCCATGTTGGTGGCGACCGTGACCGCGCCGGGGCGACCGGCCTCGGCGATGATCTGGGCTTCCTGCTCGTGGAACTTCGCGTTCAGAACACTGTGTGCCACACCGCGTTTGGTGAACTGCTTGGACAGGTACTCCGAGCGCTCGACGCTGGTGGTACCGATCAGGACCGGCTGGCCCTTCTCGTGGCGCTCGGTGACGTCGTCGACGACGGCGGCGAACTTGGCCTCTTCGGACTTGTAGATCAGGTCGGCCTGGTCCTTGCGGACCATCGGGCGGTTGGTCGGGATCGGGACCACGCCGAGGTTGTAGATCGAGTGCAGCTCGGCGGCCTCGGTCTCGGCGGTACCGGTCATACCGGACAGCTTGTTGTAGAGGCGGAAGTAGTTCTGCAGGGTGATCGTGGCCAGGGTCTGGTTCTCCGGCTGGATCTCGACCTTCTCCTTGGCCTCGATCGCCTGGTGCATGCCCTCGTTGTAGCGGCGTCCGACCAGGATGCGGCCGGTGAACTCGTCGACGATGATGACCTCGCCGTCGCGGACGATGTAGTCCTTGTCGCGCTGGTAGAGCTCCTTGGCCTTGATGGCGTTGTTCAGGTAGCTCACCAGCGGCGAGTTCGCGGCCTCGTACAGGTTGTCGATGCCGAGCTGATCCTCGACGAACTCCACGCCCGCCTCGTGCACGCCGATGGTGCGCTTCTTGATGTCGACTTCGTAGTGGACATCCTTCTTGAGCAGCGGCGCGATGCGCGCGAACTCGGCGTACCACTTCGAGGAGGCGTCCGCGGGGCCCGAGATGATCAGCGGGGTGCGGGCCTCGTCGATGAGGATGGAGTCGACCTCGTCGACCACGGCGAAGTTGTGACCGCGCTGGACGAGATCGTCCAGGGAGTGGGTCATGTTGTCGCGCAGGTAGTCGAAGCCGAACTCGTTGTTCGTGCCGTAGGTGATGTCGGCGGCGTAGGCCACGCGGCGCTCGGCCGGGGTCATGCCACCGAGGATCACGCCGACCTCGAAACCGAGGAAACGGTGCACGCGGCCCATCCACTCGGAGTCGCGCTTGGCGAGGTAGTCGTTGACGGTGACCACGTGCACGCCGTCGCCGGAGATCGCGTTCAAGTAGGCGGGGAGCACACAGGTCAGGGTCTTGCCCTCACCGGTCTTCATCTCCGAGATGTTGCCCAGGTGCAGCGAGGCGCCACCCATGATCTGGACCTTGTAGTGCTTCTGGTTCAGCACTCGCCACGACGCCTCACGCGCGACGGCGAAGGCCTCGAGCAGCAGGTCGTCCAGGGTTTCCCCGGCCGCGTAGCGCTCGCGGAACTCGTCGGTCTTGGCGCGCAGCTCCGCGTCGGTCAGGGCTTCGATCTCGTCGCCGTACGCGATGACCTCGTCGGCGAGGTTCGAGAGCCGCTTGACCATGCGACCTTCACCAATCCGTAGCAACCTCGTCAGTGGGCTCAGCGCAGGCACGGGTCTCGTCAGTCCTCTGGTCGGAAGTGTGTTTAACGGCGATGGTAGTCCGCCGACCACCGTACCCGGCGGCGTGCACCCGTGCCCGACGTACCGCCGCTCTCATCACCCCAGGTCAACGCATTCGACCAGCCACGTTGCCCGGCACCGCGATTCACGTGCTGTGACGTAGGATGTGACGCGTGCCCGAGCAGCGCCATACGGCACCGGAAGGAGCTTCGGAGCGCGTGATCACGAGATTGACGCCGCAGGACGCGTCGTTCTATCGGCTCGAGTCGAGTAGCAACCCGATCCACATCGGCTCTCTCGCGATCCTGAACAACACTTCCCCTGACATCACAGGTCAGGTGCTGGACTACGAAGGCCTCGTCGACCTGGTCGAATCCCGGCTGCCGATGGTGCCGCGCTACCGCCGCAAGGTGCGCGAGATCCCCCTGGCGATGGGTCGCCCGGTCTGGGTCGAAGACAGTCGATTCGACATCAGCTATCACATCCGTCGCTCCGCGCTGCCCGGTCCCGGCAGCGACGAACAGCTCTACGACCTGGTCGCGCGCCTGGCGTCACGGCCGCTGGACCAGGGGCGACCGCTGTGGGAGATGTATCTGATCGAAGGATTGTCGGACGGGCGCGCCGCGGTGTTCACCAAGTCGCATTCCGCGCTGGTCGACGGTGATACCGCCCTGGAAATCGGGCACGTGATCCTGGACAACAGCCCGCTGCCGCGCGAACTGGCCGACGACGCTTGGCGGGCGCCGCGCGAACCCACCGATGTGGAACTGATGGCCGGGGCACTGTCGCAACTGGCCGCGCAACCGCGCGAGGCCTACAGCGTGGTGCGCGACGCGGGCTCCAACGCGTTCGGCGTGGTGCGCGGGACCAGGATGGCCATGGCCGCCGCCGCCAACGCGGTGCGCGCGGCCACCACCGGCGCCGCGCCCGACAGCCCGCTCAACGCCCGCACCTCACGCAGCCGCCGGTTCGACGTGGTGCGCACCGACCTCGAGGACTACCGCAAGATCCGCAGGCATTTCGACTGCTCGATCAACGACACCGTGCTCGCGGTGGTCACCGGGGCGTTGCGCAACTGGCTGCTGTCGCGCAACGAGGCGCTGACCGAGTCGACCAACCTGCGCGCGGTGGTACCGATGTCGGTCTATGTCGACGGCGACAACCAGCTCACCCCTGCCAGCGAGGTCTCGTCGTTTCTCATCGACCTGCCCGTGGGCGAACCGAACCCGACCATGCGGCTGTCGCACATCTCGCACGCCACCGAGGAAGCCGGCCGAACCCGACGCGGCGTGCGCGCCCGCACGCTGGTGCACCTGGCCGGGTTCGCGCCCGCCAGCCTGCACGCGATGAGTGTGCGCGCGGCCAGCACCTTCGCCGACAACAGTTTCAACCTGGTGATCACCAACGCGCCGGGGCCACAGACCGCGATGTACATCGGCGGAGCGCGCATGCTGGAGATGTACCCGGTGTCGCCGCTGCTGCGCAATCAGACCTTGAGTTTCGGACTCACCTCATACGACGGTCAGGTCTTCTACGGACTCAACGCCGACCGCGACGCCATGGCCGATATCGATGTCCTCGCGGCATCGGTGCACGAATCGATGGAGGAGTTGCTCGGTGCCTGTCTCTGAGAACGACACGATGCGCGTCTACATCCCCGCCACCATCCCGATCCTGCGGCAACTGGTCGACGAACAGCAGCTGCTGCCGCTGGGCGCGACCGCGTTCGCGGTGACCCCCGCCCTGCGCGAGGCGTATGCGGCCGGCGACGACGAGGAGCTGGCCGAAGTGGCGATGCAGGAGGCCGCGCGGGCCTCCATGCGGTTGATCGCGGCCGAACGCGACGGCGACGACGAGATGGACGACGATGCCACCGCGGAAGGTGAGGCGGCCAACCCGGGTTCGCCGGTGTATCGGCGCGCGGTGATCGCCGCGGACGTGCCGGGGGCGAAACTGCGGCCCGACCTCGACGACGCGGTGGTGAAGCTGTCGGGGCCGGTCACGTTCGCGCAGGTCGCGGCGGTGCACGTGGACCTGGCCGACGCCGAACCGCAGGTGGCCAAGGCGGTGGACGTCATCGACGCCGCCGATCTGGGCGATCCCGACGCGGAGTTCGTGCTCGGCGACGCCGAAGACCACCAGTTGGCCTGGTACGCGCCCCAGGAAGTGCCGTTCTTGCTGGAACTTCTGTAGTTTTTCCGGTTACGGGGTCCATCGCTTGCCCAATGTTCACAACTGGCGCAAAACCTACGATGCCGTAACCTGGGGTGCTGGCGGCACCAGCCGCAACTAGGCACAGGAGAAAACGCACAGCATGGTGCTCAACAAGTTCCGGGAATGGCTCGAAGCTCCGGCGGCGCAGGTCGGCGATCGTGGCGGCAAGCTGAACGTTTTGCGTGGTGCGGTGGCCCGGGTGACCACTCCCCTGCTCCCCGACGACTACCTGCACCTGGCCAACCCGCTGTGGTCCGCGCGCGAACTGCGCGGGCGCATCGTGGAGGTCAAGAAGGAGACCGCCGACTCGGCGACCCTGGTGATCAAGCCGGGCTGGGGCTTCGACTTCAAGTACCAGCCGGGGCAGTACATCGGCATCGGCATCCTGATCGACGGCCGCTGGAACTGGCGTTCGTACTCGCTGACCTGCCCGCCGGACTGGACCGGCGAGGGCGGCAAGCGCCTGATCTCCATCGCGGTCAAGGCGATGCCCGAAGGCAAGCTGTCAAGCCACCTTGTCAACGGAGTGGCCGAGGGCACCATCGTGCGCCTGGCCGCACCGCAGGGCGGGTTCGTGCTCCCCGAACCGCCGCCGTCGAAGGTGCTGTTCCTCACCGCGGGCAGCGGCATCACCCCCGTGATGTCGATGCTGCGCACGATGGACCGTCGCGACGGTGTGCACGATGTGGTGCACGTGCATTCCGCGCCCACCGACGCCGACGTGATGTTCGGCGCCGAGCTGCGCGCCCTGCACGACAAGCACCCCAGCTTCGTGTCGCACCTGCAGCTCACCGACGACCACGGCCTGTTCTCCCTGGCCAGCCTCGACGAGCTCTACCCCGACTGGCGCGAGCGCGAGACCTGGGCCTGCGGACCCGCGCCGATGCTCGACGCGATCGAAAGCCATTGGAAGACGGCCGGCGTCGCCGACAAGCTGCACATCGAACGCTTCGAAGTCGAACGCTCCGCGGTCGGCGAGGGCGGCACCGTCACCTTCGGCACGACCGGTCGCACGGTCACCGTCGACGGCGCCACCAGCCTGTTGGAAGCCGGCGAATCGGTGGGCGTGCAGCTGCCCTTCGGTTGTCGCATGGGCATCTGCCAGACCTGTGTGGTCACCATCTCCGCCGGACACGCCCGCGACCTGCGCAACGGCGACGAACGCCAGCCCGGCGACAAGGTGCAAACCTGCATTTCCGCCGCCGCGGGCGACTGCACGCTGGACATCTAACCGATTGTCAAACCGGTTACCGGGTACCCTCGAAGTAAGCGTCGGCCACAACCCGTGACCGACGGCAATCGCCCAGGCCTTTGACTTCGATCAGACCTCGCGACCACAACTTAGGACCACTCACAGGACAACACAGTTCGAGGCGACAAACCGATGCGCGCAGCGCCGGTTTTCGGCCGCCTTGATCTGGACTGACCAGAGGGTGCGACGAAGGAGTGCCCGGCGGGAGGGAAGATCAAGGTTCCCAGGCCGAAAACCAGCGGCGCCAGCCGCAAAATAAGCACAGGAGGACCCCCGGGTGGCTATCACCGATATCCAGGCCTTCGCCCATTTGACGGCGGCTGACATCGAGACCCTGGGGAAAGAACTCGATTCGATCCGCCGTGAGGTGGAGACCTCCCGTGGTGAGCGCGATGCCAAGTACATCCGTCGCACCATCGCCGCCCAGCGTGCCCTCGAGGTCGCTGGGCGCGCGGTGTTGTTCGGCAGCCGTAACCGGTGGGCGTGGCTGGGCGGTACGGCGATGCTGTCGGTGGCCAAGATCATCGAGAACATGGAGCTGGGCCACAATGTGAGCCACGGCCAGTGGGACTGGATGAACGACCCGGAGATCCACTCCACCAGCTGGGAGTGGGACATGACGGGCACGTCGTCGCAGTGGCGGCGCGCGCACAACTATTCGCACCACACCTACACCAATGTCCTCGGCAAGGACGAGGATCTGGGTTTCGGCATTCTGCGGATGACCCGCGACGAGCCTTGGCGCCCACTGCATCTGGTGCAGCCGGCCGCGAATCTGCTGCTGGCCGCGACCTTCGAGTGGGGTATCGCGCTGCACGATCTGGGCATCGAGAAGGAGCTGGCCGGGATTCCCGACAGTGACCACACCTCCGCGCCCGATATCGAGTTCTATCGCAAGGCAGGCCGTCAGGTCGTCAAGGATTTCGTGCTGTATCCGGCGCTGACCGGTCCGGCGTGGAAGTCCACGATGAAGGCCAACGCGACCGCGAACCTGGTGCGCAACCTGTGGTCGTACGCGGTGATCTTCTGCGGGCACTTCCCCGACGGCGCGGAGAAGTTCACCATCGAGCATCTCGACGGGGAGACCCAGGGCGGCTGGTACCTGCGTCAGATGCTGGGCAGCGCCAACTTCAAGGCGGGCCCGGTCATGGCGTTCATGAGCGGCAACCTGTGCTACCAGATCGAGCACCACCTGTTCCCCGACCTGCCCAGCAACCGGTATTCCGAGGTCGCGGTGCGGGTGCGCGAGCTGTGCGACAAGTACGACCTGCCCTACACGACCGGTTCGCTGGGCAAGCAGTACCTGCTGGCGTTCCGCACCATCCACAAGCTGGCGCTGCCGGACCGGTTCCTCAAGCGCACCGCCGACGACGCGCCCGAGACTTCGTCGGAGCGCAAGTTCGCCGGGATCACTCTGCCCGACGCGCTGCGGGTGGATCCGGAGACGGGTCTGCGGTTCGGTCTGCGCTCGGCGCTGCACGACGCGAAGGTGTCGCTCGAGGCCAAGGCGCGGCACGAGAAAGAGGTGCTGCGCGAGGCGAAGACCGCCCTCAAGGCACGGGCGCGGCAGGAGAAGCTGGCGCTGCGGCAGGCCAAGCGGGCACTGGGTGAGCGGGCGCGCGATGAGCGCGACAAGGCTGCTCGCCGTATCGGCCGCACTGCCTGAATAACATCTTCATCTCGGTTTTTCAATAGGATGTTTCACACAATTCGGACCGAAATTCACCAACCTACGCTCTCGTAACTTACGGTACTGTAGCCGCCATGGCGATCTCGGATGTCAAGGAATACGCGCACCTCACCGCTGCGGACGTAGAAGCTCTCGGTGCGGAGTTCGACGCGATCCGTCGGGAAATCGAATCCTCCCGCGGAGCCGCCGACGCGCGCTATATCCGCAACGTCATCCGGTTACAGCGGGCGCTGGAGATCAGCGGCCGCACGGTGCTGTTCGCCAGCTTCCTGCCCCCGGCCTGGCTGGCCGGTGTCGCCCTGCTGGGCTCCGCCAAGATCATCGAGAACATGGAGATCGGGCACAACGTCATGCACGGGCAGTGGGACTGGATGAACGATCCGGAAATCCACTCCACCTCGTGGGAATGGGACAACGCGGGCCCGTCGGCGCACTGGAAGATCACCCACAACTTCCTGCACCACAAGTACACCAACGTGCTGGGCATGGACGACGACATCGGCTACGGCCTGCTGCGCGTGACGCGCGACCAGCGCTGGATGCCGTTCTACCTGGGCAACCCGATCTACAACTTCGTGTTGCAGGCGCTGTTCGAATACGGCGTGGCGATCCAGCATCTCGAGCTGGGCAAGGTCGCGAAGAAGAAGTGGGACAAGGACTCCCCCGAGTGGAAGCAGTTCGAAGCCGACCGCACCCTGGTGCTGAAGAAGATCGGCAAGCAGGCCGCCAAGGACTACGTGGTCTTCCCGCTGCTCACCGGCCCGGCCTTCCTGTCCACGCTGACCGCCAATATGGCCGCCAACGTGGTGCGCAATGTGTGGACCAACGCGATCATCTTCTGCGGCCACTTCCCCGACGGCGCCGAGAAGTTCACCAAGGCCGACATCGAGGGCGAGACCAAGGGCGAGTGGTACCTGCGCCAGATGTTGGGCAGCGCCAACATCAGCGGCGGGCGACTGCTGCACTTCATGAGCGGCAACCTCAGCCACCAGATCGAACACCACCTGTTCCCCGACCTGCCCAGCAACCGCTACGCCGCCATCGCGGTGCGGGTGCGGGAGCTGGCCGAGAAGTACGACCTGCCGTACACCACCGGATCGCTGCCGGTGCAGTACTTCAAGTCGTGGCGCACCATCCTCAAGCTGTCGCTGCCCAACAAGTACCTGCGGCACACCACCGACGACGCGCCCGAGACCAAGTCCGAGCGGCTGTTCGCCGGCAACACCGCGCCCTCGATCGACCCGGTGACCGGGCGTCGCCAGGGCTTGCGCACCGCGCTCGCCGCCGGGCGCAAGCTGGCCCGTCGCTCCGCCGCCTGACCGGGCGCGACGGTAGGGTCGGCGCGTGAGTGCCGACCAGATGAGCGTCTACGACGCGATCCGATTGCGTCGTGATGTGCGCGCCGAGTTCACCGGCGAGCTCGTCGACGACGAGACCCTGCTGCGCATTCTCGACGCCGCGCATCGTGCGCCCAGTGTCGGGAATTCGCAGCCGTGGGATTTCGTCGTGGTGCGCAATGCTCAGACACTGCAACGCTTCGCCGATCACGTAGCCGACAAGCGGGTCGAGTTCGGGGCGTCGCTGCCTGCCGAGCGGGCGGCGACCTTCTCGCCGATCAAGATCGACGGGATCCTCGAGAGCGGGACGGGAGTTGTTGTCACCCACGATGATTCGCGGGGCGGACCGCAGGTGCTCGGGCGCGCGAGTGTGCCCGAGACCGGGGTGTACTCGACGGTGTTGGCGATCCAGAATCTATGGCTCGCGGCGACCGCGGAGCAAGTGGGGGTGGGCTGGGTGTCGTTCTACGACCCGGAATTCCTGCGCGAACTCGTCGACCTGCCCGCGGGGATCAAGCCGGTGGCGTGGCTGTGTGTGGGGCCGGTGCACGAGTTCCAGCAGGTGCCCGATCTGGAACGGTTCGGGTGGCGGACGGGGCGGGCGTTGGCCGAGGCCGTGCATCACGAAACCTTCGGCGGCTGAACAGAACCGGGCGAAATCCGGGCATCCGCGCGGTGCGGATACCCGGATCGGTCACCGGACTAGGCCAGCTTGATCAGGCCGTAGTCGAAAGCGTGTCTGCGATAGACCACCGACGGGCGGTCGGTCTCTTTGTCGTGGAACAGGAAGAAGTCGTGGCCGACCAATTCCATCTGATAGAGGGCGTCGTCGACCGACATCGGGGTCGCGGTGTGCACCTTGGTGCGCACGATATGGCCGGGACCGGTGTCGTCGGCAGCCTCGTCGTGATCGTGGGCCGCGGAACCGTCGGGTGGGGAGAACAGCGACTCGTCGACCAGTGTCGCAGTGGCCTGCGCGACCGAGACCGGCGTCTTGTCGCCGTAGTGGACTACGCGGCGCTTGTCCTTGGTGCGGCGCAGTCTGCTCTCGATCTTCTGGGTGGCCGATTCCAGCGCGGCATAGAAACTGTCGGCGCACGCCTCGGCGCGCACGATCGGTCCACGGCCGCGCGCGGTGATCTCCACGCGCTGACAGGCCTTGCGTTGACGACGGTTGCGTTCATGGAACAGTTCCACATCGAACAGGAAGATCGAAGGGTCGAAGCGCTCCAACCGAGACAGCTTCTCCGCGACGTAGATTCGATAGTGGTCAGGAATTTCGACATTGCGACCGGAGACCACCACTTCGGCGTTGGGGGTCTGGAATTCGATCGTCTCGGTGGCACCGTCATACAGTGCGGTGGGTTCAGCGTCTTGCACTGATGCCCGTGAAGAAGTCGTCACGCGTACCTCCCGGATATGGCCGCACAAACTGAGAACGTCTCGCGGCGGGATTGAGCTGTGCCGATCGGGAATCGCCCGGCACCTGTCTCCGCGGCACCACCTCCAAACGTGTCGTCAGGTGTGTGTTCGCGACGCTAGTCCGCCACGGGCAAGTCCGCCACTGTTCACGCGAACTTTCCTCAGTCAAGCCGCACAGGTCACCAAAACCGCGCGCGGAACTATGCCGATTCGACTAAGAACACGTGTCGATTCGCAGGCGGTGGCGCCGGTGGTCAGCACGTCGTCGACCAGGATGACCTGCGCTTTCGCGTCCACGCGGGCCCATTGCGCCGGATCGGTGGACGCGATGATCTTGCCGCGAAGATTGTGGGCGCGTTGCGCCGGTGTCAAGCCCACCGAATCCCGCACGCCACTGCCCATCCGCAGCAGCGACGCGGTTCGGCAATCGATCAGCCACCGGGCCGCGGACACCGCTGACCGCGCCACCGGGTCACCGCCGCGACGGCGGGCGGCCACGGATCTGGTCGGCGCCGGCACGAGCACCAGCGGTCGATCGGGGGCACGTAATCGGACCAGCGCGTGCGCCAAGGCAAGGCCGAGCGGGTCGGCCAGATCGCGCCTACCGTGCTCCTTGGCCGCCAACACCGCCCGCCGTCCGGCCCCCTCGTACGGACCGAGCGCCCAGCACGGAATGCCCGGGTCAGCGCGCGGCCTGACCCGAACGGGCCCGCGCCCCAGTTCAGCCGCGCACCCCGCACACCATTGCTCCCCCGCCACCCCGCAACCACCACACCGGTCGGGCAGGACCAAATCCAGCAGCGCCTTCATAGCGACCGAGTATGGCCCAGGGCACTGACACACTCAGCTCGGCAGGACTGGCACGACCTGATCTCCCGTTAGTCCGGGTACTTCGCGCCAGAAACGGTCGTTGCGGGTGGGATCGGCGGTCTGTAGCTGCAGTACGGCCCGGGAATCGGCCACGTACTGCGTGGCCGGGGCCGCGGTGACGACCCGGACCGGCGGGGTCAGGTTCTGCGACGTGACCGAGCTGAACTGGGAGCCGTCGACCGACACGGTGAAGACCGGGTCCACGTTGCCTTCCCTGGCGGCCATGATCGTGTCGCCGGTGACCCAGCTCAGCGAGACCACGCGGGTGCTCAGGCCCAGTGCCAGCGGCAGTGGGGAGGTGAGCGCGTACTTGCCGTCGGGGCGTCGATCGACCACCGCGACGTAGACCTTGCCGTCGGCGATCAGGGCCGCGCGCACGCCGGTCCGCGAGATCACCACCTCGCTGATCGGTAACCGCGGCGCGCCGGTGCCCTCGAGCAGTCCCGAGATGTCGACGTCGTCGGTGGAGACATTGCCGGTGGCGCGGTCGGTGACCGCGCGGATGACCCGGTCACCGTCGATCACCGTCCATGCCGCGCCGCCGTCGCTGGTCCAGGACGGCCTGGCGATGGTCGAGCCCTCGGCCACCGCGAACGCCTTGGCGCCGTAGTTGCCCAGCAGCAGGGTGCGGGCGGGTTCGGGGGCCGGTTTGCCGGAGTCGGCGACCGCGGCGACGAACTGGCCGTCCGCGGAGATGCCCACGGACTGCAGGTTGGTCGCCTCACCGAAAGAACCACTGGGCGTGACGATCCCGTCCGGGGTGACCTGCACCAGGGTGCCGTTGCGCAGCGCGTGCAGACCGATCCGGTTCTGGCCCGGCGCCGAGGCGCTGTACTGGTCGACATCGGCCACCGACCAGCCGTTGGCCGCGTACCGGTCGTCGATCGGTTTGCCGTCGGCCAGCAGCACATACGGGCCGAGGATGTCCGCACCGGACAGGGTCAGCACCACCTGCGCGGCGAGCAGTTCGCGTTCGCGCGGGCCCATCGTGCCGATGCCGGCGAAGTCGATGCGCACCCCGCCCAACCCGACGCCGACATCGCCGGGTTCGTTGTCGGCCTTGGTGATCGGACCGCGCAGCGAGGCCGGCGGCGCGAGCTGATTGCGCGCCACCGACACGATCGAGGACTGCGGGCCCTGCGCCAGCATCGCGATCAACCGCTCGGTGACCTGGGCGCGCGGTACCGAGATCCACCGCGGATCCGGCACGAGCAGGTTGTTGCCCGGGTCGATGTAATACAGCACGTAGCGGTGGTAGGACTTGATGAACGCGTCGTTGTCCATCACCACCCCCGGCGGCAGGTCGGTGATCCGCCATTCGCCGTCGATCTTGCTCATCTCGATCTTGTTCTCGATGGTGCCCTCGGTGGCGCGGTAGCCGCCGTCGCGGGCGAGCTCACCGGCCTTACGGGCACGCAACACGTAGCTGGCCTTGTCGCCCGACCGCGACTCGCGCAGGGTGTCGGGGCGGTCCTCGACGATGGTGGTGCTGGCCTCGTCGTTCCACTCGCCCGCGGTTTCGGGGGTCATGTATTGGCGGGCCGCGGCGTGCCGGTTGGTGGGATCGGCGCTGGCGGTGAGGAAATCGCCCAGCAGCAGGTCGGGGTCGCGGCCGGAGATCGGCGGGGTCGGGCCCTCCGATGTGGGCGCGCGGTTGATCGTGCCCAGCGCCTGCGGAGCCGACGATTCCGGCAGGCTGGCGCACCCGGTGATCACCATCAACCCGGCCAGCATCGCCGCGACGAGTGCGGCGCCGTATCGACGATCACCACGCGCACTCGTCATGACTTCCCGTCTTCGGTCTCGGTGGACATCGGCTGGTCGAGATCGGCATCGCCGCTGGTCGCGGGTGGTTCGTCGGCCGAATCCCCCGCCGACGCGTCCGCGGGCTGCGGTGCCGGAAGGGCGATCGGGGATTGCGCCACGGCCGCTTCGGTTTCGACGATAGTCGGCTCGGCCGGTTCGGCTTCGGGCAGTGCGGGGACCTTGCGCAGCATCGGTTCCAGCGCCAGCGGGCTCTGGCCGAGTTTGCGCCCGCGCACCATCGGCAGCAGCAACCGGAAGCTCGCGCCCACACCGGGATCGCCCCAGGCCTCCAGCCTGCCCTCGTGCAGATTCGCGTCCTCGACACTGATCGACAAGCCAAGACCCGTGCCGCCCGAGCGACGCACGCGCGAGGGGTCCGAACGCCAGAATCGGTTGAACACCAGCTTTTCCTCGCCGGGTCGCAAGCCGACGCCCTGGTCGCGCACCACCGTGGCCACGGCATTGGCCTCAGCGTCACCGCGCATCCGGATCAGCACCGGCTTGCCCTCGGAGTGGTCGATCGCGTTGGCCAGCAGGTTGCGCAGCACCCGTTCCACGCGACGCGGGTCGACCTCGGCGATCACCGGCTCCTCCGGCAGGTCGATCACCACCTCGATCTCGGCGTCGCGGGCAAGGTGGCGCACCGTGGAGATCGCCGCACGCGCGCACATGCGCACATCCAGCGATTCCACCTGCAGTTCGGCCACACCCGCGTCGTGTCGGGAGATCTCGAGCAGGTCGTTGAGCAGTCCTTCGAACCGGTCCAGTTCGTTGACCAGTAGCTCCGAGCTGCGGGCCAGCGCCGGTTCGAGCTCGTCGCTGGAACCGTGGATCAGGTCCGCGGCCATGCGCACCGTGGTCAGCGGGGTGCGCAGTTCGTGGCTGACATCGGAGGTGAAGCGGCGCTGCAGATTGCCGAATTCCTCGAGCTGGGTGATCTGGTTCGACAGGCTCTCGGCCATCTCGTTGAACGCCTGCGCCAGCCGGGCCATGTCGTCCTCGCCGCGCACGAGCATGCGTTCTTTGAGTCGACCGTCGGCGAAGCGACCCGCGATCCGCGCCGCGGACCGGATCGGCAGCACCACCTGCCTGGTGACCAGCGCGGTGATCGCCGCCAGCAACACCAGCAGCACCACACCACCGATGAGCATCGTGCCGCGCATCAGCGACAGGCTCGATTCTTCGCTTGCCAGCGGGAAGATCAGGTAGATCTCCAGCGTGGGGACCTCGGCGCTGGGACTGCCGATCACCAGCGCGCGCCCGCGATAACCATCGGGGTCGGCGACGGTGGTGAACTGGTAGGAGACCTGGTCGCGCTGCACGAACCGGCGCAACTCCTGCGGCACCTCCGACACCGGGCCCACGGTGATCTCGCGCGGCGGCGTTCCGCCGACCATGGCCAGCGCCGAGTCGAAACTACCCGCGGCACCACTGGACTGGCCGGTGCCGCCGCGGTTGGACAGCTCGGCGCGCGCGTCGGTGAGCTGTTTGTCCTGGGTGGCGTTGCCGGACTGGATACCCGACAGCCGATCCTCGATCGTGTTGCGGGCACGATCCATCTCCTCGACAGCCGCGTTGATCTTGGCTTCCAGGAGCCGGTCGGTGATCTGACCGGTGAGCACGACCCCCAGGATCGTGATGACGATGAGCGACAGGGTCAATGTCGACACGATGACTCGCAGCTGCAGCGAACGGCGCCACAGATGGCCCAGTGCCGTCCCGACGGCCGAGAACCAAGCCATGATCGGGGTTGCCCACTGCCGCAGCTGCGCCACTGGACCAGTGGTCACAGCGGCGCCCCACAGCGACCGATCACGGCGGTCCGGCCTTGTAACCGACGCCGCGCACGGTCAACACGATCTCCGGGTTCTCCGGATCCTTCTCGACCTTGGCGCGCAAACGCTGCACGTGCACGTTCACCAGACGGGTGTCGGCGGCGTGCCGGTAACCCCACACCTGCTCGAGCAGGACCTCACGGGTGAACACCTGACGCGGCTTGCGCGCCAGAGCCACCAGCAGGTCGAATTCCAGCGGGGTGAGCGAGATCTGGGCGGGGCCGCGAGTCACCTTGTGCGCGGGCACATCGATGACGATGTCCGCGATCGACAGCAGCTCGGCGGGCTCGTCCTCGGTGCGGCGCAGACGCGCTCGCACGCGGGCGACCAACTCCTTGGGCTTGAAAGGTTTGACGATGTAGTCGTCGGCACCGGACTCCAGGCCGAGAACCACATCGACCGTATCGGTCTTGGCGGTGAGCATGACGATCGGAACGCCGGAATCGGCCCGCAGGACACGGCATACGTCGATGCCGTTCATGCCGGGCAGCATCAGGTCCAGCAGAACCAGGTCGGGGCGGATTTCCCGCACCGCCGACAGGGCCTGTGTGCCGTCGCCGACCACGTGCGGGTCGAACCCTTCCCCGCGCAAGACGATGGTCAGCATCTCAGCGAGTGCCATATCGTCGTCGACGACCAGAATCTTGGGCTTCATAGTCCTATGTTGTCATCTCCCAGGCCAGGATCGGGCCGCCACGCCATTAATGGTGTCAACCCGTCGTGCAGAGGTCGAGCAGCGCTGGCCTGTCGTCGTCGGATCGGTACGTCCACCACCGGCCGAACCAGTCGCGGTCGGCTAGTTCACGATAGACCTCGCCGGTGCGTTGCTGCAGACCGCCGTCCCGTTCGTAGGCGTCCAGCGCGCGCGTGTCGTCGAGTTCGCCACGGCGACGGGCACGTTCGGCGGCCACCTCGGTGGACACGTCGAGCAGCACGGTGAGGTCGGGCGTGGGCAATTCGAGTCGACCGAACTCCAGATCGCCCACCCACGAAACGATTTCGCCGTCGGCGTCCTGGTGGGCGCGCGCGGCGGAGTAGGCGGCGTTGGAGGCCACCCAGCGGTCCAGGATCACGATGTCGTTGCCGCCCAACAGGTCCGCCAACTCCACACTGGCCGCGGCCCGGTCCAGTGCGAACATGATGGCCATGCCGTTGATCGACCCGGCCAGATCCCCGTTGCCCCCGCGCAATGCCTCGGCGGCGAGATCGGCGTGGATCGAATGCCCGTACTGCGGAAAAGCCAAACTGTCCGCCCGCAACCCTTTTCCGGCCAGGTCCGCGATCAGCCCCTCGATCAGCGTCCGCTTACCCGCCCCGTCGAGCCCCTCGACCGCAATCAGTACGCCCATGCGGTGAGATTACCGCGCCCGCACCGACACCTTCACGCGCCGAGCGCTTTCGACTAGCACACCACCATGTGAAGCAAACCAATTTCAGAAGCCCCGACTTTTCTGGTCTGGCGCGGTCACCGACGCGACGACAGGGTGAGCACATCTCACTGCCACCGCGATCGAACGGCACCGACATGAACACACGCGCACTGACCACCACGTTAGCCGCCTTCGCCGCCATAGCCGCGCTGACCAGCGGCCCCGCCACCGCAGCAGACGGGTCCACTGACGTGCTTGCCGGGGTACTCAACTCGGGCACGGGCCAGGCGGTCATGGGCGGCAGTGCCGGTGCGGAACAGGTGGTGACCGGCTCGACCGGCATGTCGGCTGCTGTGTTCTGCCCACTGATGGCGCTGACCGGGCGCAACTGCAACAACTCGATCCCCGATCCGGGCGCGTAGCTCGAACCTGATCCCCGCCCCTCCCCCGAGCCCCCTGGAGTCACCATGCGTTCTCGCACCACCCTTCGCGCCGCGGTCGCCACCGCGACCCTGGCACTCGCGCTCACCGGCACCGGCGTCGCTGCGGCCGCGCCCGAGGCGGAACCGATCCGCCACGGCCACCACCACGACCACCGACCGAGCCTGCTCTCCGGTTCCGCCAGCGGTTCCGCCGCCACCGGATCGGCCGCGGTCCGCGGCTCCGCCGAGATCGCGGCCTGCCTGCTCCTGGAAGCCGTTGTCCCGCTGCCGATCTGCCTGATCTTCATCTGACCGTTCGCCGCTGAATCACCGAGGAGCACCATGTCTGTCACCGCCACCCTGCGCGCCGCGACGGTGGCCGTCGCGCTCACCGCGATCGTCTCCGCCGGTCTCGGACCTGCGGCGGCGGCCCCGACGCCCACCCCTTCGGCAACACCGATCCTGATTCCCAGCGGCCCCTACCCGAAGACCGGCAGCTCGGCCATCGACGCCGTGTTCCATGTCTTCAACTCGATCGCTTGCGGTGCGGTCTGCTGGAGCACTTGGCCGAACGAGACACCCTGGTTCCCCGGCAGCCTGTAGCCGTGCCGATACCCGATATTCCCCCAAGGAGCACCATGTTCGTTCGTAGATTCACCACTGCTGCCGTGGCCGTCGCCGTGGCGGGCGCACTGACCGGCATCGCCGCACCGGCCGCCGGCGCGGAAAGCTCGGTCGAGTCCGGTGCGCGCGTCGTAGCCTTAGGGAACTCCGGCTCTGACGAGGCGATGATCTACCTGAGCTCCGCCTCGGGCGCGCTACTCATCCCGATCATCTTGCCGTTCATGTGTCTGCACCCCAACGTGGACTGCTTGAGTTTGGGCAGCTCGCTCCTGCCCCACTGACGCGAAACCGGTCCGGCGAATGCCGTAATACCCGATAGTCCCGCTAGGAGCACCATGTTCGTTCGTAGATTCACCACCGCTGCCGTGGCCGTCGCTGCGGCGGGCGCACTGACCGGGATCGGTGCACCCGTTGCGGCCGCTGAGGGTCCCCCAGGCTCGAGCGAGCTGTACTCCCTGTTCAACGCCGGTGTCGCGTCCGGCTCCGGCCAGGGAATCATCACCGGGAGCAATGCTGTCACCAGCGGAACCGCGGCGATTCTCGAACTGCCCGGCGTGCTGTGCGCGCTGGGCACCATGTCGGGATTCGGACCTTATAGCGTGTTCTGCGCACCGCTGAAACAGGCTTGACGCGACAGTGGGCCCGGGGGCCCGAAGGTGGGCGGGGCCCCAGGCAAAATAGGGGGAGTTGGCGTAGTGCTGGGGGGTTTTAGGGGCCCCCACCTCAAAATTGGTTTTGTCGGGCAG